>MNDM01000037.1 GCA_001914955.1 Nitrospirae bacterium 13_2_20CM_2_62_8 | reverse complement strand
GTACCGCGGCGTAGGTCTCGACATCGGAATTCGGGGAGACTCCCGGCTCCTTGAGGTAGCCCCGAAACTGCCCGCGCACCAGGTCGGCGGGTTGGAGCGGCGGAATCATCCGAAGGATCTTCACCACCTCATCACGAAGCGATTCATGGTACGTCAGCGTCAGTGGTTCCATGGCCAGGAAGGCGATCACTTGGAGCATATGGTTCTGCACCACATCGCGAATCGCGCCGGTGTCATCATAGAATTTCCCCCGTCCGGCGACGCCGAATTTCTCGGCCATGGTGATCTGCACGCTGTGCACATAGTTGCGATTCCAAATCGGTTCGAGAAAGGTGTTTGCGAAACGGAAGAAGAGCAGGTTCTCGACCGCCTCTTTCCCGAGGTAATGGTCGATGCGGAAGATGTTGGACTCCGGAAACGCCGAGCGCAAGGTGACGTTCAAGGCCTGGGCCGAGGCCAGATCTCGTCCGAACGGCTTTTCGATGATGACGCGTGCCTGCTCGGCGCAACCCGAGCGGCTGAGTCCCTCAACCACCGTGCCGAACAGACTCGGCGGAATGGCCAGGTAGTGCGTAGGTCTCGTCGCGTCGCCAAGGGCTTTTCGCAACTGTTGGTACGTTGTAGGATCTTGATAGTCGCCGTCGATGTACTGGAGCTGCTGCAGGAGTTTGCCGAACGCCGCCTCATCCACGCCTCCCCCGTGTTGGCTGAGGCTCTCACGGGCCCGCGCCCGCAATTGCTCCAGCGTCCAACCGGATTTGGCGACACCGACGACGGGAGCCGACAGGGTTTCGTGTTTGATCATGCCCTGCAACGCGGGAAAGATTTTCTTGTATGCCAAGTCGCCCGTCGCGCCAAAGAACACGAGGGCATCGGAAGGAACGGCATCGGCAGATAGCTTGAATTGTCCTGCACTGCTCGTTTGATAACCGGCTGCCACCGCTTAGACCTCCTCACTCCTCACTGTTCACTCCTCACTCTCCCTATCCCCCCGTTGCCCGTTCGACGTGGCCGCCGAACTCGAAGCGCATGGCGGACAGGACCTTCGTGGCGAAATCGTCCTCGCCGCGTGACGTAAACCGCTGATACAGCGCGGCGCTCAGGACCGGCGCCGGGGCGCCTTCGTCGATCGCGGCCGTGATCGTCCATCGCCCTTCGCCAGAGTCGGACACCCGGCCGGAGAATGTCCCCAGGTCCGGCTGCTTGAGCAAGGCGATCGCGCTGAGATCGAGCAACCACGAGGCGATGACGCTGCCACGACGCCACAGTTCTGCCACATCGGCGAGACTGAAGTCATATTGGTAATGATCAGGATCGCGAAGGGGTGTGGTCTCCGCATCGATCGTGCGACCTCGTTTGCCCACGTTCGCGTGCTTCAGGATGTTCAGACCCTCGGCATAGGCGGCCATCACGCCGTATTCGATGCCGTTATGGACCATCTTCACAAAATGTCCCGCTCCGCTCGGCCCGCAGTGCAGGTAGCCGTCCTCGGCGGTTCCCCTCACTTTCTCGCGTCCCGGTGTGCGCGGGATCGAGCCTCTCCCCGGCGCCAGGGTCTTGAAGATCGGGTCGAGACGCTTCACCGCCGTCAGGTCGCCGCCGATCATCAGGCAATAGCCGCGCTCCAGGCCCCAGATGCCGCCGCTCGTGCCCACGTCGAGATAGTGGATCCCTTTCGCCTGCAGATCCCTGGCCCGCCGGATGTCGTCGATGTAGTAGGAGTTCCCCCCATCGATGATGGCGTCGTCGGCCTGCATCCGCGCGGCCAGGTCCTTCAGTGTGCTGTCCACGACGGCGGCCGGCACCATCAGCCACGCGGTGCGCGGCTTCGCGAGCGTGGCCGCAAATTCATCGAGAGAGGTGGCGCCGACGGCGCCCTCCTTGACCAACCCGTTCACCGCCTCGCGGTTTCGGTCGTAGACGACGCAGTGATGTCCCCCGCGTATCAAGCGGCGGACCATATTGGCGCCCATCCTGCCGAGTCCGATCATGCCGAGTTGCATACGATTCATTCCTTTCGTGGCGATAAATCCAAATTGTGGCTCGCCGTCTGTTTGGCGGAGCGGTGACCCGCTCGCCGAAGCCTACGTCTCACGCCGAAGGCTGAGCATGTAGCTGGTGAGGTCATGGAGCTCCTGATCTGTGAGCGGAAACTTAGGCATGATGGAGCCGGGGGAAACCGACTGCGGATTGCGGAAGTGCTTGAAATGCCACTCGCGTTCGGGGCGTCGATCGCCGACGTACGACAGCTCCGGACCGATGGCTCCGCCTTCGCCGTGAATCCGATGACAGGCCGTGCAGCCGAATTGCTTGACGAGCGCCTTGCCGTGGGCGATGGCGGGATCCACGCGCTTGACGGCGTAGAGATTCTTGAGAGAGATCCCGAGCAGAGAGAAGACGAACACCAAGAACAGGACCCCCAGCGCCATTCCGAGAGGACGCGAGGCCGGGGCGCGAACTTTTTTCTGCCAATCGAGAAACGGCCAGAAGAGCATGACAAGCACCGCAGCGCCCGGCAGGATCCAGGTGGCCACGGGTTCAAGCGGACCATGCACGTGCTTCAGGAACTCGTAATAGAAGAGGAAGTACCACTCCGGCACCGGCACGAAACTCGTGTCAGACGGATCGGCCTTATCGGTCAGCGGGAAGGGGACCAGGGTGGCGAGCGCGGCAAGCACGATAAATACGCCAAGCATGACCACCGCGTCCATATAGACTTGACGGGGATAAAAGGTCTCGCTGCCCGCAGCCGCCTTCGCCTCATCCCAGGGGCCGGCCGGTCCAACCCGCCGGAGAATAAAAAGATGCAGCATGATTCCCGCGAGGATCAGCGCAGGCAGGAACAGGACATGCACCGCAAAGAACCGGGACAGCGTCAGGGCTCCCAACGTCTCCCCGCCGCGCAGGACCTTCACGAGGAAGTCCCCGACGAGGGGGACCGTGCCTGCCATATTGATGCCGATCTGGGTGGCCCAGTAGGCGGTCTGATCCCAGGGCAAGAGATAGCCGGTGAACGCAAACATCATCACGATCAGGAACAGGACCACCCCCACCATCCACATGAGCTCGCGTGGCGGCTTGAAGGCTCCATAGAGAAAGACTTGGAGCATGTGCAGGCCAATCGCGACGACCATTGCCGACGCGCCCCAATGGTGGAGGCCGCGGACGAACCAGCCGAAGGTCACCTGGTTTTCGATGTACTGCACGCTGTCATAGGCATGATCCGGCGTCGGAGCATAGTACACGGCGAGGAACATGCCGGTGACAGCTTGCAGCACAAACAGGAAGAGCGTGGCCGAGCCGAACACATAGATCCAACTGGCGCCGCCCGGGATCGGTTCATCCAGCAGTGTGCGTTCGACCGACTTCAGTTTGAGCCGGCTATCGAGCCAGTCGTAGAGTCGGGACACTCGTGTCCCTCCAGTGAAAAGTGAGGAGTGAGGAGTTACTAGAGTTCCACAGCCGTTGAGGTGCCGGATTTGAATTCCTTGTAGACCACCAGCAGGCGTCCGTTTTCGACCTTTGCTGGCAACACATCCAGATGGCGAGGCGCCGGGCCGTGCAGCACGTTGCCGCTTACATCGTAGACGCTCCCGTGACAGGGACATTTGAACTTCCGCTCGTCTCCGTCCCAGTGATAGCCACACCCTAAATGGGTGCACAGGGGGGAGAAGACGGTCACTTGCCCGTCTGACTGCTTGATCGCCCAGACTGCCTTATGGGTCTTCGCTTCCAGATAGCCATCCCGAATGGTGGCAACATATTCAAGTTGTTTGGGCTGGCCGGCAGTTAACTCGTCCACCCTTCCAACCTCCACCCACGGCTTGTCGCGGCGCTTCAGAGCCGGCGAGATCACATACCCGACGAGCGGAATAGCGAGACTCAAGCCGATCAACCCGGCAGCCATCCGAGTGACCCATTGAAAGAATTTCCTGCGCGTGCCGACCGGAGTAGAGAAACCGGGAGTAACTTCGCCTTTCGGTTGCTTAACGGACATCACTTCTCACTTCTTTCGGACAGCAGTCAGCCGGCGGCGAGGCGGAGCATACACCAACGCGCCGCGCGGAGGCAATGGGATTTCTTTAGAACTGATACAGCAGGTAGAGGGTGAATCGGGGCTCCACGCTTCACGCCGGTAGGCCCGCCGCTGCTGAAGACCCGGCGTCGAGCGGGCCAGCAACGTGCTCAGGTCGTTCACGGTAGCCTGGGGGGCCGTTCGAGGGATGCCGGGCGTCAGTATATCTCGGGGATAAAGTGCCTTCCCTTCAATGGCGCCTGGTCATCGTACTTGTGCTTGTCCGATCGCTTGGGCAGCCGCACTGTTTCGCGCGGCACCTTCTCGTAGGGGATCAGCTTCAGCAGATGGGCTATGCAATTGAGGCGCGCCTTGCGCTTGTTATCCGAATGCACGATATACCACGGCGCGTGCTTCGTGTCAGTCGCCTCCAGCATCATGTCCCGGGCACGCGAGTACTCGTACCACTTTTCACGTGACGGCAGGTCTATTGGACTGAGTTTCCACTGGCGCAACGGATCCTCGATCCGAGCCTCGAATCGCCGCTCCTGTTCCTCGTTGCCCACCTCGAGCCAGTACTTAATCAGGATGATCCCTCCATCCACGATGTATGCTTCGACCACCGGGCAGAGTTCGAGGAAGCGCCGGTGCTGTTCCTTGGTACAAAATCCCATCACGTATTCGACACCGGCACGGTTGTACCAACTGCGGTCGAAGATCACGATCTCGCCAGCCGCCGGGAAGTGCTGCATATAGCGCTGTATATACATCTGGCTCTTCTCGCGGTCGGATGGAGCGGGTAACGCCACGAGGCGAAACACGCGGGGACTCACACGTTCGGTGATGGCGCGAATCGTGCCGCCCTTCCCCGCGCCGTCGCGTCCCTCGAACACTATGATGATCCGCAGTCCCTTGTGTTTCACCCACTCCTGGAGACGGCAGAGCTCGGCCTGAAGCCGGCGTAGCTCCTTCTCATATTTCTTACGCTTGAGCTTGGACTCTCCGTTCCCGTTCTTGTCTTCTGTTTTTGCCATAACGTGAATTTACCTCTAAGGTGTAGGTTTCAACCGAGTCCGGTCAGGTCACGCGATCAGTCCGCCAGGGCGCGTCCGACAATCTCTTGGGCTTCTTCGACGATGGTATCGAGGTGAGCCTGGCTGCTGAGGCTCTCCGCGTAGAGTTTGTAGATGTTCTCGGTGCCGGAGGGGCGGGCCGCAAACCACCCTCGCTTGGTGACCACCTTCAGTCCACCGATGGGAGCATTGTTTCCGGGGGCGCGGGTCAGTTTCACCTCGATCGGGTCGCCTGCCAGTTTGGCGGCGCTCACGCTTTGCGGGGACAGCTTCCCCAGCCGATTCTTTTGCTCGGGTGTCGCCGGCGCGTCGATGCGTACGTAGTAGGCTTGGCCGAACTTGGCGGTGAGCTCCTGATAGTGCACGCCGGGGTCCTTGCCCGTGCGTGCGGTGATTTCTGCCGCAAGCAAGCCGAGCAGGGGTCCGTCCTTGTCCGTCGTCCACACTGTGCCATCCCGGCGGAGAAAACTCGCGCCGGCGCTCTCTTCGCCCCCGAAGCAACAGGACCCGTCCAGCAACCCGGCCGCAAACCATTTGAAGCCCACCGGCACCTCGGACAAGTGCCGCCCCAGGTCCTGCACTACCCGATCGATCATGCAGCTGCTGACCAGCGTTTTTCCCACCACCGCGCTCGTCGCCCATTGCGGGCGGTGTGTGAGCAGATACCGAATCGCCACCGCCAGATAATGGTTGGGATTCAAGAGCCCGGCCGACCGCGTGACGATGCCGTGCCGGTCCGAGTCAGGATCGTTGCCGAACGCGATGTCGAAGCGGTCCTTGAGTTTGACCAGGCCGGCCATCGCATAGGGACTGGAGCAGTCCATGCGGATCTTGCCATCGTGATCGAGGGTCATGAACCGGAAGGTGGGGTCGAGCTTCGGATTCACCACCGTGATGTTCAGGCCGAACTCCTCCCGCACCGGTCCCCAATAGCCCGCCGCCGCGCCGCCGAGGGGATCGACCCCGATCTTCAGGCCCGCCGAGCGAATGGCTTCCATGTCAATCGCGCTGGCCAGATCCCTGACATAGGGGGCCACGAAGTCGGTCTCGTGGGTCGTCGAGGCCTTGCGGGCTATGGCGTACGGGAATCGTTTCACCTCCTTGTTGGCGCCGCGCAGGAGCGTGTTGGCCCGATCTTGAATCCACCCGGTCACGTCGGTATCGGCCGGACCGCCGTGCGGCGGGTTGTACTTGAAGCCGCCGTCCTCCGGTGGATTATGCGAAGGGGTGACGACGATCCCGTCTGCCTGGTGCTCGTGAGGCCCGCGGTTGCGGACCAGGATCGCGTGGGAGATGACCGGGGTCGGCGTGACGCCGTTGTCGCGCTGGATGAAGACGTCCACGCCATTGGCCGCGAACACTTCCAGGGCCGTGCGCTCGGCCGGTGGGGAGGCGGCGTGGCTGTCCTTGCCCATGAACAGCGGGCCATCAATGCCTTGGCTGCGGCGGTAGTCGCAGATCGCCTCCGTCATGGCCAGAATGTGAGCCTCGGTGAACGAGCCGTCGAACGGCGAGCCACGGTGCCCACTGGTGCCAAAGCTCACCAGTTGATTGGGGTCACTGAGGTCAGGTAAGCGCTCGTAGTAGGCGCGTTCGAGTTTGCCGACGTCTATCAGGAGATCCGCCGGCGCAGGCCGGCCAGCTAACGGATGTAAGCTCATGGGCATCTCCTTTCCATGTTGTCGCTCAGCAGATCGCCGACACGCTGCCAGTTAGCGGACTTCGAAGAACGCTCGACCGGTTTGACTTGTTCGTCAAGTCCCGCAAATGTTGGAAGGCAGGCGCAGACAGCATCTCATCAGTGCAGCGCCAGCGCCAGTTGTCTTCCGTACTACCGGGCACGTTCATTCGAGCCTCTCTCCCCAGGTTGAGCACGTCCTGTAACGGAGCGATCGCGATCGCAGCCCCCGACGACCATGCCAGACGGATCAACTCCCAGGCAACCTCGTCGCTCTCGCCCACGGGTTGCTTCAGGTAATTCCACATGATTTGCCGCTGGTCATCCGGCAGTTCTTCATACCAGCCGCGCGTCGTGGGATTGTCATGAGTACCGGTGTACACCACCGTATTGTGGACATAGTTGCGCGGGAGGTGCGGGTTGTCCGAATGGCCGTCGAAGGCAAACTGAAGCACCCGCGTCCCAGGTATGTGGAACTGATCGCGGAGGACGTAGACGTCGGGCGTGATCAGCCCCAAGTCTTCGGCGATGAACGGGAGAGCGCCCAGTTCTCTCCGTACCACGCTGAAGAACTCGGCGCCCGGACCAGGCACCCATCGGCCGGATTGGGCCGTCGGGGCCCCGGCCGGTATATGCCAGGCAGCCGCGAACGCACGGAAATGATCCAGGCGAATCACGTCCACGTGAGCCAACAGGGCGCGCAGGCGGTCTAACCACCAACGATAGCCGGTCCGACGAAGGGCGTCCCAGTCATAGATGGGATTGCCCCAGAGCTGCCCCTCGGAGCTGAAATCGTCGGGCGGCACACCCGCGACGACACGCGGCCGGCGCTGTTCATCCAGCAGGAACAGCTCCGGGTTCGTCCACACATCGCTCGAATCGGGAGACACGAAAATGGGCAGGTCGCCGATCAAGCGCACGCCCTTGGCGCGCGCATGTTCCTTAAGCCGCTTCCCCTGGCGGAACAGCAGGAATTGCACGAAGCAAACCTGATTGATCTGGTCCGCCAGATCCTGCCAGGCCCGGGCCAGGGCTGCCGGCTTACGCTGAACCAACTCTGCAGGCCACTCAAGGTAGGAGTCGCCATGGTACCTGGCTTTCAGCGCCCGGAACAGGGCATAGTCTTCCAGCCAGTACGCCCGGTCGTGGCGGAACTGCTCAAAGGCGGGCTGCAGCTCCCGGGACGTCCCCGCGCTGAAGTTGGTCCAGGCCCTTTCGAGCAACCGGCGTTTGAACGGGATCACGACGTCGTAATCAACGGTGGTTGCAGAAAATGAGCGGTCCTCGCAGTCGCTTGACCGCAACAGTCCATCCTCGATCAGCCAATCGGGGCTGATCAGGAGCCAGTTGCCGATGAAAGACGAAAGGGATTGATAAGGAGAGTTGCCGTACCCCGTGGGACCCAGCGGTAGCACCTGCCACCAGCGTTGGTCGGCTTCGTGGAGGCGGTCGACCCACCTCAGCGCAGCCGGCCCCACGTCGCCGATGCCGTAAGGCGAGGGCAGCGACGTGACGTGCAGCAGCACGCCGGAGACGCGATAGTCCGGCGAGAACGGGGGAAGACTCATCGGGCGACTGTCGTCGCTCATTGTCGTTCTTCCATTTGCCCGTGGACTGGGTCAGGGGGAAGGTCCGGATTGCCCTGCCGGCCCTGCCGTCAGGTCATGCGGGACGAGCCGCCTCGAGGAGCTTCTTCAGATCGTAGTTTAAAAGATCGCCGATTCGCTCGAGGCTCACGTCTGCCGCCGGATAACTCGCCGCCGCCTGCGGGTCTCTGGCATAGTGACCTTGCCGGGGGAAGACGGTGGTCACACGCGAGCTCCAGACTTTCTTCACCGCTGCCAGGATACGCAGCTTGTCATCGACCAACACGTACTGCCGGGCGGGGTATTGTTGCGCGACATCGTCCAGTTCCTGCTCCTTGTGGACGTAGATGAGCACGTTCCCATCTACCGCGTCAAACAGGCCTGAGCGCTCGATCTTGCGGGGCTGGAAGACGACGTCGCCATCGGAGAGGATGACCGCCTTCCCCCACTGTTTGCACTGATCCAACACATCGAGCGAGTTCGGAAACAACCGGTTCGCAAACGGATAATTGACCAGAAAGCGCGAGACGGTCAGGAGCCGCGGATCGCGCGGATACTCAGTCCGGTACCGTTGCAACGCGCCCAGGTAGTCGGCGTACCCCAGCTCAGCCCGCAACTGCTCGTAGATCGCCCAGTAGCGTTGCTGTCGCTCGGGGCCGACTTCATGAGTCAGATGTTGCTTCAAATCGGCCGTGACACGATCGTTGTCGAGCAGGGTGTTGTCCACGTCGAACAGGAACACCACAGGGGCCGTTGCCATTCCACCTCGTGTCTTTCCCACCATTCTCTTCACTCCTTACTCCTTACGCCTCACTCCTCACGTCTTCCTCACGCCACCGTGACCTCTCGGCTGAGATAGACGTCCTGAACGGCATTGAGCAACGCGACCCCGTCCTTCATGGGACGCTGGAACGCCTTGCGACCGGAAATCAGTCCCATCCCGCCGGCGCGTTTGTTGATGACCGCCGTCGTGACCGCCTCGGCGAAGTCGTTCTTGCCGGCGGCGCCACCGCTGTTGATGAGCCCGGAGCGGCCGAGATAGCAGTTGGCGACCTGATAGCGGCACAGGTCGATCGGGTGATCGCTGGACAGATCGCTGTACATCCGCTCATCCAGCTTGCCGTAGCTCGAGCCGCCCATGTTCAGGGCCTTAAATCCGCTGTTCGTCTCTGGGAGCTTCTGCTTGATGATGTCGGCTTGGATCGTCACGCCGAGGTGGTTGGCCTGTCCGGTGAGGTCGGCGGACAAGTGGTAGTCCTTGTCCGCCTTGAAGGCGTTATTGCGCAAGTAGCACCAAAGGACGGTCGCCATCCCCATCTCGTGGGCCAGGGCGAAGGCTTGGCTGATCTCGACGATCTGCCTGGCGCTCTGCTCGGAGCCGAAGTAGATGGTTGCGCCGACCGCAGCCGCGCCCATCTCATGGGCCTGTTTCACGGTGCCGAACAGGATCTGGTCGAACTTGTTCGGGTAAGTCAGCAACTCATTGTGGTTCATCTTCACCAGGAACGGAATCTTGTGCGAGTACTTGCGGGCGACGGTGCCCAGCACCCCGAATGTCGTCGCGACCGCATTACAGCCACCCTCGAGCGCGAGACGCACGATGTTCTCCGAGTCGAAATAATCCGGGTTCCGCGCAAAGCTCGCGCCCGCGGAGTGCTCGATGCCCTGATCGACCGGTAGAATCGAGAGGTACCCGGTGTGACTCAGGCGGCCTTGCCTGAAGATCCGCTCGAGGTTGCTCAGCACCCGGTTGTTGCGGTCGGAGGGCGCGAAGATCCGGTCGACGAAATCCGGTCCCGGCACATGGAGCCGTTCCTTGGGTATCTTGGGGTCCTTGAAGTCGAGCAAATAGTCGGCCTTGTCGCCGAGGTATTGCGTGATTGTCATCGTGTGTTCCTCCTATGTCAACGCCTGCTTGATGGCCGCTTCCAGCGTTCTCAACCCGGCGCCGACGTCCTTACCCAGATGGACGCGTAGGGCCCGGCGACCACGCTCCGCCAGAACCTCAAAATCGCCGCGGGCCTGCGCGGCCTTGACCACGCCAAACGTATATTTCTGGCCGGGGACCGGCAAGTCTGCGGCGTCGTCGCACGTGATTTGCAGGAAGACGCCCGTGTTCGGCCCCCCCTTGTACCCCTGTCCGGTCGAGTGGAGGAAGCGCGGGCCGAAGCCGAGGCAGGTCGCGACCCGCTTGGAATCCCCCACAGCATGCCGCATGGCTTGGAGGGCACGTTCGTGGGCCTCGTTCATTTCGATGTAGGCCAGCAGAGCGACGTAATCGCCGGCCTTGATCCGGTTGAGGTGGACCTTGAGATAGGCCGAGAGCGACGGGCTCTTTCCCGCCGCTGCCCCGAGCGCGCTCGCATTCTTGTCGTCTGTGAAGAGCTTGATGCCGCCTTCCTCGAGGATCGGCGTCTCCGGTGGGAGCGAGCCGGTCTGCTCGTATTCCGAGGTCAGTTTGCGCGTCGCCACTTTGCTGGCCTCCACATCAGGCTGGTCAAACGGGTGAATACCGATGACAGCCCCCGCCACGGCGGTCGCGATTTCCCAGCGGAAGAACTCTTCGCCAAGATCGTAGATTTCGTCCACCCCGATGCGCACGACCGGGTGTCCTGCCCGTTCCAGCGCCTCGACAGCCGCGTCCTGCGCCCGATCGGGGGCCGCCTCAAGCCGCACATACACGAACAGGCGGTCGTTGCCGTACGCGGTCGGAGCGCGGAGCGATTCCCGGTCCACGGGAATGATCCCTTTCCCCACCTTGCCCGTTGATTCAGCGACCAATTGCTCGAGCCAGGCGCCCAGATCGCCGATTCCTGGCGACGTGATCAACGTCAGCTTATTGTGGCCCTGGTTGTGCGCCGCTCCGAGGATGAGACCCAACACGACGCCGGGATTCTCCTCAATCGGGACGGAAGGGGCGCAGGCGTACACCATCTCTTCGGTCCGATCGAGAAACTTGGGCACGTCCACACCCATGATGGCCGCGGGCACCAGGCCGAAATCGGAGAGGACCGAGTACCGGCCGCCGATACTCGGCAGACCGAAGAAGATATGGCGGAAGCCATCACTCTCGGCCACCTTCTGCATCTTCGATCCAGGATCCGTGATCGCGATGAACCGGTTGCCCGCTTCCTTCTCCCCCACGACTTGCTTCACTCGCTCAAAGAAATATTGTTTGTAGATGTTCGGCTCTAGCGTACCGCCGGACTTGCTCGAGACGATGAAGAGGGTCTTCGCCAGGTCAACGCTGTGTTCGAACGTCTTCACCTGAGCCGGGTCAGTCGAATCCAGAACGTGCAGTTCGGGATAGCCGGCGATCTTTCCGAAGGTCATTTTCATCACTTCCGGGCCGAGACTTGACCCGCCCATGCCGAGCAGCAAGGCGTGCGACAATCCGGCGGTCTTCGCGGCTTCCGAGATGGTCTTGAGTCGGTCAATATGGGCCAGTTGTCCGTTCGTGATGCCCAGCCAGCCGAGCCATTGTCCTTCATCCGCCCCGGTCCACAGCGAGGCCTCGCGCGCCCAGAGCTTCCGCACCTTGGCGTGCGCCCGCCACTCATCCAACAAGGCCTTTACGGCTGCGGTGAGGGGCGCAGGCAGCTTATAGGTCTGGTGATTGATCTTGCCTGCTCCGACCTCCTTATCCCGTTGCCCGACCGCTGTGAGCAGCTTCTCGAACGCATCGGCGAACAGCTGCACCCCCTGCGCAAGGAGCTTGGCCGTGACGTCCTTCATCGCGATGCCGGCCTCTGCCAGCGTGGCCATCGTATCGAACGCCCCGTCCACCTCCTCGGTGAGGCTGGGACGAGGCCGCCCGTGATCGCGGAAAGCCTCGAACGTCGCCGGCGGAATCGTGTTCACGGTGTCGGGGCCGATGAGTTCCTCGACATACACCACGTCTCGATAATTGGGGTCCTTGGTGCCCGTGCTGGCCCACAAGAGGCGCTGGGTCTGCGCGCCTCGGCCCGCCAGCGCCTGCCACCGTTGACTGCTGAAGAGTTCGCGATACCGCTGATAGGCCAGCTTCGCATTGGCGATGGCCACCTTGCCGATCAGGCTGCGAAGGAGCGCCTGTTCTCTCGCGTTCGTCACGGTCTTCAAGCGAGCGGTGATGAGGCCGTCGATCGCCGAGTCGATCCGACTGACAAAGAAGCTGGCGACGCTGGCGACGCGGCTGAGATCACCTTTGCTCGCAGCGAGCTTCTCCAGGCCCGCCAGGTACGCCTCGGCCACCCGTTCGTACGCTTCCTGTGAGAAGAGCAACGTCACGTTGACGTTGATGCCTTCGCCGATCAATTGCTGGATGGCGGGAATGCCTTCCCCCGTCGCGGGAACTTTAATCATCACGTTCGGCCGCGCCACGGCTTTCCACAATCGTCGGGCCTCCTCGAGGGTCCCTTGTGTCTCGTGCGCGAGGGTCGGCGAGACTTCCAGGCTCACGTAGCCGTCGCGCTTCATCGATCGGTCATACACCGGCCGCAAGAGATCGGCGGCCTCCTGAATGTCCCTGACGGCAATCCGCTCGTACAACGTCTTGGCGTCCAGCTTCCGTGAGTCCGTGGCCGTCAGGATATCCTTATAATCCGTACTCCCGGCAATGGCCTTCTCGAAGATGGCCGGGTTTGACGTGACACCGCGCAAGCCGTCGTCGTCGATCATTCGTTGCAGCTCGCCGCTGGTAATCAAGCTGCGGCGAATGTAGTCAAACCACACCGACTGCCCATAGTTCTGCAGCGCGTTCAACGGGTTTTCCATGGTGATCACCTTTGTGAGTCGTCTGAGATGGCGGTCATCGCCGCTGAAGCGGGCTCCCAAGAAGGCGCGGACCAGCTGGCGTGCCATTTCCACGCCGATCACGCGCCCGCCCAACACCAGCACGTTCATATCGTCATGTTCCACACCCTGGTGAGCTGAATAGGTATCGTGGCAGAGACCTGCGCGAATGCCTGGCACTTTGTTCGCGGCGATCGACGCGCCCACCCCGCTCCCACAGACCATAATGCCTCGATCGGCTTTCCCGCGGCGCACGGCGACGCCCACCGCCTCGGCGTAGTCGGGGTAGTCGACCGGAGCAGGACTGTGGGTTCCCAAATCCAGCACGTCGTACTTGAGGTCGTTGAGATAGCCTCTCAGGGCCTCTTTCAATTCAAATCCTGCGTGGTCGGACCCCATGGCGATGCGCATTGACTGCCTCGCTTGTTTGACCTGCTGCCTGGCGGCCTCGACGACATGCTCCTTGGTGAATCCGAATTCCTTCTGGAGCACTTTGAGCGGGGCCGAGGCCCCGAACGTCGTCATGCCGATGATGGCGCCCGTCGTGCCGACATAGTGCGCCCACCCGAACGTCGAAGCCTGTTCAACGGCCACGCGCGCGGTGACCGACGGCGGTAAGACCTTGGTCCGATAGCCGTGGTCCTGCCGCTCGAATAGCTCCCACGAGGGCATGCTCACGACGCGCGCGTTGATCCCCTCGGCCTTGAGCTCCTCGTAGGCCGTGACACACAGCGACACCTCACTGCCGGTCCCGATGAGGATCACATCGGGCTTGCCCCCGACGGCATCGGCCAGCACATAGGCGCCCTTCGCCGTGCCGGCCGCCGAGGCGTATGTTGTGCGGTCCAGCGTCGGCACGTCCTGCCGGGTGAGAATGAGGGCCACCGGCTCGTGGTGCAACGTCATGATCACGCGCCATGCCTCGACCACCTCATTGGCATCCGCCGGTCGGATCACGATCAATCCCGGGATCGCCCGTAACGCGGGGAGATGCTCGACCGGCTGATGGGTGGGGCCGTCTTCGCCCACGGCGATCGAGTCATGCGTGAAAATGTGGATGACCGGCAATTCCATCAGGGCGCTGAGGCGGATCGCGCCTCTGGCGTAATCGGTGAAGATCAGGAATCCGGAGCCATAGGGCCGGACCTTCACCAGGGCCATGCCGTTCAGGATCGCCGCCATGGCATGCTCGCGGATCCCAAAGTGAAGATTGCGGCCGCCGGCATGGTCGGACGTCAAGTCGCCCGCTCCGTCGAAGGTCAAGCGTGTCTTGACCGAAGGGGCGAGGTCAGCCGAGCCGCCCATCAACCAGGGCACATGCTTCGCCACGGCATTCAACACCTGCCCGGAGGAGACCCGTGTGGCCAGACCCTTGGCGTCAGCCGGGAATGCCGGCAGGTCCTTGTCCCATCCATCCGGCAACTGCCGGTGCTGCATCCGGTACAACTGATCGGCCAGCTCCGGGTACTTGCTCCTGTACTCCTTGATGCGCGTGAACCACGCGTCACGCAGCGTCTTCCCGCGAGCACCGATCCCTTGCCGGAAGTGCTCATAGACACCGTCGGGGATATGGAACTTCGCGTCCTCCGGCCAGCCGTAATTGCGCTTGGTCAGCCGGACTTCCTCCTCGCCGAGCGGTTCCCCGTGAGCCGCCGAGGTGTCCTGTTTATTGGGCGCCCCATAGGCAATGTGGCTATCCACGATGATCAGAGTCGGACGGTCCGCTGTTTTCTGGAAGGTGCGGAAAGCCCGCTCCAGCATCTCCAGGTCATTGGCATCGCCGACCCGGGTCACGTTCCAGCCATAGGCGATGAACCGCGTGGCAACATCCTCCGAGAACGCCAGCGCGGTGTTGCCTTCGATCGTGATGTGGTTGTTGTCGTAGATCCAGCACAGGTTCGAGAGACTCAAGTGCCCGGCCAGCGAGGCGGCCTCGTGAGAGATCCCCTCCATCATGCAGCCGTCCCCGCACAGGGCGTACACGTTGAAATTGATCACCTCGTCGAAGCCGGGCCTGTTGAACTGAGCCGCCATCCAGCGCCCGGCGATGGCCATGCCCACGCTGTTCGTGACGCCCTGCCCGAGCGGCCCCGTGGTGGTTTCGATGCCCGAGGTCCACCGGTACTCCGGGTGACCCGGGCAGCGGCTCCCCAATTGACGGAACCGCTTGATGGCCTCCAGCGGCACGGACGGTTCACCCAGAGTTTCGTAATCCTTGCTGACGGCTTTCACCCCCGTGAGATGGGAGAGCGAGTAGAGCAGCATGGACGCATGCCCGATCGAGAGCACGAAACGGTCGCGGTTCGGCCAGATGGGGTCTTGTGGATCGAAGCGGAGAAATCGCTGCCACAGGCAGTAGGCCACGGGAGCCAAGGCCATGGGCGTCCCGGGATGCCCGGAGTTGGCCTGCTGGATGGCGTCCATCGAAAGCGTCCGGATGGTGTTGATGCACAACTGATCCATCTGCTTGCCGGTCATGACGATCTCCTCTCCATCATTCGCTCCTGCGCCGATACCGTCCCGCCTTCGGCCTACGCTCCGATTCGGGCCAGCAAGATGACGATCGAACGGGGCTGCGCCAGGTAGGTGGCCTCTCGGACAGCGGGGCTTTCTGCCGGCTCGCAGATGTCCTGCGGCGAGTCAAGTGCCGTGTCGATGCATCGCCGCCACTGTCTGTCAGGCCCCTCCGTGACCGGCGGCAAGTCGAAATCGAGCGGTTCCCAGTAGGCGTTCAGGATGCCGTGGAGAAGGAATCGGCCCCGTAGGCTTCGCATCGTGAACGCCAGGCTGCGCGCATCGGGGCCCCAGTCCGGCTGATTGAGCTTGACGCCATGCCACGCGATCTGCGCCTGGCGCAACAACTGGTTCAGGCTCAAGCCGAGGTCTTCCTTCGCCATGTCGCGACGCCCCCGAAGCGAGACCATGAGTTTGGCGAACCGGTGGATGTCCGCGTGCTTCTTGAGGAGCGTCCAGTCGAACCAACTCAGCTCGTTGTCCTGGCAGTAGGCGTTGTTGTTGCCCCGTTGCGTCCGACGCACCTCGTCGCCCATGAGCAGCATCGGCGTGCCCACCGCCAGCAACGTCAGCGCCAGGAAGTTCTTGGCCTGGCGGTTGCGAGGCCGCTCGATGGACGGATCGTCGGTGGGCCCCTCTACGCCGCAGTTCCAGCTCATGTTGTCGTTCGATCCGTCCCGGTTGTCCTCTCCATTCGCCTCGTTGTGCTTCTGGTTGTAAGAGATCAGATCGTTGAGCGTGAACCCGTCGTGACAGGTCACGAAATTGATGCTCTGTTCGGGCTCCCGTTCCTCGTGGCCGTAGAGATCCGGGCTGCCGATCAATCGGGTGGCCAAGGGCGACAGCGTGCCGCTGTCACCCTTCATGAAGCTGCGGATGTCGTCTCGGAACTTGCCGTTCCACTCCTTCCAACTGTCGCCGATGAAGGAGCCGACCTGATACAGGCCCGCGGCGTCCCAGGCTTCCGCGATCAGTTTCGTACCGGCCAGGCAGGGATCCGATTCGATGTCCCAGAGGATCGGGGGATTTTGCAGTGGCCGGCCGGTCTCGTCGCGGGAGAGGATCGAGGCCAGGTCGAAGCGAAAGCCGTCCACGTGCATCTCCTCCACCCAATAACGGAGGCTGTCCACGATCATCCGGCGTACGATGGGATGGTTCGCGTTCAGGGTGTTCCCCGTGCCGGTATAGTTGGCGTACCGGGCCCGGTCCTCCTCCAGGATGTAGTAGGCGCCGTTCTCGAGGCCTCGGTAGCACAGCGTCGGCCCTTCGTGGTTCCCCTCGGCGGTGTGGTTGTACACCACATCGAGGATGACCTCGATGCCGGCTCGGTGCAGCGCCTTGACCATGTCGCGAAACTCATCCAGAGGGGCCAGCGGATCCTTGCGCGAGCTGTACGCGTGGTGCGGCGCGAAGAACGAGATGGGGCTGTAGCCCCAGTAGTTGACGTGGCCGGGCGGGCAGTCTTGTTCGTCGAACTGATAGACGGGCAGCAATTCAATGGCGGTCACACCGAGGTCCCGCAGGTAGGGAATCTTTTCAATCAATCCGGTGTAGGTGCCGCGATGCTCGGGGGCCACGCCTGAGCTGGCATGGCGGGTGAAGCCGCGGACGTGCAACTCATAGATCACGGTCTTCGCAAACGGGCGCTTCAGCGGGACATCGTCCCCCCAGTCATAGCGTCGAGGGTCCGCGACGACGCTCTTCATCGCGGTGGCGGTATTGTCGCCCGGCTGGGCGGCAGCGACGCGACTGTAGCCCTTCGGGATCGCGACGGCCAGGCCATAGGGATCCAGCAGGACCTTCTCCGGATCAAACCGGAGGCCTCGTTCCGGTTCCAAAGGCCCAACCGCCCGGAAGCCGTAGAGCTGGCCCGGCTCGAGATCGGGGACGAAGACGTGCCAGTAGTGGTAGGTGCGGTGCTTTTTCGGATCCAGTGAGATCACGCGACTCGGCTTCGCGTCATTCTCATGAGCGAAGAACAGCAGCTCCACCAGCGTACTGTTCTTGGAGAACAGGCTGAAATTGACGCCCCCGCGACAGACGGAGGCCCCCAGGGGGAAGCTGCTTCCTTGCGAAATCTGTCGGCTCATCGCACCGCTCCCTTCTTCGAATCGTTCCGCGGCTCCGTCAGGAGCCGGAGGCTCCGCGCTCTCCCCGGACCGGCTTCACCTGCCAGATATCGCTGCAGTACTGCTGGATGGACCGGTCCGACGAGAACTGCCCCATTCTGGCGACGTTCAGGATGGACATGCGCGTCCAGTGCTTCTGGTCGCGGTACGCATGGCTCACCCGATCCTGACAATCGAGGTAGGCCTGATAGTCGGCCAGGAGCAGGTAGTCATCCCGCGTCAGCAGCGAGTCCACAAGCGGTCTGAACAGGTCCCGATCTCCGTTCGAGAAATGCCCTGACCCGATGAGATCGAGGGCCTCGCGTAGCTCCGGGCTGGATTCATAGTAGACGCGCGGCTGGTATCCGCTGGCCTTCAGCTCCGACACCTCCTCCGCCGTCAACCCGAACAAGAAGAAGTTGTCCGGCCCCACGGCCTCGCGGATCTCGACATTGGCCCCGTCCAGGGTGCCGATGGTCAGCGCGCCGTTCATGGAGAACTTCATGTTGCCCGTCCCGGAGGCTTCCTTCCCGGCCGTGGAAATCTGTTCGGAAAGGTCGGCCGCCGGATAGACGCGCTGGCCGTTCTTGACGTTGAAGTCCGGGAAAAACACGACCTTCAGGGAGTTGGAGACGTCCGGGTCACGGTTGACGACGTCGGCCACGGCATTGATCAGCTTGATGATCAGTTTAGCCATCATGTAGCCCGGGGCGGCTTTTCCGCCGAAGATGACCGTGCGGGGCGTCACGGCGGCCCCGCGGCCGGCCTTCAGGCGGTTGTACAGCGTCACGACGTGCAGGACGTTCAGGTGCTGGCGCTTGTATTCGTGCAGGCGCTTGACCTGAATGTCGAAGAGCGAGTCCGGGTCAACCACGACACCGGTGCGATCCTTGATCACGGCGGCCAGGGCGCGCTTGTTCTCCGCTTTCACCTTTCTCCACTCGCGTTGGAAGGCGGGGTCATCGGCCAAGGGCTCCAGGCGCCGGAGTTCATCCTCCAGGTGGGACACCCAGCGGTCCCCGATGTGCGTCGTGATCAGCTTGGCGAGCTGGGGGTTGCTGAGGACCATCCAGCGGCGCTGGGTGACGCCGTTGGTCACATTGTGGAACTTCTCCGGCCACAACTCATAGAAGTCATGGAGCACGGTCTTCTTCAAGAGGTCGGTGTGGAGCGCTGCCACGCCGTTGATCGCGTGGCTGCCTACGCTGGCGAGGTGCGCCATGCGCACGGACT
>MNDM01000024.1 GCA_001914955.1 Nitrospirae bacterium 13_2_20CM_2_62_8 | reverse complement strand
GGGATAGCAGGGTAGCGAGACCTGCGCCGCCCATCGCCTTACCCCTTATCCCTAGCGAAGCGATACCCCGCTACCCCTGGTCTGATCACATCGACAATTTCTGCGCCACGTTGCGCATCTGGACGCCGTGCACCAGCGACGCGCCGCCCCGGATGGCGCAGGCAACGTGGACGGCCTCGGTCATCTCCTCCACGTTGGAGCCCTTCTCCAAACAGGCTTGCGTGTACGCGTCGATACAGTACGGGCACTGCACCGCGTGCGCGACGCCCAGGGCGATCAAGGCCTTTTCCCGCTCGGTCAGCGCGCCATCCGCGAACACGGCGCTGTAATAGCTCATGAATTTGTCCCACAGCTCCTTGTTGCCCTTGCCCATGTCCGAGAACTTTCCGAGGTCATGAGGATGATAATAGGTGTCCATGTAGGTCTCCCTTGAAGAAGGTTCAGGCTGAGGTTGGGGCTAAGGGTATGATGCAAACGACATCACTCAACCTTAACCTCAACCTTAGCCTAGGCCTTCCCTGGCTTGTCCGGCTCCGCCTCGGAAAGGATCTCTGAGAAGCGGGTCCCCACGATACCCGTCACCTGGGCCATCAGTTCAGAGATTTCTTTCCATTCCTCGGGCAACAGGTCGTGCTTGATCTGCGGGTGGATGGCCCACTGGGCGCTGACTTGACGCCCTTCACGGGTCACCACCACCTTGAGCAGTTCGACCTCCTGGGCCTGCGTCGTCTCCCCGTCCCCCGGTTTTCCTGCGCCGCTGGGCGGTTCTCTTGACGGGGGAGTCCGTGTCGCCATGGCTATCCTCCTGATCGACGAAAGGGGGGGGCATCATACCGCATCTGCAGGGCTGTGGGAACGCCACGGCCTCAAGGGGGAGTCAAGACTGCTAGCATCTCGTCATGCACCAGTCCATTGCTGGCCACAATTTCCTGCCCATAAATGGAGAACCGTCCACCCTTAAAGTCCGTGACCTGTCCCCCCGCCTCCTGAACGATCAGCGCGCCGGCAGCGGTATCCCACGGGTGCAGCTTGATCTCCCAGAAGCCGTCAAAGCGACCGGCCGCCACGTAACAGAGGTCCAGTGCGGCCGACCCGGTCCGACGGATGCCCTGAGCCCGGAGCGCGAAGCGGGCAAAGTGGTCCAGGTTATTCTGGGTGCTTTCTCGAATATCGTAGGCAAAGCCGGTGACCAGCAGGGCCGAGTCAAGCGTGACGGTGCGAGAGACGCGCAGCGGCGCGCCATTCAGCGAGGCGCCCCGGCCTGTCTCCGCGACGAAGAGCTCCTGTCGGGTGGGATCCAGGACGATGCCAAGGATGCCCCGGCCCTGGTATTCGAGCCCGATCGACACGCAGTAGGCCGGAAAGCCATGCGCGAAATTGGTGGTGCCGTCCAGCGGGTCGATCACCCACTTGTAAGGAGAATCCGTCCCTGCCCGCAACCCCTGTTCCTCGGCCAGGATGTGGTGAGTCGGGTAGGCCTTTTTGATCACGTCCACCACCGCCTGTTCGGCGCGCCGGTCCGCGTCCGTGACCAGATTTACGGTGTCCTTGTGTTCCACGCGGAACCCGTTTCGGGCATGCTCGGTGAGGACGGTTCCGGCGATCCGAGCCGCCTCGATGGCTGTGGCTTTGAAACCCTCGCGCGTCGAGCGCTCCGGGAGCTGCTCAGATGGGGTTCTCGGCATGGATGGATCATATCACGGCGCTGCTGTCGCTTGCCTTCCCGGCGACCCGCGCCGTATCCTCATCCCGATGGGAGCATCACACAGCCATGCGGATGCCGTGCAGTCCCTCCGCGACGAGTTCCGGCGACACCTGAACGTGTTTTACGCCCGATTGAAGCTGGCCCCGCCCTATCACAGCGTCGAGAAGGCCATCACGCACCTGACGACTGCCCTCCAAGGGATGGCGCCGGAAGAACGGGAACGTATTGCCGCCGACCCGGCCCTGCAGTGGGAGCAGTACCGGAGGGCGTTTGTGGATTCCGGTCTGCACCGCAAGCACCGCGGGATCATCGCCCGGCTGGTTCGCTCTCCACTCACCGCCGACCTTCCCGCCGAGCACAAACATTTCCTCGACGCGTTTAAGAGCTAACCTCAATCCGAAAGAAGGAGACCTTTTCCTCGTGTCTTGCTCCAGCGGGTGGCGTCTGGAGCTTATGCCGATCCTCCTACCGGGATGGGGCGGGTTCGCGCGCTAAGGCGGCGCGGAGCTCATGGTAGGCCTGGGTCAGACGATGATCCTCCAGGCGGACGGCGAGCGCAACGGTGAGGACGCCGAAGGCAAGGACCAGGAACCCCAATCCGGTGATCCCCAGCCCCATCAGCGCCCCGCTGAGGGACATGGGGCCTCCCTCGGCCAGGTAGGCAATCACGAAACCCACTGTGCCTAACCCGACGACGGCGAACCAGAGCAGGGTGAGGAGCGCCGAGGACCACGGGACCCGCTTGATGCAAGTCAGGCAGGTGGCGTCCCCATCCGGTTCCAAGTCGATCGAGCCGTTGAGGGGCCAGACGGTCCGGAACCTCAGCGAAAAGAACTGGTACTGCGGCCGCAACAGTATTCTCCGCTGTTCCAGAAAGACTCGTGCGACGCCGTGCGGAAGCCGCAGCAGCCCGTCTCTGTCGAACCGCTCGATCACAAAGGTGAACGGCGTCAGGGGCAACCGGTCGTCCAGCCGCCCGATCCCACATCCGTAGCGGCTGGCCGCGGCCGTGAGGCTGGTGAAATGAAACCAATCTCCGAGGACCAGCGCCAGGAATAGGGTGAGGCCCAATACACCGGCCAGCAACATGGCGCGTACCATACCACACCGGGCGCCGTGGCCGAAAGCATCGTGGGTGGTGCCATCAGGCGGGAGACGGAGCCCGGCTGCCCCGACAGGGGCGTACGGCCAATGTTCTCTAAACTGTTGACTCCTTCAGATAACTTCGCTAGAGTAACCCCGTTTTTCTACTCAGGCGGGTCTTTCCGATACGGCATCATCACACGGGTTTCCCGCCTAATTGAGCCGTCCCCACGAACCGCGGTCGGCAGACAGCCCCCGCAGGCCAGTGCCTCCGGGGTTGGAATCCTGTGGGAGAGCGGAGGGCGTATGGATCTGAAGAAGGTCGAGCGCGTGTACTCCAACTATGCGGGTGTGTACGACCACATCTTCGGCAGGATTTTCCACGAATCGCGGGAGTCAGCGGTCCGTCGGCTAGACATCAAACCGAATGAGCGGATTCTGGAAGTGGGCGTGGGCACCGGCTTATCGCTCCCGCTCTATCCTGGGTACTGTCAGGTGGTTGGCATCGACTTCTCTGCCGGGATGCTCCGGAAGGCGCATGAACGGATCCAGTCGCACGGACTGGAAAACGTCGTGTTGCTGCGGATGGATGCCGGCCGGATGGAGTTCGAGGACGACAGCTTCGACACCGTCATGGCCGCGTACGTGGTGACGGCGGTGCCGGACTACCGGAAAGTGGTCACTGAGATGATTCGCGTGTGCCGACCGGGGGGGCGGATTATCATGCTCAACCACTTCAGCAACGGCAACAAGCTCATCGCGGCCGTCGAAAAGGTCATCTCACCGCTCTGCAAACACCTGGGGTTTCGAACCGACCTTTCGCTGGAGAATGTCCTGGAGGGCACCTCGCTGCTGGTCGCACGGAACGAGAAGGTCAACCCGCTGCGGTTATGGCACCTGGTCGAATGCGTGAATCGAAAAAACGGCTCCCCCTCGACTTCCCACTGACAGCCTGCTGAAGCAATCGACGAGTCACACCCCGCGTCCGACCTTCTGCTCGCCGAGCCACTCGTTTCGTTCCATAATGTGGTTGCCGCAGAGGCACGTGCCCTCGAAACTGCGGGCGATGATGTCGGCCAGGGCAACCAGGAGTCGGCCGACTCCATCCTGGTGAGGGTCCGAGGCGCGAATCGTGATCCCAAACCCGCACCCGTCGAGCGGGCCATACGCCTGCACGAAGACGCCGCCGGTGCGACGAGCGCCGTGCGCGGAGGCGGGTACGAGATACCCTTCCCAGCGGAGGGCGGGATGGGAGGGAGCCTGCGGTTTGACGGCGCGCCAGGCGCACGGGAGTCCTGCGCGGTCGAGATGGTCCAAGAACCACGCCACTTCCGGCAGAGCGCCGGTCTGCGCTTGAAACGTCCACTCCGTCATCCCGGTGCGAAGTGGCCTGCTGGCGCCGGGCCTGGAGACCTCCTCGATCTGGGCCTCGTCGCAGATCACGTACAGTTCGCCGCGGGGGTCGAACCAGAACCGTAACTGCCCGTCAGAGGCTTCGGCATGGGTCACGCCGATCTCCGAGAAGTCCGCCCCTTCCTGTTCGAAAATCGAGAAGTCGGTCACTCCGGTCATCGTGAGTTTCGCCACGCGGGTCACGGCGTAGAAGCGGTCGAATCCTCGCACCGCGAGCTCGTATCGAATGACGGCAATAATCGTCGTCCCGGCGGTGATTTCACGGCCCGACGCTTCATCAAAGAGCCGGTGCTTCCGGACGTGGAGATCAGTCACCTGGCCGCCCTGGAAGGCATGGGTGTGAGCGAGCAGCCAGGCGAGGTCCTCGGCGGTCTTGATGCGACGGATCATGCTGGAATTCTAGCGCAACGAGGGAAGGCTGCGCCACAGGAATTTCGGCCGAGCGGGGATCGAATACGGAACCCTCCCCCTTGACTATGGTTCTAGCTAGTACTATTATCCCCGCATCACGGCTCGGTTGTAGCGCAGGGAATTCCGTGGAGCGAAGGGGATGCACGGTGAGCAAGCCCATCATCGACATTCGACGCAGCGGCGAGCGATTCCGGACCAGGCTTGACTGGCTGGACTCCTATCACAGCTTCAGCTTCGCGAACCACTACGATCCGGCGAACACGCACCACGGGCTGCTGCTGGTCAGCAACGACGATGTGATCCAGGCCGGTAGCGGCTTCCGGACCCATCCGCACCAAGACATGGAGATCGTGACCTGGGTCCTGGACGGAGAACTCGAGCACAAGGACTCGGTCGGCAACAAGGACATCATTTACCCGGGGCTCGCCCAGCGGATGAGCGCCGGCACGGGGATCTGGCACTCGGAGATGAATCCGCGCGGGGACCGGGACGTGCATTTAATCCAGATGTGGGTGCTCCCCGACACGGAACGGATCGCGCCGGGGTATCAGCAACTGGACATCAACGGGGAACTGGCGAAAGGCGGACTCATGCCCATCGCCTCGGGCCGCGGACACGACGCGGCCATCGCGATCCGCCAGCACGGCGCGGTGCTCTGGGGAGGGCGGCTCAAGCCGGGCGAGTCGGTGAATGTCCCGGATGCGCGATTCGTCCACCTCTATCTTGCCAAGGGGGCCGCGACGCTGGAAGGAGCTGGAGCCCTGCGGACCGGCGACGCCGTGCGGCTGACCGCGGCCGGCTCGCCTCGTCTCTCAGCAGACGCCGGCACCGGGGCTGAAGTGCTGCTCTGGGAGAATCAGTAACGAGGAGACACACCATGGCCGTCCAGGTCTATGGCAGCAGCCACGTGGTCATCGAAGTCACCGACGCCAAGAAGGCCGTCAGGTTCTATTCGGACGTGTTCGGCCTCAAGATGCTGCGCGGCGGAGAAGGCGCGGCCTGGTGCAAATTGGGCGAGCACCAATTCATGGCCATCTTCGAAGTGGAGAGGCTCCAGCCGGATCGCGTCAAGCACTTCGGACTGATCGTGCGGGACGAGAAGCAGATCAAGGAGATTCGCCGGAAGCTCGTCAAGAAATACGGCCTGAAGCTGCACCCCGACTTCCGCTGCGATTTCCGCGATCCCTGGGGCAACCGGATCCAGGTGGGGGACCTCCACGACGAATCATTGGTGTGGCTGCTCCCCTACCAGGAAGTCCAGAAGGCCGGGGTCACGTTCGCGAAATAAGCCCTCGATGGTGTCCCGATCGTTGCGAGGAGGTGCGTCGCCATGCAGGAGAGCCATCACGGGCACGAACACAGTGGTCACAGGGTCCAGGCGGCGAGCGTGACGCTCAACCGGCTCGCGCTGGCGGCCACGGCCCATTGTCTCGCCGGCTGTGCGATCGGGGAAGTCCTGGGGCTGGTGATCGGGCTCGCGCTCGGCTTGGGGAACGCGAGCTCTATCGCCCTGGCGGTCACCCTGGCCTTTGTGTTCGGCTACGCGTTCACCTTGCAACCACTGCTTGCCGGCGCTGTCCCGTTCCGCAGGGCGCTAAGCCTGGCCTTGGCGTCGGACACCCTCTCGATCACCGTGATGGAGATCGTGGATAATGCCGTGGTGCTGGTGATTCCCGGCGCCATGGATGCGGGCCTCTCCAGTCTGCTGTTCTGGACGAGCCTGGCGCTATCTCTGGCCCTGGCCTTTGTTGCGGCGTTTCCTGTCAACCGCTGGCTCATCAGCCAGGGCCGGGGCCATGCGCTGGTCCATGCCCATCATCATGAGTAGTGCAAGTAGACTGAGGCATGGCTGATCTCAAGAAAAAGCTCTCGACCAACGTGGCGGGCGATTTCTTCGTGGACTCGACCTGCATCAACTGCGATACCTGCCGGCAGTTGGCCCTGGCAACGTTTCAAGAAAAGGGCGACTATTCATCGGTCTACTCCCAACCCGAAACCGAACCGGAGCGGCAGGACGCGTGGCGGGCGTTACTCGCCTGCCCGGTTGGGTCCATCGGCACGGTTGAGAAAGATAAGGCCCATCTGCGCCGGGCCATGGAGAGCTTTCCGCTGCATCTGGAGGGAGACGTCTACTACAACGGATTCAATTCCGAGAAGTCATTCGGCGCCAACAGCTATTTCCTCCGTCATGAGGACGGCAATTGGCTGGTGGATTCGCCTCGGTACACGGCCCATCTGGTTGAAGCCTTCGAGCGGATGGGCGGCATCCGGTACGTGTTCCTCAGCCATGAAGATGACGTCGCGGACGCTGCGCGGTATGCTCGCCGCTTCAAGGCGACGCGCATCATCCACGAAGAAGATGCGGAGGCCATGCCTGACGCTGAATGGATCGTACGGGGGTACGAGCCGGAGGCAGCCACGGCTCACGTGCAACTCATTCCGGTCCCGGGGCACACCGCCGGCAGCATGGCGCTCCTGTATGATGGGCGCTATCTCTTCTCAGGGGATCACCTCTGGTGGGATCGCGAGACAGGCACACTCGGGGCGCCCGAGCAGTTGGTCTGGAACAGACCGCGGCTCCTGGACTCGCTCACACGACTGCTGACCTATCGCTTTGAGTGGGTGCTGCCCGGACATGGCGACCGGAAACGTTTGCCGGCTGCCGAGATGAACGCGCATCTGCAACAACTCGTGGAGACACGACGATGAAGGCGCGCTACCTCGGCCATGTGGTCTTTTATGTGAAGGATCTGGGCAGGTCGCTGGCCTTCTACCGGGACCTGCTCGGGTTCAAGGAGATCGGGCGAGTCTTCAACGGGGCGGCGGCCGCGCTCACCTCAGGCCGGACCCATCATGAGCTGTTGCTGATCGAAGTGGGCGAGGCCCCGTCGTCGCCGCCGGGGCGTCGCCTGGGGCTCTATCACATCGGGATCAAAATCGGCGATAGCTTGGAGGAGCTTCGTGCAGCAAAGAAGGAATTGGAGCAGGCCGGTGTCCCTATCAGCGGCATGAGTGACCACACGGTGAGCCAGAGCCTGTATCTTCATGATCCGGACGGCAATGAAGTGGAACTGTACGTGGATGCAGATGAGGCGATCTGGAAGAAGAACCCAGCGGCGGTGCTCTCGCCGATCAAGCCCTTACGCCTCTAACGGTGAACGTTCATCGATGAAGGAGAACCAGCATGGCAACGGCAACGAAGCTGAAGATTTCAAGCGCCGCAAAAGCCAAGAGGTATTTTCAGGACAAGATGGCTTTTACGACTGGTCCGGTGGAGCTGGAGCGATGGGCGAAGCAGGGACAACCCGTAAACATCGTGGATGTCCGTGCGGCTGAGGACTATGCCGAGGGCCGCATTCCCGGCGCGGTCAATCTGCCGAAAGATCAGTGGCAGGATTCAAAGATGCTGAAGGCGCGGCTGCGGAAAGACAAGATCAATGTGGTCTATTGTTACTCGCACGTGTGCCATCTGGCCGCGACCGCGGCGGTGGAGTTTGCGAGCAAGGGTTATCCAGTGATGGAGCTCGAAGGAGGATGGCGCTGGTGGAAGAATGATGGGTTCGAGATCGAGAAGTGAGCCCCCCGCCATTCCGGTTCTGCTGGCAGCGGGCGCCTTGGCGGGCGCCGGAAAGATGAATCTGGCGGCGGCCGTGGCCCTGTCCGTCCTCGCCTGCTCGGCCGGCGACACGATCTGGTACGAGCTGGGCCGGCATCGTGGCAGACATGCGTTGAACCTCCTCTGCCGAATCTCACTGGAGCCGGATTCCTGCGTTCGGCGGACCGAGAACCTCTTCACGCGGCACGGCATCCGTGCGCTCATCATGGCCAAGTTCATTCCGGGCCTGAGCACGATTACACCGGCACTGGCCGGCCTCTTTGGCGTGGGCATGAAGCGGTTCCTGTTCTACAACGGACTTGGGGCTCTGTTGTGGACCGTCGCCTTCATGGGGCCCGGCTTTCTGTTCAGCGCCCAACTTGAAGACATCGCGGCGCAGGCGGCTCATCTCGGCTCATGGCTCGCATTCCTCCTCGGCGGAAGTTTGGGCACTTTTATCATCTACAAGTACGTTCATCGGCACCGGCTGCTGCGTGAGCTGCGGACCGCCCGCATCAGTGTGGACGAGCTCAAGCAGATGATGGACGAAGGGCGTGACCATCTCATTGTCGACCTGCGTGGCGCGCTGGATCATCAAGCAGACCC
>MNDM01000028.1 GCA_001914955.1 Nitrospirae bacterium 13_2_20CM_2_62_8 | reverse complement strand
TTCACCGACTTCGCCGTCGCCACGTACGGCGCATGCTTCGCCATCGTCACGTGGTACGGATACGCCGGGTTGTACTTGCACCGGATCATCAACCGGCTCACCTTGTAGAACGGATCGCTCGGCTTCCAGCCACGATACGGCCGGTCCACCGGGTTCCCGTCCACGTACAGGTAGTCGCCGTCGTTAATGCCCCGGTCCTTCGCCGCCTGCGGGTTGATGTGCATCTGGTGCTCGCCCACGCCCGGCGTCCGCTTGTCCATCCGGTACGGATCGCCGAAGTTGGACTCGTAGATCTGCACCCAGTCGTTCACCGACCACTGGCTGTGCACGCGGTGCCGGGTCTTCGGGGTCACGCAGTAGAACTGGTACCCCTTCTCCCACAGCGGGTTCGCGTGCCGCCGGATCTCTTGCCACGGCAGCCTCAGGTTCCGCACGTGCTTGTCATCATGGTGCTGCGCCGTGATCGGAATGCCGTAGTCGTCCGGCCGTACGTACGGATTCGACGACATGATGGCGTTCGGCAGATACGGCGTGCACTCCGGCCCCTCGCGGTGGCTGATGAAGTTCTCGCCGTACTCGATCGCCTCCGGCTCCACCCGGTAGGTCTCGATGCGGCCCGACCGGGTCCACTGCGGCTTGCTCTCATTCGTCTCTTCCCAGAGGGGCTGCCGCGGATAGGTCCGCGTCATCACCATCCAGCCCTTCTCCGACTTCAGCATCGTGTCCGCGCTGTAGCCATAGCATGTCGCGCTGGCGTCCAGCACCCGCTGCACGTAGACGTCCACGCGGTTCTCATACACGAATTTGAAGTGATTCTTCATCCGGGCATCCCCGGTCATCTCGGTCAGCTTCGCCGCCACGCCCGCGAAGGTATCCGCGTCGTTGCGGGTGTCGTACAGCGGCCGGATGCCGCCCTTCCAGATCTGCAGCCAGGGGTTCGACACCGTGGCGGTCATTTCCGGATAGGTGAACTCCATCCAGGTGTTCACGGCAAACGCGATGTCCGCATGGTTCACGTCCGAGGTCATCTCAATGTCCTGCACCACGATGCACTCGATATTGGGATCGACGTTCTTCACCATATCGTAGTGGTGCTTGGAGTTATTCAGTATGTTGACGTTGGCCACCCAGCGGAGTTTACTTGCGGTCGGCATGTGGGTCTTCCCGGTGAACACCTTGCGCCCGTACTTCGGTGTGTTCACGATCAGCGCCGTGTCCCCGTGGTTCCAGTAGCCGACCTCCTCACCATAGTAGTACGACTTGACCTTGATCTCCTTGCCATGCGCGTTGGGATCCAGCGTCTGGTTGAACGGATCTTCACCCGTATGCACGCCCAGCCCGCCGCCGGACCAGGGCGTCGAGTTCCAGATCCCAGCCTTGTAGTTCCCGGACCAGGTATGGCACCCGGTCCCGAACTTCCCGATGTTGCCGGTCATAGTCAGCACCAAGGCCGCGCCACGCCCCATGATGGTGCAGTGGAAGTAGTGGCACACGCCTTCGCCGTTATGGATCTGGGCCGGCTTCACCGTCCCGTTATCCCGCGCCCAGCGGACGATCAGGTCCTTGGGCGCCCGGTTGATCTGATGTACCGTGTCCAGGTCATAGTCCTGCAGGTGCACCTGATACAACTGGAAGATCGGCATCACGTCCACTTCCCGGCCATTCAGCAGCTTGACCCGGTAAGTTCCGGTCAGGGCTGCATCAATGCCGCTCTGCTGGTAATGCCATCCGACCGTTTCACGGTCCAGGTTTATTGCCTGCTTCTTCGCCAGGTCCCAGACCATGAACCCGCCCAACCGCTCGACCTGGTCCGGCTTCAACGACTGCACGCGGCCGGAATACCGCTGCGAGTAGTCGGGGAACTGGAAATCCTTGATCACATCGCGGGGGTCCAGATACTGCAGCGTATCCGTCCGGACCAACAGCGGCATGTCCGTGTACCCCTTGACGTAGTCGACGTCGTGCATGTTCTCGTCGATGATGATCTTGGTGGCGCCCAGGAATAGGGCCGCATCCGTCTCCGGCCGCACCGGAATCCAGTAGTCCGCCCGGGTCGCCGTCGGGTTGTACTCCGGCGTGATCACCACCACCCGGCAGCCCCGCTCGATACTCTCCAGTTTCCAGTGGGCCTCCGGCATCTTGTTCTCGACGAAGTTCTTGCCCCAGCTCGTGTTCAGCTTGGCAAACCGCATATCGCTGAGATCGATATCGCAGTTCTGCGTGCCGTTCCACCACGGCTGCGACGGGTCCTGGTCGCCGTGCCAGGTGTAGTTGGAATAGTACCGGCCGCCCTGCGCCTGATCCGGGGTCACTTTCCGGATCCAGCTATCGACCAACGGCAGCACCCCGCCGTTGAACCGGGTGTTCATCATCTTGCCGATGATGCCCAGCACCGGCATGCCCGCCCGATGCTTGAAGCAGCGCACGCCCGCGCCCTTCATCATCTCGATCATCTCCGGGGGATAGCCCTGCTCCCGCAGCCGCCGCGCCCCCGCCTCCCCGCTGTACCGCGTCGCAACGACGATCACGGCCTTCGCCAGGTAGGTATACGCCGTGTCCCAGGAGACCCGGACCATGTCGTCCAGGAACCGGCTGTCAAACTTGTACTTGCGCTTGACCTCCGGTGTCAGCTCCGGGGAGCCCGCGTCCATCCACTCCTTCCAGCCCCGGCGCATTAATCGTAGGTCTGGTGATCGTAGTTCTGCTCCACCCGCATCACCACGCCGTTACGGACAAAGGCCCGTATGCGGCAGGCGTGCGTGTCGTTCGGGGAGCAGCACCAAGTAAAGGAGGAATCGTACCGGTACTGGTCATGATAGACGCGCTCCCAGGACCGGTCCGGATACTCGCCGAGGGGGTTGCCCACCTCGATCACCGGTTGCAGCGCCGTCAGCGCCAGGGCCTTGTCGGCCACCGCCACTGCCGCCACCGTCCCGGCCGAGACTTTCAGAAATTGTCTCCGTGACAGAAACATCGTCAACACCTCCTAGTTGAAAACGCAAACTGCCTACCGAAAGGCAACGTGCCACGTGTCTGCCCATCACCTCCTCTCTTCTGACTCATCGGAATCCTGACCATCATCCACACCCTCCGTCGGTCCTAGGCCAGCATAGGCCTAGATGAACGGTAAGAAGTCCTACAAGCCCTATGCCATCACAGGTAATTGACATCTATGCAAGACACTTTAATAGTGTTTTATATTTCAATAACTTGTAGGTCAGTTTGAGTCTACGACGCACCCCAAACTACCGGCAGGTTGCTGCGCTGTGTAGAGACCGGAGAGGCAAACCTAATGGAGGAGACAAGCGAAAAATAAAACTCGCAACGAACTCAAAAGCTTAGATAGAAAATACGACCCATTACCGAATCGTAACATCAACTGGGTCAGATGTTACGTTTTGAGTGGTGGGGAAGACCTCAAGAAGCCGAGATTCCCGGAATGGCTTGAGTAGCGGGGCTGCCCGGATGAAGTTGCCGGAGGTCGATCACCAGTTCATCTTTTGCCCGGCCCAGCATGTGATCCAGGACCCCGCTCTCCCGCTTGACGACCGCCTCAGCCGGTTCAAACAATAAATCAAACCCCTTCGCCGCCGTCGGCATCATCGGATAGCGGCGATCGTACACCATCCCATAGGCCGGGATGCCGTAGATAATCCGACGATTGCCTAATATGAAATGCACATAGTGTCCTTGGATATACAAGCCGCCGGAGGTAATCTCCCGTTTAAGCGAGGTCTGCGGCCGGCTCAGATAGTAGGCGACCCGCTCATCCGGCCTCGCTTGCGCGAGTGCATCGGACAGGCGAGGCGCCAGGAGGGCGATCTCGTCTTGACGGAAGGCCGGCTCCCACGCAGCCTCACCCGCAAGCATGACCTGAACTCCGATGCGATGTTCACGGACCTGGAGACCCTGCAGAATGCCGGCGATCTCGTCGGCGCTGATGATCAGGGGATGGCTGTGGGCGCTCGGCGGCCATTCAGGCAGCACATTCGCATCTGACTCCAGCCGCACGAAGTTAATCGGGTCTTCATAGACCACGCGTGAGGGAACGTGGGGCAATGCGCAGCCGGTAACCGCCAATGCAAAATTACAAATTAAAAATGCAAACACTCCTTCTTTTACCATTCTGCATTTTACATTTTTCATTTTAAATGACCGTCACTCCGTGACGGTGATGGTCATCTCCACCCGTTCAAGCGGATTATCTCGCCCGTCACGCTTGGCGTTCACGATGGTGTCCGCCACGTCTATCCCGCTCACGATCTCGCCGAACGCGGTATACTGCCAATCCAGGAAATTCGAATCGGCGACACAGATGAAAAACTGTGAGCCTGCGCTGTCCGGATCGTTGGACCGGGCCATGGACAAGACGCCTCGTTTGTGCGGCTTGCTGTTGAACTCCGCCTTGACCCGGTGGCCCGGCCCGCCCGTCCCGTGGGAGGAGCGGTCCTGGCCCTTGCTGTTCGGGTCGCCTCCCTGAATCATAAATCCCGGAATCACTCGGTGAAAAGTCGTCCCGTCGTAGAACTTCGTTTGCGCCAACTTGATGAAGTTTCTGACGTGATTCGGCGCCACATCCGGGTAAAATCTGAGCACGATCTCTCCCCACGACTTGCCTTTCGAGGTCACGCCGATCGTCGCACGGGTCTTGTCGGATGGTTCTGACATGGGAGCTCCTTCTGGCCGGGGGGCTACGGTGTTCCTGACACCCCGGCCTCGGCAAGTCCGGTACTGATTCCAACCCAGTGTTCGCCATCATCATCGCTTCTGAATACCCCCGAACTGGTGCCCGCATAGAGGGATCCGTCATCCGAGACGATCAGCACTTGGACCGAGAGCTCCGTCAAGCCATGGTTGAGAGGAGTCCATTGCCGCCCCTGGTTCAGGCTCTTAAAGATGCCCCGGCCGGTGGCCACAAAGAGCCCCCTCTCATTCGTCACGATCCCACGAATCGAATCATTCGGCAGAGCTCGGCTGATTGGCCGCCAGGTCTGTCCCCCGTCACCACTGCGAAAGACTCCTCCGTCGAACGTCCCGGCATAGAGAGCCTGATCCTTATCCACCGCCAGGACGCGGATAAAATTCTCGACCAACCCTTCGTGGTCCACCAGTCCATGAGTCAATCGCGTCCATTCCGATGCCGTCGCCTTGTAGCGAAACACTCCTCGACCGGAGGTCCCCGCGAACAGGGTGCGCTCCGGCGCCATCACGAGACTGTGGACGAGGGTCTCATCCAGACCTTTGGTGACGACCCGCCAGCGGTTATCTCCCTCTGCCACGCGATAGACGCCGTCACCGGTCCCCGCATAGATGACCCCGTCCTCGATCAGCAAGGCTTTGATCTCGAGACGTTTGAGACCGGCGTTCATGGGCTCCCATCTCTTGCCGCCATCCCGGCTCCGGAACACGCCGGCCCTGAATGTCCCGGCATAGACCGTCCCATCCCGGGCCGCCGCCAGGCAGAGAATGAACGGATCGGACAAGTCGGTATTGGCGGCGGTCCATGACGCGCCGCGGTCATGGCTCCGAAACACGCCCATGCCAAAAGACCCGGCATAGATGGACTGGTCCCTGGATACGACGAGGGCTTGGATGCTGGGGGCCGGAGCCCTCTCCGCCGCGGACGACTGCACCGCACCAATCGTTCGCTCAGGTGTCTCAGCCCACGCATCGGCGAGGCATGCGCCGACGCCTCCCAGGAGACTTGCCGCGACGACGGCCGCGACCGGACAAGGTGTTGCGGATGCCCGCATCAACGCACCCGGTGGCCGGCCGTGCCGGCCGGCGCAGTTCGATCGAGCTTCAAGCCCTGGCCGCCGGAGGGGTTCCGCCGGCCGAACAGCCGGGCGCCCAGGATCCCGACCTCATAGAGGATGACGAGCGGGATCGCCATCAGCAGCATCGTAAACAGCGTCGCGTCGGGGGTGACGATCGCAGAGACGATCAGGGCCGCCAGGATGGCATGCTTACGATAGCGACTCAGGAGTTCCGGGGAGACGACCCCGACCCTGGACAAGAGCGTGAGGACCATCGGCAGTTCGAACGCAAACCCGAAGATGAGGAGGAACTTCACGTTGAAATCGACGTACGTGCCGACCGCCAGTTGCGGCATCAATTCCCTGTCCATCCCAAAGCCGACGAAAAACTGGATGACCAACGGCAGGATCACCAGATTGCAGAACACGAGACCCAACGCAAACAATCCGGCGGCCAGACAGAACAGCGGAATTGCCCAGCGCTGTTCACGAGGCAGCAGCGCCGGTTCAATGAACTTCCAGAACTGATACAGGATGACCGGGAGACTCAACACGACCCCGGCCAGGAGTGAGACCTTGATTGACGCGAAGAGCGCCTCGGTCGGTCCATAAAACATCAGGTCGTCCGTCAACGGACGCCGGAACCAGTCGATGAGTTCCGTGGCGTAGGCGAACGTCAGCACGAACCACGCCGACACGGTGGCGGCGATCAGCAGCAGGCGTCGCTTGATCGCGGCGATATGGTCGACAAGAGGGGGGAGAACGACAGCCATGGATGTGATCCCCGAAGTCGGGTGGTCAGTGAGCCCCGGCCCGCGCCTCGTGTTCGCGATACAGCCTCACTAACTCCGCCATCTTGTCCTTCTTGGCCAGCTTCTCCTTCTGGATCCGCTTCTTCTGAAACTCTTCTTCAGGTGTCAGGACGTGCCGCTTCTGTAGCTCTGCCAACTCGGCGTCGAGCCGATGATGGGATTCCTCGAGTTGCCGGAATTCAAGGCTGGACTGACGCAACAGATCCGCAATCACATTTTCCGTCAGCATGCTCCACCTCCTCCTCAGTTTTCTTAGCAAACAGCAAGTAGCTAGCAGCCAGAGCTACTCGCTATTCGCTGCTCGCTGCCTCTAAGAGGTCCATCCCCATCAGGATGGCATCTTCAATCGGATTCGTGTAGTACGCCGCCCGCGCCGCGAGATGGTGGAACCCCGCCTGCTCGTACAGGCAGCGGGCCGCCTCGTTCGAGGCACGGACTTCAAGGACCGCCCGTGCAGCCCCTCGTTCCCGTCCGAGAGCCGAGGCGTACCTCACCAACTCGCGGGCAACCCCCTGGCGGCGGACCGACCGCTCAACCGCGAGATTCATAAACCGTAGTTCTTCGAACACGACCCAGAAACAGACATAGCCGACGACCTCCCCCCGCTCCAGCCCCGCACAACCATCATGGAGGGAACGGGCGACATACAGATGACTGAAGGGATTGCCGTCCAGCTCAGCGTCGAACATTTTGGGAGTCCATGGAGTTGAGAAGGATTCCTGCTCGATACGCAGGATCTGTTCACGGTCCTGGTGGGTCGCCGGCTCGATGTGTATACGGCTGGACTGCTGATTCTTGATCACGTGTGGCATCAATTCGAGGACTCGCGTGTGCTGGCAGATTCTAATCGATGTCCCACAGGCTTCACTTCCGCCTCCGCCCGCTGGACATACCGCGGAGAGGGCCCCTGGCCCGCGATGTCTCCGCGCGCCAGCCGTTCCAGCCCGGCCAGGCCGATGCTGACCGCCGAGGCCGCCATGGCCTCCCCTGGAGCCTCACGCACCTGGCCCGCTCTGGGCCCGAGCAGCCGATACAACTCGTTGCGATTGGTTGCCCATCCTTCCCCGAGCACGACCGTGGGCCCCACGAACGACCGGACCACTAACTCCAGAGGACCGACTCGTTCGGCCTCGAGTACTTGCAGGGTTCCGGCGCCGGTCCACCGGTACAGTCCCCAATACACTTCGCCAGTCCTGGCCTTCAGGATGGGGCACAGGGGCACGTCATCCCGCGGCACGTTCCGGACCATCGCCTCCAATGTCGGCACCGCTGCCAACGGCAGCCCCGTCGTGGCTCGGAGGCCCAGCATCGTCGCGAGTCCGACCCGCAGTCCCGTAAAGGAGCCGGGGCCGATCGACACCGCCAGTCCCTCCAGACTCGACAGCGTCAGCCCGCTCGCCTTCAACAGCCGATCAATCGTCGGGATCAGCAGCCTGGCCTGCGAGCCCGCAGCCTCTTCATCCGAGCGCGCCAGCACCCTCGGGCCGTCCAGCACCGCGACGCTTTGACGGGATGTTGCCGTTTCAACCGCGAGAATCTTCATGAGAGAAGTAATTGACATCACCTCTTAGGATCGAATGGGCTCCAGTTCCTCGGGCTTCAGGGAGGGGTTCGGCACGATCTCGTGGAAGGTCAGCCACAGAGCTCCCTGCCCTTGCCCATCGCGCATCGAAATCTTAAAGGGCTTCACCATGGGATCCGCCATCACGCTCTTCAGAGACGATGGAGGCTGACCCGTCGGAGAGACGTCAACCGGGCGGAAATCCTCAAGCTGCATCGTCGCCTCCACCTCTCCCGCCGGCGTCAATCGGTCTTCCTGGACGACTTGAAACGATCGACGCTCGAACCAAATCCGGCGGACGGGCCGTCTGGCTTCCACCACGTCCGGCTCACCAGGCATGAGCACATCCATGCGGTACCGATCGCCATCTTCCGAGAGCAGGACCTTTTCCCGATCCGACACCGGGGCGATGCCGACGGCCCCGCTCACCGCCCACACGCTCAGTTGGAACGGCCGGCCCAACTGCCCGATCCGGTCCAGCTCAGTCACGCGTCCCGTCAAGACCTGCCCCGTCGTGGGCAGGCGCACCCGGTAGAGATCCTCCCCCAGAACAATCTCGAACAGCTCGCCGCCCAGCCGATTGAACCCCTGGAGCCGAAGTGCATCAGGACGGCGATAGAACACCGCGCCTTCCACGAGCTGGGCGATCGGAATCCCGGGCGCCTTGATTTGAGCCCTGAACAAGCCTTTCAAGGTCCGGATGGCAGCCTCCCGTTCTCGCAGCAATTCGATCAACTGCTCGGCCGTCGCCGCCCTCAAGGGGGGTTGTGCGCGCCAGGTCGCACAGCCGGCGATGGCCGCAGCCAATGCAAAATTCAAAATGAAAAATGCAAAATACCTAGAAATGCTCGGGCTTTTACCTAAAGTTTTCATTTTGCATTTTGAATTTATCACTGCATGCTCAGGCCAGGGCGAAGTCCAGCGCCTCCCCGACGTCACGAATTCCAACCAGTTCCATGTCCGTCACCGGATCCAGCTTGGTGAGATTGCGCGACGGGAGAAGGCAGCGCCGGAAGCCCATCTTCGCCGCCTCGCGGATCCGCAGCTCCGCCTGGCTGATCGCCCGCACCTCGCCGCCCAGTCCCAGCTCCCCCAGAACGACGGTGTTCCAATCAACCGGACGCTCTCGAAGGCTCGAGGTAATCGCCGTCGCGATGCCCAGATCAATGGCCGGTTCGTCGATCCGCATCCCGCCTACGACATTGACATACACATCCTGCCCCGAGAGGTGAAGCCCCAGTCGTTTTTCCATCACCGCCAGCAGGACGGACACCCGGTTGATCTCGACACCGGTGGCCATGCGTTTCGGCATGGCATATCCGGTCGGCGACACCAGCGCCTGCAGTTCGATCAGAATGGGCCTGGACCCTTCCAGACTGGACACGATCACTGAGCCGGTGCTCTTCTCGGGACGCTCAGCCAGAAACAGCTCCGACGGATTCCCCACCTCTTCCAGTCCCGTGTCCTTCATCTCGAAGACGCCGATCTCGTTCGTCGAGCCGAAACGGTTCTTCACCGCACGCAGAATGCGATAGGTATGCCCCTTCTCGCCCTCAAAATACAGTACGGTATCCACGATATGCTCGAGGAGCCGGGGTCCGGCAATCGCACCTTCCTTCGTCACATGGCCGATGATAAATACGGGAATTCCGCTCCGCTTCGCGAACCACATCAGTTGACCGGCCACTTCCTGCACCTGGCTGATGCTTCCGGGCGCCGACGTGAGCTGGTCCGTGTAGACGGTTTGGATCGAGTCGACCGCGACCGCGGCTGGTTGCAACGCTTGGACAGCTTTGAGGATCTCTTCCAGGGAGGTTTCGGCCAGGATATAGAGGAGCGGGCTGTGGACCCCCAGCCGTTCCCCTCGCATCTTGATCTGCCCGGGAGACTCCTCCCCCGACACATAGAGGACTCTCTGACCGTTCGAGGCCAGCCGGGGCAGCGCCTGGAGCAGGAGGGTGGTCTTCCCGATGCCGGGATCGCCGCCGATCAGCACCACCGAACCAGGGACCACCCCCCCGCCCAGAACCCGATCGAACTCGCCGCACCCGGTCTGAAGCCGGTTCTCCCCCACCATCTCGATGGCGTCGATCGAGGTGGCCTTGGCACTCACTCCCGGGAGAGCGGACGGACGGCCCTTCCCGGCCACCGCAAGACGCTCTTCCTTCATGCTGTTCCAGCGTCCGCAATCCGGGCAGCGCCCCAGCCATCGAGCGGACTCATGCCCGCATGCCTGGCAGAGGAAACTGGTTTTGGCCCGCATCGGCCGGAGCCTCTTGGTCACATCGCGTCAGGATGGGTCCCCGGTTCGCATCTTAAAGGAACCGGACTGAAAATTCAAAGGGTCCGCCCCTACCTGTGAAGTTTCGTTCGGACTTCCTTCCAGCTTTTGGCGACCCGCGCTTTGCTCGGCAACTCGCCTCGATCCGGTTCCGGAACGATCACCACCTCCATCCGCTGGGCGACAAGCACCTCGGCAAACTCACGAGTCCGGCCGACACCGGCTTTCAGGTTATCCCAGCCCTCCGCCCGTAAGTCTTCAATGGTGGGAGCAAGTTGCGTGCGCCCGGGTGGCAACGTCAGCGAAAAACCGACCGGAAACCTGTGGTCCTGAAGCCAGGCTCGAACTTCTCCGAGCTCACCGTCATCCCCCCCGACCAGATAGATCACGTTATAATAGAACCGCGTCAGGCGGTTCAGTTCATCAGCCGCATCAGCGACCGGGCTTGGACGGTCCTGGCGACCGAGTTCCAAAGGCAAGGGCGGCAGCGGAACCAGCGGCGCCTTCCTGTCTGCAGTCAGCGCCGCGAACTCGACGAGCAGAATGGGACGACGGCGTTCCCAGCAGGCCACCGTCGCGGAGGCTTCGGGGCTTTCGACCCGTTGGCTTTGTGGCAGTCTGACCTTCACCGCATAGTGGCCGCGCCTCCGGGGGGTATATTCGAATAAGGCCCGGCCGTCTCCGCCGGTCATCGCCGTCCCCGCCTTCTTCCCCTCCACGGTAAACTCGAGCTGCTCACCGCCCAATCCAGTCTGCCCCAGGACGCCCGCCCGAACCAACCTGGCTTCAATCATCACCGGCCGGCCCGGCGCGGTGAGCGCATCCCGCAGGGAGAGCGTTCCCGCAACCTTCCCGGCCGCATCGGCTTCCTCGAGAACAGGTGACAGTGACAGCAGGAGCAGCACCGTCACCGCCACTGGCAGGCGGCCGGGCATCCGTCAGCCTCTCTCCACTTCCGTCAACACCCCGTCCAGAATGTCCAGCGCCACATCCGCTTCCTGTTTCGTGATGAGCAGCGGGGGTACGATCCGGACGACGTTCTGGCCGCATCCGAGCAGGAGCAATCCTTTCCGGAAACAGCGTTGAACGATGTCGTTCCGTTCCTGGATCGCCCGCTCCTTCGTCTCTCGATCGCGCACACATTCAACCCCGATCATCAACCCCTTGCCGCGCACGTCGCCGATCAGCCGGTGACGAGCCTTCAGCTTCTCCAGCTCCCGCAGTAGGTGGCCGCCGACCGCCGCCGCGTTGGCGACCAGATTGCGTTCCAGGAGCTCGATCGTCACCAGGGCTGCCTCGCAGGCGACCGGGTTTCCGCCGAACGTGTTGGCGTGCGCCCCGGCTTCCCAGCTCATGAGTTCGGCCGACGCGACGGTCGCCCCCATCGGCAGACCGGAGGCGATCCCCTTCCCGGTCGCCAGAATGTCCGGCTCCACACCCCAGTGCTCGAGGGCGAACATCTTCCCCGTGCGACCCATCCCCGATTGCACCTCATCCACGACATACAAGATGCCGAACTCCCGAGCCAGCTCGGCCAGCATGGGATGGAACTCGGGAGGGGGCACCACCACACCGCCTTCGCCCTGAATCGGTTCCACGACGATCGCCGCCACGTCCTCCGGCGGCACGAAGGTCCTGAAGTACTCCTCCCGGATCACATTGACACAGTGCATTTTGCAAGCAGGATAGGTGAGCCCGTACGGGCAGCGGTAACAATAGGCATAGGGCACGTGCGTGACCCCGGGGATCAACGGTGCGAAATGCCGGCGCTGAACCGCTTTGCTGCCGGTCAACGAGAGGGCGCCCATGGTCCGCCCGTGAAAGGCCCCCTGAAACGCGATCGTCAGGGGACGGCGGGTCCGATAGCGCGCCAGTTTAAAGGCGGCCTCCACCGCCTCGGTGCCGGAGTTGCTGAAAAAGGTGCGCTTGGGCCTCCTCCCCGGCGTGATGCGATCCATCGCCTCCGCCAGCTTCACCTGGGCCGGGTAATAAAAATCGGTCCCGGACATGTGGATGAAACGGGCGGCCTGCTTCTGGATTGCCTCCACCACTTCCGGATGCGAATGCCCCGTGGCCACGACGGCGATCCCGGCGGTGAAGTCCAGATACCGATTGCCGTCCACGTCCTCCACCGTGGCCCCTCGCGCCTTTTCGATGACCAGGGGATAGATGCGCGTGGTGGACGGTGACAGAGCCTGTTCATCGCGACGGAGCCATGCCCGCGCCTTCGGACCTGGTGGAACGGTCTTGATGTATGGCACGGCCTGGCTGTTGGAGCGAGGGGTTCCCGTCAATCGTTTGGCCACGTCAAACCTCCGACAAAAGAAGTGCTGAGTGCTGCGGACTGAGTGCTGAGTGTTTTGAAGAGAACGGGAACCTCAGTCCTCAGTCCTCAGTACTCAGAACTAGCGCTGCGCCACTCACATCAGGCCGTGCCCCCGTTTGGCGATGGAGTAGGCATCGACGGCCGAAAAGATCGCCAGACTGAGATACAGAAGCTCGGCAGGGCGCCAGAACAGTCTGGAGATGATGATCAGCGCGGCGCCGAAGGCCACGATGAGATAGCCTTGCTTCTCGCCCAGGTACAAATGCCCGGCGCCGGCCAGGATCGAGAGCGAGGCGGCTCTCAGCCCCTGCCAGGTTCTCTCGCGATCATCCATCGGCTTCGACGGACAGTAAGTGAGTAATTGAGTAACTCAGTAATTTAGAAACTGCTCTGGGCTGCTGGTCGCTTAATTACCAATTACTTACTTACTCAATTACTTTCCCGGTGCGCTCAGCACAGCCAGCACTTCGTCCACGTGCCCGTCCACCTTGACCTTCCGGAACACCGCTTTCATCGTTCCCGTCCCGTCGATCACAAAGGTACTCCGTTCGATGCCCCAAAACTTTCTCCCATACATTGTCTTTTCCTTGTAGACCCCGTACGCCTTCGCCACTCGTGCACCCTCATCGCTCAGCAGCGAGAACGGCAGCTGATGTTTGGCGATAAACCGCCGGTGTGATTCCCCTCCGTCGAGGCTCACCCCCACGACCGCCGAGCCCGCCTTGAGGATCGGCGTCATCGAATCGCGAAACCCACAGGCCTCTTTCGTGCATCCGGGTGTGTCGTCCTTCGGGTAGAAGTACAGCACCACTTGCCTGCCCCTGAATTTCTTCAGGCTCACGGGTTGTCCGGTTTCGTCCGGAAGCGAAAAGTCAGGCGCCTTGTCTCCTACAGCGAGCTCCGCCGGCATGGGTGATCTCCTCTCCGGTCTGTGTTGCTGAATGCGATGTGGTTGAACGCGGAACAACCCGCATGCGTGGGAAGCAAGCGGGTGGGCTCAACGGCCGCCACCAAACGTCGGCCTTTGGGTCGAGTAGGGGACTTCCTTCGCCTTCTTGGTAATCGCCCCTTCGGGGGATCCGAAGGGACGCAACGCCGGCGAGTCCCAGATCACCTTATCGCCGGGGGCCAGGTTGGCGGCCTCGATGAACTGCTCACGGGCACGTTCCGTGTCTCCACGGGCAAAGAGAGAAAGACCGAGGTTGTAGTGCGCTTCCGCAGAACTCGGCGCGAGGCTCACCGCCTGCTCAAAATAGGTCCGGGCCTGCTCATAGTTTCCGGCCAGATGTGCCTGAGTCCCTTGCTCGGTCAGCTTCAGCACGGCTGGGGGGGCGCCTGGACCGACAGCCAACGGCGTTCGCAGTTTCACTTTCGGTGTACTCGAACAGGCCGGCAGCCAGCACAGCAAGCTGATCATCATGATCGCGCCGAGAAGTCTCAGGCCTCTGTCAGAGACGTCCTCCGAAAGGCGAATCACAGTCATGGTTTCCTCCGCTTCCGCAGCTCCTCCTCAAAGGTTTTCCTGTACAGAACCTCCCATTCCTGGCTCCCTTCGACGATCGGACGTGAGTAGGACGCCAGTCGCGCACGCACGACGCGGTCTGTTGCTTCTTCCTGATGGAGCTCCGATGCGAGCACACGCTTGATCTCGCGCAACGCGTGCGCCTCCTCTCCTTTCAGGCGGGCCGCAGGGTTCGTCTTCAGGCAGGCCAGAATCCGGTGTGAGAGGTGGCTCACTTTGTCGTCACTTAGTAAGGCCACGTTATTCGTAGCTTCGTTATTCGTTATTCGGAAAGACTCGGAAATCTGTTCGCGGTTTCGTATAACGAATAACGTATAACGAATGGCTTCATCAGAGAATCAACCCCCGTTCCTTGACCAGACGGCTCTTGATCATCGTGAACATCTTCTGGTAGTCGACGCCTCCGCGCTGAATCTCCGCCTCGTAGTTTTTCATGAGTTCCCGGACCTCGGCATTCAGTCGATCCTCGACCATGAGCTCCTCAGTAATCGTCTGGTTCAACGCCTGAACCAGCGCGTTCTTCTCTCCCAGCACTTCGAGGTGCCCTTCAGCCAGCAGGCGTGAGGCGAGTGACTCCGCCAGCAGGCTGATCCGTTCCCTCGAGAGTTTCAATCGCGTTCGCTCCGGGTGACTTGTTCCACCTTGATCGTAGTCGCATCCATGGCCTGACGCAGCACCGTGGCGTCTCCCAGGATACGCCCCACGATGTTGACGCGGTCAGCCGGAACGGGATCAGGCCCCATGCTCATGGGCGTCCTTCCGAAAAAGATCGCCAGCACCCCGCCGGCTCCCCAGAACGCCAGGTCCCCCACTTTCACCTGCGTCGTCGCCATCTCGCGATGATCCTTGACCCCGGGGACCTTAAAATAGAACTCTTCGCCCCAGGTGTTCAGCACAGCCTGGATGGGACACGCCTTGTAGATGGCCTCCGCGGTTTGGTTGGTCTTCAGCTCGGCGTCGAGACTGACCGGCCCCACCAAGATTCTAATGCGCCGTGTTCCGTCTCCCATTATTTCGATCTACGATGTGCAGCCCCCGCGACACCGGCTGTGCTCTTCCTGACTGGCGATCCGAAGAGGCCGGCGTTCATGCGGGAATTTAGCTTGTTTCCGCGGTGAAATCAAGGCTAGAATCGCCGGTAGAAAGCAGCGAGTAGCTGGTAGCTAATAGCTCAGAGCAATTCGTTTATTCTAGCTGCTTGCTCATCGCTTCTCGCTGTTCGCTATTAGCTATTCGCTGTTTGCTCCATGCTTGAATCAACCTTCGTGCTGCTCAAAGGCATCGGCGAATCCACCGAGCGTCGGATCTGGGACAGCGGAGTCTCAGACTGGCACGCCTTCCTTGCCTGTGGATCGCTTCCCGGAATCGCGCCGGATCGGAAGCGATGCTACGACGCCGACATCACCCTGGCAATCCGCCGTCTGCAGGAGGGACACTCGCGATACTTTTCACGATGCCTGAAAGCGCGCGATCGCTGGCGGCTCTTCGAGACCTTCAGGTCCCATGCCGTGTATCTGGACATTGAAACCACCGGCGGCCCTCCCGCCTACGGAGAGGTGACGGTTGTCGGACTCTACGCGAATGGCCGCATGACTAGCTTGGTCCGAGGAAAGTCGCTGACCGAAGAGCGCCTCACCTCGGAGTTATCCAAGTATCACCTCGTGTTGACCTTTTTCGGCAGTGTCTTCGACCTTCCATACTTGCGCGCCAAATTTCCTGGAGTGGTCCTGGATCATCCCCACATCGATCTCTGCTTTGCCGCCCGGCGCCTCGGACTTGGTGGAGGATTGAAGCGCATCGAATCCCTGATGGGCATCGGCAGGTCCGCTGACCTCCAGGGTCTCGATGGCTGGGAAGCGGTCAGGCTGTGGCATGCGTGGCGCCGCGGAGAGACGGACGCGTTGGACCTCCTACTGCGATACAATGCGGCCGACACACGCAATCTCGAGCCGCTGGCCGAGTTACTCTATCGCCGGTTAGCGGACCGTTACGGTCCGAGCACCCAGGCCACCGCCTGTCCCCTCACTTCCTTGTCGGCTCCCTCTCCACGGTGACAGTCGCTTGCCATCCGTTCACCGATCAGCCGTCCTTCTCCACCGGCGTGACGCACGGATCAGGCTCTGGTGCTACCCTCCCACTCAACGCTGAAGGAGAAATTATTTGACAAGCTCCGGGAGCCCGTGTAGGTTCAAGACCCAACGAATCGTACCTGCCTTTCAATAGACTAACCAGTTCCGTTCGGGTTCGACGCGGCAATCTAGGAGACGAGGCATGCGTCTCGCCGGCCTGGGTACTCGGCTTCTGGTGCTCCTCCTGGCTCTCGGGGCAGGGTGCGTCACGACCAGCTCTCGAGGGCCTGAGGAAGTGCTGCGCGCCTTGGTGCGGGCCAATGCTGAGAAGGACCTTGCCACGCTCTCAGCCCTGATGGCCCACGATGGCGACATCATCAGTTACACGCTCGGGGGAAGGAAGTACGTGGGGTGGAACGAGTTAGCCCGAGAGATGCAGAATGAATTTGCATCGGTCGCGCGGCTGGAAATCCCAATCACTCATTTGACAGTCTGGACTCGTGGTGACACGGCCTGGTTTGCGATGGAGCTCGACTACATCCGATATGTGGAGACCGGCAACGGCCAATCCCGGACCCTCCTCCCCCTGCGTGAGACCGGCGTCCTGGAGCGCCGGAACGGCCAATGGCTGCTGTTGGGGTGGCATGAGTCGTCCCGGAGCACGAGCGATGGAATGGCTATGGCCGGCCCCGTTCGTATCGTCCCTGTTCAAGAAGCAGCCGGTTCTACTCGGGCATCGGAAGCGCCTGACTTGAGCGGCGAATGGGAAATCCAGGAAGAGGACAAATCGTACCGGGCCATACTCGACCGCACCGGCAACGGTCCCTACACCCATCAAAACGGTCGCATCGTGACCACCAGTTTCGCCGAGAGGAGTTGGCAGGGAACCTGGCATCAAACTGGAAATGACCGCGAGGGGGGATTCGAAGTCCTGCTGTCAGAAGACGGGAATCAGGCCAAGGGGGTCTGGTGGTATACTCGGGTCGGTGACAAGACCAATATTCCCTCTCGTCAATGGGGCGGCAGCTATGTGTGGAAACGCCTGAACTCGCACTCAGGACGCGCGCCATGACATGAACTGTGCCGCAGGTTCGCGCAAGGCCTTCGCTCCGGCGTCACGCTCGTCGAAGAAATGCCGGTCCGAACGGCGATCCACCACAAAGCCGGAGGAAGCATGATTCGATTCATCATGACGGTGGTCCTGAGCGTCGCATGTGCGGGGCCATGCTGGGCAGCCGAAACCCATGAGCATCACGCCGTTCCCACCTTGAAGAACCAGACCACCACCTCCGTCACCATTGAAGGCAATGCGGTGACGTTGACGTTCGGACCCATTGATCTGCCATCCCCGCATGATGGCGATCTGGCGGCCAGCATGCCGAAGCACGTGTTCCAACTCCCCAAAGATATGTACCTCATCGGCTACAAATCGGCCGTGTTCACGAAGGAAGGCAAGCCCCTTCCCCAACAGTACCTGCATCACATCCTGATGCTCAACACGGATAAGGAAAGTGTCTCATGCCCCGGCGAGCCGCTCTTCTTTGCCGGAGCGGGGCTGGAATTGACCGAAGCCCGCTTTCCCGATGGGTACGGCGTGAAGCTCGAGAAGGATAAGAAACTGATGTCGGTGGTGGCGTTTTACCACAAGGCGCCGCCGACCAAGGACGTCATGGCGACTTTCACCATGTACATGGCGCCGGAAGGGGCCCCCATGAAGGACATGGACGTGTACCAGGTCGGGGTCAACATCGTCTGCTACAGCAAGTTCGGACAGCGGGGAAAGGATCAGACGGATGAAGGTGTGGAAATCAAACCCGGTATCCACGTCCTCTCGGCCCCGCTCAAGTTCCGGATGGACGGCTGCGTCAAGTTCGCCTACCCCCACGGCCATGACGAGCTGCTGCTGATCGCTCTCGAGAACAAAACGGCCAACCGGACCTTACTGCGCACTGTTCCCGACGTGGCGCAGGACGGGACATTTCTGGCATTTCAGCCCCATCAAGTGTTCAAGGATAGCCGCGGGTTTTCGGTATACCAGAATGAAGAGTACGAGATGGTCATGGTGTATCACCACCCGCGGCATGATCCCCGGGTGCAGCACGGGATGGGCAATTACCTCCTCTACATGACCCCGGGGGCATGTCCGAGCGACTCTGCCGCCTCGGTTCATTGACCTCAGACCGCTGCTTACCCCTCGCGCCGCCACCCCAGGTGGTCGCTGATCCAGTTTTCTAGCATAAATTTATGCCCCCTTCAGGCTGCCGACCCCCTCCCAACGTGGTATTGACTACCTCGGCCCAGCGTGCTAATCGAACACACGTGCGGCCATGCTCGCCCCCCCCGGAAGAGGATCTCAAGGGCGGCGTGAGCCTCAACGGCTCCGATCGAGGCTGGCTGGGGGGGGAATCCCGATGATCCCGTTCGTGCTTATGTGGGTTCTACTGAGGTGGGCCAGCCCTTCCCTGGCCTACAGCATATTGTGTGCCAAGTCCGAAATTTATGTATTGACTACCACATCTTGATATGGCATAGCCATAGCCTGCAACGTCGGTGAGAGGACACCTTTTGGCCTAAGACGGACCTTCTGTACAGAGTCGGTGCATAACAAGAACCGGAGCTGGGTTGACCTTCGCATGAGCTACTCGAGCGTCGAGGACCCGGGCGAGAGTCATCCGTTCCTACCGGAACATATTTTAGTTACAACCCCGGAGCTTGCGAATGCCACCGGCTAACCCTCTGACCTTACTCCTTGCCAACGAGCAGCCCGAAGAGATCAAGCTGATCACCGTCACCATGCGCAGGTACTACCCGGGCTGTCGGGTGGAAGCCGTGTATTCAGGGGAAGAGGCGCTTGAGTGGGCGGTCAAACAGGATTGGCACGTCATCTTGGTGGATGAGCAGCTCCCCCGTCAGAGCGAGCAGGATATGCTTCCCGAACTCAGACGACGATCCCCCAACGCCGCGATAATCGTGTTGGCCGAACACGACGATGTCTCAGCCGCGGTCCAGGGGATGCGCGCCGGCGCGGACTTTTTTCTCTTTAAGAAATCATCGGTCTACCTGTCGGAACTCCCGATGGTCACGAAAGAGGTACTGGAAAAAAGAGAGCTCCGCGCCCGGCTGGCCTTGGCACAAGACCGTTATCATCGTCTGATCGAGATCCTGACGGATGTGGCCTATGAACTCGATGCGGAGGGGCGGTTCACCTCCGTGAGCCCAGGGATCGTCCCACTGCTGGGCTACACGCCGCAAGCCAAGGGTGGCCTAGCGGCGACGGCCATCGCCGTCCAAATCAATGCCATCGGTCTGTACAATCAACAGCAATTTCTCGGGACAGTCGGGGTGCTGAGACCCTCGCCGGCACGACCATCGGAGCACTCCCTGGGTCAAACAGCGAGCCCAGATCGCCTCTCTTCCGTCAGCGCGGTATCACCGGGCGCCCCACCACTCCGTGCGCCAGACACGAGCCCCCTTCTCCATGAGGCCCCACCCCTGCCGAAGGCTGAGCGACGGCACTCGCCCCGGCTTGCCCTTCGAATAGAAGCCCGTCTGAGCCTGAACGGATCAGCCTGGAATGGCACGGCCCTGAACATCAGTCTGAGCGGAATCTTCATGGTCTTCGACGGAGTGGTCCCCGTCAGCGAGAATCAGCTCATTAAATTAGGCTTGATGAGCGAGGTGGGAGTGTTGGAGATCCGGGGCACGGTGCGGGGGATTCGCGAGGTATCAGGCCTGGAGAATGGACCACGGGGAAAACCTGCGCTGGGGTTGGCTGTCCAATTCACAGGGCTCCAGACCACCGAGGAAATGATTCTGGCTTCCCTCCTGGACAGTCTCCGTGATCAGCCGGGCACCATCAAGCTTCGGGCGATGCTGAACCCTCAAGACACGGGGGACCTTCTGCTGGAAGTCAGCTCGCTCGGCGCTGCCGATCACCAGACCGCTATCCATCCCGACCCCTCCCCCGTCGAGGAAAACCTCAACCCGGAACGCCGGTTTGCCGCTCGCGTCAAGGTGGCGATCCCGGCACGGGTGGAACCAGGTGAGGCGTCCGCGCCCAATTCTCAGTGTACGGCTGTCACCACGAATCTCAGCGTCCACGGTGCATGTCTTCGGCTCCAATCACGGATGAAGCCGCTTGGGCGCAGATGTATGGTGCGTCTTCTCCCGCCACCCGCATACGCTACTGAGCCTGCGAAAGGGCTGAAGGACAGCGCTGAATATACGGTGATGGGGGAGATTATCTGGAGCACCCCCCTGACCACGGAGCCGGCAGATCTCAAAGGAGAGCTGTCAGCCGGCACGATTCGTCTGGGTCTCCGGTTCCTGCATTTTAATGACGAGGGTCAGCGCAGGCTCGCCGAGCTCATCGGACGCTTCTTGACGTCCCCCGCTCGTCTCGAAGACTGGAGTGAGGAAACCAAGCTGGTCAGTGAACTCATGGAGTGCAGGAATGAGAAGGGACAGCGCATCGCGGTCTACCACGATTCGCCGCGAAACACGCTTCCTCCCGGCTCTCCGGTGGTCATCATTTCGCCCGGCTACGGGGAGACAAAAAAAGAGTACATCACACTGGCCTATTACTTCGCCAGTAACGGGTTTCACGTCTTCCGTTACGATCTCACCAATCATGTCGGCGAAAGCGAGGGGGGGATCGAACATTCGACCCTCAGCAGCATGAGGCGGGACCTGAGCGCCCTGCTCTCTTTCGCGCAACGCACCTGGCCTGCCAGCCCCATCAGCGTGGTCGCTACGAGCCTGGCGGGACGCGTGGCGCTCAAGCTTCTGGCCCACGACCGTCGTGTCAAGCTGTTGGTTCTCCTGACGTGCATCGTGGACGTCCAGGCTACTCTGCTGGCAGTCCACCAAGAAGACCATATCAGCGCCTACTTGAAGGGATCGAAGCGAGGCCTGATGAATGTGCTTGGATTTACCCTTGATGCGGATGTGTGGATAGCCGATGCGATCAAGGAAGGCTATACCGATCTACAGACAACGAAACGGGATGCGGCACAGATGCGTACTCCTGTCATCCTCTTCATCGCGGAGAATGATGCATGGGTTTCCCGGGAGTCAGTGAAAGAAGTTCAGGCGGCACTCAGTTCAAAATTGACCCACGCCTACCTCATTCCCGAGGCGCTCCATCGCCTTCATGAGAACCCACGCAAAGCCCGGGCGGTGATCCAACATCTTCTCGCTTGCTGTCGGGACGAATTCTATCCTTTGTCCGCAAAAGCAGACATTCAGGAACCTTCGCAGCGCGAAATCGGGCTCCAGAATCGGTTGGAGCGCGAACGAGCGAGAGCTCGGCACCACATGGCAAAAACCGACACCGTCGAGTTTTGGCGGGATTACCTCTCTCATTTTCATTACATTGTGAATTCGTCCGATTACTGGCATCTCCTGGACCAAATCTACAGCCTGATGGGAAGAATCGGTGAAGGCGAGCGGATATTGGACGCCGGCTGTGGGAATGGCAATTTCGGCATGTTTCTATTGATTAATCAAGCCTACCGACAACAAAATGCTCTCCGGGGAAAGTGCGAGCCGCCTCACTATGTGGGAATAGACTTTGTTCCGAACGCGCTGGTTCAAGTACGGCGCAACCTGGAAAAAGTGACCGCCGACCTCCAGGGAAAGTTTCCCACCGTTCTCACGCCACACTCACTCCTGAGAACCTCCTTCGGCCTCGTGGATCTCCACATGCCCCTCCCGTTCCGCGATGAGCAGTTCGATCGGATCGTCTGCAATCTGGTCCTCTCTTACCTCGACGATCCCTTGTTTACACTGCGAGAGCTCCTCCGGGTCCTCGCGCCCAACGGCAGATTGATATTGACAAACTTGAAACCTCATGCTGATTTATCCCAGGTGTATCGTAACTTCCTCCAAGTTGCTCAACGACCGGAAGAGGTGGAGGAAGCCAAAGAGATTTTAAACAATTCCGGGAAAATCAAGCAGTGCGAGAGTAACGGGATTTTCCGCTTCTTTGACAAGCAAGAGCTCACCATGCTGTTGACTTCCAGTGGCGCTGTTCACCCTCGAATTTATTCCACCTTTGCGAACCAGGCCTACATCGTCGTGGCCGAGAAGCCTGGCACGGTGCGCAAGCCGAAGGCGAGTGCTCTCCGACTGTCCCCAAAGCCTCGGACAGAAGCATGAATGTCTATGCCCTGAGCGGGCTCATCAACGGTCTCACCGCGACAGCACTGGGAATCTTCGTCTATTCCCGTGCGCCTGGTGATCTTCGCCACCGGACGTACAGCCTCTTCTGCTCCGGGGTGGCTGTCTGGAGCTACTTCTACTGTGCGTGGCATCTCACGGAATCTCAGGACCTCGCGTTGGCTTTTGTCCGCCTGCTCATGGTCGGTGCCATCCTCCTCCCGGTGTTTTATCTGCACCACGTCTTGGCCCTCTTAGATGCGATCACGCGACATCGGCGGCTCCTACAAGCTGGCTATCTCGCCAGCGGATTATTCATTCTCTCCGACCTCACCAGCTGGTTTGTAGCCGGGGTCGGCCCGAAGATGTCGTTCCCCAATTGGCCGACACCAGGACCGGTGTTTCATGTGTACCTGGCCGCGTTTGCCGCCTATGCAGGCTATTCTATCTACCTCTTGGCCCAGGCGTATCGGAAGGGGACCGGGCTCCAGCGCAACCAGTATCTCTACCTTCTGGCCGCGACCTTGATCGGCTACGGCGGAGGCGCCACCAACTTTCCGCTCTGGTACGGAATTCAGATCCCGCCGAATTGGACGATCCTCGTCACGGTCTATACGATCATGGTCGCGTATGCCATCGTCCGGTTCCGGCTGATGGACATCACGGTGGTGATCCACAAGGGCCTCGCGCGGGGGGTCTTGCTGGCCGCGATCATGGTACCGGTCTACCTTGCCCTCACGGTCAGCCAGCGTGCGACCGTGCATTCGATCCCCCCGCTGGTAGTCGGCAGCCTCGTCCTTGCCTCCGGCCTCTGGATTGCCCTGAAGAATCCCCGGTCGCCCATCAACCTCACGTTCGGGCTCGTGTGCGTCGGGGTGTTTACCTGGCTGTTCAGTTTTTTTATGATCTATTCCACGCCCGACGAGGCCAAGGCCTTTTTTTGGGGAAAGATGATCTATGCTGGCGTGGTGTATATCCCGGCCTTTTTCTACCACTTCTGCCTGAGTCTCGTGGAGAGCCAGGCGAGGACCAAGCTGATCGTCGGGAATTACCTCATCGGGACAGCCTTTCTTCTCCTGCTCCCGACCCCGCTCCTCGTCAACGGTCACTATTCGTATTTCTGGGGCTACTATCCGAAGGCCGGCGCCGCTCACCCGGTCTTTCTCCTGTACTTCGCGGTCATCGGCGGCCTCTCATTGTACAAGCTCTATCTGGGCTACAAGGCCAAGGAAGACAGCTCCCCGCTGGAAGCGATCAGGATCAAATACGTCTTCTGGGCCTTCGTCCTCGGGTACGCGGCGTCCCTCGACTTTCTCCAAAGCTACGGGATCGAGTTCTATCCGCTCGGATTCATCTTTGTCAGCCTCTGGGTGCTCCTCGTGACCTATGCCATCGTCCGGTACCAGATCCTCAACATCTCGCTGATGGTCTCAACGACGAAGGTCCTGCCCATTGCCCAAACCCTCGCACTCCTGCTAGTCTCGTACGCGGGAATCCTGGGGCTCATCCGAATCTTTACGGGTTCGACGTACCATCTGTTGGCCGGGGTCCTGCTCGCCACCGCGGTGATGCTCGCGGAATTGCTAGGGACGGTCCTGAAACGGACGGAACGGATTGTCGGGCGGGCGCTCTTTAAACAACGACTGGATGCCTACGAAACGCTGAGCGAGTTCAGTAAAGCGATGGTGACCAGCCTGGATCTTCGCGCATTGACTCAGGAGATCGTCACCACGCTGGTCAGTGTCCTCGGGGCGAAGACGGCCGCCCTCTATCTTCTGGATCAGGAAAAAGGGGGCTATGTGCTGGCTTCCTCACACGGCATCGATCCCAACGCCGCCGCCAGCCAACCGATGAAGGTAGGGAGCAGCCTCCCGCATTACCTATTATGCGCCCAGTCCATCCTGATCCGCGAGGAGTTGGAGGAGGTCGGTGATCCGGGAACGCCGCGCCCGTTGCTGCACCAGCTGAAGACGCTCGACGCTGAGGTCTGTATTCCACTCATCAACAAGGAGCGCCTCATCGGTTTTTGCAACCTGGGGCCTCGAGCTCGCCGCCAGATGTATTCCGACGAGGACCTCGGGCTGCTGACCACGATGGGACAAAACGCGGCGATTGCATTGGATAACGCCACGCTCTACCAGGATCTCAAGCGATCTGAGGTGCTGATGCGGCGAACCGACCGCTTGCGCTCGCTGGAAACCATCGCCGGCGGGTTTGCGCACGAAATCCGGAACCCGTTGACTTCGATCAAGACCTTCGTCCAGCTCGCACCGGAAAGAACAAATGACCCCGAATTCATGGGACAGTTCAGCAAAACGGTCTGTGATGACGTGGATCGAATCGAGCGGCTCATTCAAGAGATCTTAGACTATGCCCGGTACATGGAGCCCAAGTTCATGGAGGAGGATTTCAATGAAATTGTGGCGTCTTGTCTTTACTTTATCGAGGTGAAGGCGGATAGTAAGTCGATCACGATCGAAAAGGACCTCACCAGCGACCTGCCACGCGTCATGGTAGACCGCCAGCAAATCAAACAAGTGCTGCTGAACCTGTTGCTGAACGCCTTGCAGGCGATGCCTGACAGCGGCGGCCGGCTGACAGTGAAGACCCACCGGCTGACTAAATCGCTCGACTCATGGGTTCAGGTCGAAGTGGGCGACACCGGCCATGGGATCCCCGCCGACGACCTGGATCACATCTTCGACCCCTTCTTCACGACGAAACATGAGAGCGTGGAGCGGGAGGGCACGGGGCTCGGGCTCACGATCGTGCATCAAATCGTTCAGGAGCACCACGGCTATATCGAGGTCCACAGCACCGTCGGCAGTGGAACCACCTTCTACGTGAACCTACCGGTCACTCCACTGCGGCGCGCGCCATCATCAAGGCACGAGGAGTATGAAAAAACGAGTCCTATTGGTCGATGACGAAGAGGGAATTCGGACGTCCCTCAAGATGATTCTGGAGCCGACGTACGAGGTCATCTGCGCCGCGGATGCCCACGAGGGGCTCGATCAGTTCAGGCGGGAGCCGCCGAACCTGATTCTCCTGGATGTGATCCTGCCGGACTCGGACGGACTCACCCTCCTCCAAACGATTCGGGCGGAGGATCCCCATATCCCGGTCATCATGCTCACCGCCATGAAGACGGTCAAAACCGCCGTGGACGCGATGAAAATGGGCGCGGCCGATTATGTGACGAAACCGTTCGACCTCGAGGAGCTCCGCCTCATCGTCGCCAAAGCCCTGGCGGCGGAGGATCTCGAACGCGAAGTGCGGCGCCTGCGCGCGCAGGTCGTCAGCCGGTACGCGTTCCACAATCTGATCGGCAAGAGCCCCTCCATGCAGGAGATCTACTCCAAGATCGAGCAGATCGCCGACGCCCGAACGACCGTGCTCATCACCGGTGAGAGCGGGACCGGCAAGGAGCTCGTCGCGCGCGCGCTCCATTACAACAGCTCCCGTCGGGACCGCCCCTTCATCGCGCTCAACTGCGCGGCGATCCCGGAGACGTTGATCGAGAGCGAACTGTTCGGGCACGAGAAAGGCTCCTTCACGGACGCCCTGGCGCGCCGGGCAGGGCAGTTCGAGCTCGCCCACGGAGGGACCCTCTTTCTCGACGAGATCGGCGATCTCAGCCTCTCCACGCAGGCCAAACTTCTTCGGGTGTTACAGGAACGCGAATTCACGAGGATCGGAGGGAGCCACCCGATCCGGGTCGATGTCAGATTCATCGCCGCGACGAACAAGAACGTGGTGGAACTGCTTCGCCGCAAGCTGTTCCGAGAAGATCTGTACTACCGGATCAACGTGATTTCGCTGTACCTTCCTCCGTTGCGTGATCGGCGGGAGGACATTCCCCTCTTGGCGAAGCATTTTCTCGCCAAGCGGCTCGAGGATGAGAAACAATCGCCGCTGGACCTCTCCAAAGATTCGCTGGAGGCCCTCCTCAAATATCACTGGCCGGGCAACGTCCGGGAGCTCGAAAACGTGCTCGAGCAGGCGACCGTCTGGTGCCGCGGCAACACCATCAGTCCCGAGCACTTTCCCTCCACGCTCAGAGGGGGGGCTCAATCCGACTCCTTGCGCGAGGAAACCCTCTCCGGACGGCTGCCATTCGAAAAAGCCGTGCAGGAATTTGAAAAGGAAATTATCCTGGACGCGCTCAGGCGAACCGAATATGTTCAGACCCGTGCCGCAGACCTGCTGGGAATCAGCCGGCGGATGCTCAAATATCGGATGGATTCCCTGGGAATCAGCCGGACTGAGGGTCACCCACCGTCTGATGCCTCAGAGATGGTGCAATGATGGCACGGAGCCCCCACGTGCGCACGTTCCTGTACAGCGCATGTTCGTTCCTTTTCACTGCGCCAAACCGGGTGTAAACGGGCGGTGGGCCTTCTTCCGCCACTTTCCTTGAGATTTGCTTGTCTTTGGGTGGACCTCATAAATTATTGAACACGGCATCGGATTTGCTTGACAATTCATATGCGGCAAGGTATGAGTTGAGGACCCTAAGGGGTTGTGATGCAGACTGAAGCCCAAAAACACTCCATTTTGATCGTCGAGGACGAGCCCGGACCTCGCGACGCCCTCGCCATCATCCTGCGCCCCTTCTTCACCCTGTACACCGCCGACAACGCCCATGCCGCGATGCGCATCCTGAAAAAGGAGCGGATTGACCTGGTGACGCTGGATTTAAAACTCCCGGACCGACAGGGAATGGACCTGTTGCAGGACGTCAAGCTGGAGCGGGAGGACGTGGAGGTGATCATCATCACCGGGTATGGGAGCCTCAAATCCGCGATGGACGGGATACGGTACGGCGCGGCGGTCTATCTGCTCAAACCGTTCAACGTGGCGGAACTCATCGCGTTGATTCAGCAAACACTGGAGAAAAAGGAGCGGCTTGACCACCTGCGCCACTTCTTAAAGAGCCCGGGCGACAAATGGGGGACGGAAACAGACGCGGGAACGGTCTGGCAGCTCTTGCAGAAAGACTACCGGTCGCTGGGTCAGACCAAATGGGGTCCCGACCAGCGGTTCGCCACCTATGCGGAGCTTGCGCCGCTCCTCTCCGATCTCATGCAAGCGAGGGATCGGGACCTGTTCTATCACGCCAGCCGGGTCAGTGATTACTCAGACCTGCTGGGCAAGCGTCTGAACCTGAGCGAGGCGGAGCGGAGCACGCTCGCATTCGGGGCATTTCTGCATGACATCGGGAAAGTTCCGGCTGAGGACCACCGGCTGCTCCCCAAGACCGGCAAGCTGGATACGAGGGAGCAGGAAGTGTCGAAGCACCATCCCGAGATCGGCGCGCGGATGATTCACCCCCTGAACCTGCCTGCCGAAGTGAGCCAGATCATCTCCTACCACCACGAATGGTACGACGGGTCCGGCTATCCTGATGGTCTGCAAGGGCAAGGCATTCCTCTGTTCGCCCGGATCGTGTGTCTGACCCAAGAGTTCGACCACTTGATGACGGACCATCACACGTCACCGCCATTGTCCCTCGAGGAGGCTGTTGCAGAGGTCCGGCGTCAAGCAGGCACCCGTTTCGACCCGGCGCTCGCCGAGCTCTTCACACGCGTGGTCATAGAGACCAAAGCTTCCCTTCCCTCGCTGGGAACCCCGTCCAGACGGACGACGACACCCGACCACTAAGCGCCAGCTGTAGCCCGCATCATTCATGAACGCTTCTGCTGCAATTGCAGACTCGCTGCTGCGACCAGCCTGCCTGCAGCTTCCGCGGCACGCAGGCGGGCGGGCTCGCCGCTCAGTCGGTCAACGTACTGCCGGGAGTATGCCTCCCTCCCTCGCGGCTCCACGCGCCCGTCTCGCGACGCGACTCCGCAATTTCGCGACGAACCGCCATGAATAATGCGGGCTAGGTATTCCGCTTGGCCTCGCCGATCATCTCGGCCGCCGTCGCACGCACCGCCTTCGTCACGGCCAGCCCCGCGAGCATCCTGGCAATTTCTTCGCGCCGCCCTCCCTGATCGAGTTGTTTCACCCGGGTCACGGTCCTGTTCTTGATCAGCTCTTTTTCCACCACAAAGTGCGTGCTGGCCTGGGATGCGATCTGCGGGAGATGCGTCAGGCAAAACACCTGGTGGTACTCCGCCAGGGCCCGCAGGCGCTGCCCCATCACCGCGGCGACGGCGCCGCCGATCCCCGAATCCACCTCGTCAAACACGAGGACGGGCACGCGGTCGGTCTCGGCCAATACCGTCTTGATGGCCAGCATCACACGGGACAGTTCTCCGCCGGACGCCACACGAGCCAGCGGCTGAACCGGTTCGCCCCGGTTGGCCGACAGGAGGTATTCCACGCGGTCGCATCCGGCCGGTCCAAGAGCAGACTCGGCCGGATCCGTGCTGACCGTGATCTGAAATTGGGTATGATCCATTCGCAGCGCCGCCAACTCCTCTTTCACCCGCGCCGCCAGCCGGCCCGCTGCCCGCGCACGGCCCTTCGAGAGCCGCTCCGCCAAGGCGATCACGCGAGCGGACCTTTCCGCAACCTGTGCCCGCAACGCACCCACGCGGGTCTCACCCGCGGCAAGCTCTTCAATCTCCTGGCGCAGCTCCTGAGCGCGGGACAGTAATGACTCAAGACTCCCCCCGTACTTCCTCTTGAGCCGATGCAGCCGGTCCAATCGCTCTTCGACCAGCGCTAGCCGGTCGGGATCGCGCTCCAGGCCCTGGCGGTAATCGCGGAGCCGTTGCGCCAGCTCGCGCAGGTTCACCGTCGCGGCGTCAGAGAGCGACGCCCAGTCCCGTGTGTCGGGGTCGATGGTTCCGAGCTCCCTGAGGCGGTCGCTGACGCCGCCCAAGCCGCCCAACACCGCCCCGTCGCCGCCATACAGCGACTCATAAGCCTCCCGGCTCAATTCGCCGAGGCGCTGAGCATGCGTGAGCCGGTGCCGTTCCGTGGCCAGGGCGTCTTCCTCGCCTGCCCGCACGTCCGCCTCCTCGAGTTCCCGCTGCTGAAACCGGAGCAGCTCTTCGCGGTGGCTGCGGTCCGCCGAAGACCGGATCGCCTCGTCCAGTTCCCGTTGCTGCATCCGCCACTGTTCGTGCTGGTGCACAAACTCGCTCCGCAGCTCCCTGAGATGTCCGAACGCATCCAGCATATCCAGTTGGGCCTGTGCGGAGAGCAAGGATTGCTGTTCATGCTGTCCGTGAATGTCGACCAGCGTCCCGGCGAGAGTCTGCAGGACGTGGAGCGGCGTCAGGTTTCCATTCACGTAGATGCGGTGACGGCCGGCACGGGAGAGGACGCGGCGAACGATGAGGTCCGTGTCGTCTGGACCCAGCAGTCCGGCCTCGCGGAGACGGTCCGCGATCTGGCCGGCGGTGGCGAGGGAGAACGCGGCCTCGAGCACCGCCTCCTCGGCGTCGGACCGGATCTGGTCCGACAACGCGCGGCCTCCGACCAGCAAGGTAAGAGCATCAACGAGAATGGATTTGCCGGCGCCGGTCTCGCCGGTCAGGACCTGGAAGCCTCCGGAGAACTCAAGACTGAGATGGTCGATAACCGCGAAGTTGGAGATGCGCAGCTCGGTGAGCATAAGGGCCGGTCATCGTGTGCGATTCCTCATGCGGTCGGGGTACCTTGTGCGAGGAGAGAGTCAATGAGGTCTTTGAACTGCCGCTTCGGCCTCGCCCCGATGAGTTTCTCCACGGGCTTGCCGTCCTTGAAAAACATGATGGTCGGGATGCTCATCACCTGATAGCGACCGGCAATCTCCGGATTCTCGTCCGTGTTCAGCTTCATGACCTGGAGTTTCCCGGCATACTCATTCGCCAATTCCTCGACGACCGGGGCCACCATCTGGCACGGGCCGCACCAGACGGCCCAGAAATCCACCATCACCAAACCGGCAGCCTTCATCACGTGAGTATCCCAGCTTCCATCGTCCACCTTGGTCGCTTGTACTGCCACTCCCTACCTCCTTTATTTCAGTGTCAGACCACGTCCCACACTTCGTCGCGCCAAGACAAGAATGTTATCCTATCCTACCCGCTTTAAAAGTGTCAACCGTACGCCCACCCCCCTCCTCAGCCGGCCCCCGCTCCCCCGCTCGCTACCACACCCAGCCCTCCGGTACTCCGGACCACCAACTGTCAGGCCGGGCGGCTCGCCATGCGGTCTGCTGCTTCCAAAGCCTCGCCACGAGGGGCTCATCGAGGCGCGCCGCCATGGCCGCGCTCACATCAGACTGTTGCCGTACGCTGCCCTGGATGATCTCCTTGGCGATTCTGGCCAGCACGTCGGGCGGATCCACTAAATCCTGCGGCTCCTTGGTGGCCAAGTTCACAAATAGTTGCTCCACCAACACCCATCGGTCGATTTTGGCGAGATGATCCAGATAGCCGTCGATGGTATGAAGGACATAGGTGAGGTACACATAGCTTTCCGCCGATGGAGCCTCGTCCACTTCCCGTTGACAGGCCTCCAACGCCCGACGGTAATCGCCGGCCGCGAGGTACACCCGGGCTTTCTTGAGGTGGTCCCGCGGTTGCTCGGAAGACGCGTATGCAGAATCAGTCTGATGACCGATCGGCACAGTCAGACACAGAACCACCAGGGCGGCCGCCGCGCTCCAACGCGCGGAGCAGGTCTGTTGTTGACATCCGTTCATGGGCCACCTCCTATCAGGAAGATACCTGCCAAGATGATCTCGCAGCCATTGATCAGTGATGCCAAAAAGCAGACCACACCGCACGAGTCCCCGTCAAGGCGCCGCATACCCCGTTCAAGGCTGTGTGGGGCCGGGAGGCGCGCTGGGCGTAGCCGGTTGCATCCCGTAGGGGCCACCGGGGGCGGCCCAGGGCAGCCCACGCTCTCCGATCAACAACGGGCTGAGAAGGGATTTGACGACCGCGGTGCCGAAATTCTCGGTCCAGCCCACGCCGGTCAAACTGATCATAAAATTGTACTGGGTCCGATCCGGGAATATCATATAGAAGAGCCCCAGCGACCAGCAGCGGCACGGGTTTTGGTAGAGCGCCACGACATCCGTTTCCGAGGCCTTTTGGGCTTTGATGTCGTAGTAGGATTTGGCCCCCACGGTCCAGCCCAGAGGAGTCCGGAACGCCGCCGAAGCGGTCACGAAGTCGACCTCCGCCGTCGGGGCAAATACTGTATTAAAGGAGATCGGATTCCAGATGTCTCCTCGCCTCACTCGATTGCCGCCGTTGGTGAACCGCTGCCCCACTTCGACATACCACAGGCTCCGGTCCTGGTAGCGAAGGTCCGTGTTGAACTGGCTGAACATGCCGCGGTAGGGGTCATAAAAAGTGTCCACCGTGAGCACGAGCTTTCTTTCCTGAGGAATCGTCAGCTGCGCCGTCCTGAGCGGCCGGCCGAACTGATCCGTCCTCAACCCCGGGATGACCGGGTTTCCGAGCACGACCCTCGTCCAGATGTCGGAGAATTTCCTGACGTCAACCGGGATGCTGGGGGGTTGGAGCGGCGCCGTGGCGTTGGCATACAAGGGGTCTCCGAGTAACGCGAACGGTCGGGTTTCATTCGGCGTGCTGCCCGGGTGATAGCTCTGCGCCACGGTCAGATCCACCCAGTTCTTGGAGGATCCTTCGGGTCCTTGTTCGAGCAGGCGGCTGCGCAGTGAGTACGTAAGGAGGTTTTTTTTCGGCAGATCATCCACGTCGTCAATCTGAATGATATCCGACTGCTTGGTCGGGGGGACATATTCGTAGACCACGTATGGCTCGATCGTGTGGAGCAGGGTTCCCCCCCCGCTCAGCCCAAACCGACGGTCCACGCGAGAGGTCCCTGCCAGGCTCGCCCAGAACGTCTCCCGCGAAACCGGCTTGTGGGAACCGACGCCATTTGAGTCGACACTCTTCGTGTAGTAGATCTCCCGGAGGCGAACTTTCGGCAGGAACCCGACGACATGCCCGACTTCCAGCACATCGGTCGAGAGCGTGGGCATGAGGTCGACCCGGTTGAGCCCGAACCCTTGCTCCCGGTAAAAGTTCGCCAGGGTCGTATCCATGCTGACTAACAGAGGACCATCGAACGGGGCCACATCGACCAAGCGGTGCCCGATTTCAGGGAGCCGCTGGAAGGTGTTCGTTCCACCCGCGGTGATGGGCTGGAGAAACTGCCCGAGGAGATACAGGTTCCCGTTCGCAAATCGCTGATTGATATAGAGAGTCGAATCCCCGCTGGGGAGGGCCCGCTGAGTGCCCGAATTGCTCAGATTGTTGAGATAACTGCGATCCGTCACCAGGAACGCCTGCACGCGGATCGACAAATCGGGATTCACCTGCTGCACGTGTGTCCCGGTCAGAAGTGCGCGCTTCCGGTCCTCCGTGGTGTCCTGAAGAAAGGTCAACAGCCACTGCCCCCTGGTTTTTCGGTTCAGGATATACCGGTAGTCGATATCACTCCCGTAGCCCCGGTTAGTCATGATATTCGGTGTTACGGTCATATCGCGACTCGGATTGATGGCCCAAAAGTATCCTTGCGTGTAGGTGGTTCCGAAGACGGTGTTATAGCCCGCCGTCGGCACCAAGAACCCGCTTCTGCGGTTGGTCTGGACGGGATACGTGAGCGTCGGGAGCGGCAGCACGGGGATATCGTTCACGCACAGCCAGAGATCCTTGGCGTACACGCTCTCACCCATGTTGAGGTCCAGATCTTTGAAGGTAAATCGCCACGCCGGGGGCACGCCCTCTTTTACGTCGCAATTCGTGAACGATCCGTCTTTCACCCGATAGTGGTCCTCAGAAAACCGTTGAAAGAGGCGGCCCGTCACCAGCGTGTCCGTGAACTTGATGTTCAACTCGCCGTTCGTGACCACCCCCGCTTCGGTGTTGACGTCCAGTTCCAGCCGTTCTGATCTCATGTCGGACTTCGGGTCTGAAAGGTGGACGTGCCCGGTCGCGATGAGAGTCCCGGAGAGCATCATGATCGTCACCCGATCGGCCGTGAGCCGCAGAGGCCCCTGCACGATGACCACCGATCCCTCGGCCTCATAGACGTCGGTCCCCTGGAGATACTCGATGTGTTCGGCGGTGATGTCGATCGGTTGGGCAGAGCCGGGCTGAGCCGACACGGTCTTGGGGGGCTTGGCCTGGGCTGAGAACGCCGGTGGGATGGCAACGACGACGACCGACAAGAGAGCGAGGACGGATCGGCAGAGCGCCGACCGGAGGCCACGGCCCATCTCAACCCCGGAGGGGGGACAGTACACACCCGCGCAGGAGGGCCTTGACTTCACCCACCAGCATCAGAGAGCCCGTGACGCAGATCAGATCCTCGGAGGAGGCCAACCGCCTGGCGAGCGACAGCGCGTCGCCGGGAAGAGGGGCGAGATGGGCGGCATGCCCCCGTTCGCCCAACGACGCGCACAGCTCCTGGACCGACGCCGCGCGGGCAGTCTGCGCCTGCGTGAGGATCACCTCGTCGGACAGCGGCAGGATGAGCCGGAGAAATCCCTCGCGGTCTTTGTCGCGCATCATCCCTACTACCGCGACAATACGTGAGTCGGGATGCGCCCGGCGATGTCCCGCGAGGTACGCGGCCACGGCCTCGGCGGCCGCCGGATTGTGCGCCCCGTCCAACACGAGCAGCGGATGTCGCTCCACGATCTCCAACCGGCCCTCCCAGCGGACCGTGGACAGCCCTTGGCGGACGGAGTCCTCGGAGTGCGGCAGCCCCCGCGCCGCCGCCAGTTCCAGCATGGCCAGCGCGCAGGCGGCATTGTCGAACTGGTGAGCCCCCGGCAACGCGCAGGATAAGCCCGTATGGGTCTCCCTCACCCCATCGTACCGAAAGCCCTCGAGGGGGTCGGCAGCCACGCGAAACTCCGCGCCCAACCGGAAGAGCGGCGCCTTCCGCTCCGAGGCGATCCGGCCGATGACGCCGGCCGCTTCCGGGCAGAGTCGCCCCGCGACCACCGGCACGCCGCGCTTGATGATGCCCGCCTTCTCGAACGCGACGGCGCCGACGGTCGTCCCCAGATATTCCTGATGGTCCAGCGCCACGTTCGTAATCGCCGACACGAGCGGCGCAATGGCGGTCGTCGCGTCATACCGCCCGCCCATGCCGACCTCGATGACCGCGACGTCCACCTCCCGGTCGGCAAAGTATTGCAACGCCAGCGCCGTGGTGAACTCGAAAAACGTCGGTTCCAGCGTAAGCCCCGTGGCGTCCTGCACGCGCGCGGTGAGCTCCGAGACGCAGTCTTCCGGAATCAGGTTGCCGTTGACGCGGATGCGTTCGCGAAAATCCACCAGATGCGGAGAGGTGTAGAGCCCGACACGGTGACCGGCCGCCTGCAGCACGGCGGCCGCCATCGCGGCGGTCGACCCCTTACCGTTCGTGCCGCCGATGTGGAGTGTGGGATACCGGTCGTGCGGCCGGCCCAGCCGGGCCAGCATCGTCTCGATCGTCTCGAGGCCGAGCTTGATGCCGCGCCGTTGAAGCCCGTAGAGAAACTCGATGGACGCGGGATATGACATCATGATCGGAACGGCCGCGAGGCAACGGATTACTGGAAATGACTCAAGACGGTCGCCAGGGTTTCTTTCAGATGCTTCCGCTCGACGATGAGGTCGACGATGCCGTGGTCCAGCAGAAACTCAGCTCGCTGAAATTCGTCCGGAAGTTGTTGCTTGATCGTCTGTTCGATCACGCGGGGTCCGGCAAAGCCGATCAGCGCCTTGGGCTCCGCGATGATCACATCGGCCAGCATGGCGACGCTGGCCGTCACCCCGCCGAATGTCGGGTCGGCCAGAATCGTGACGAACGGCACCCCCGCTTCCCCCAGCCGGGCCACCGCCGCCGACGTCTTGGCCATCTGCATCAGGGACAGGATTCCCTCCTGCATCCGGGCTCCGCCGGAGGCGGTCACCAGCACCAATGGATTCCGGGAAGCCAGGGAGCGGTCCACGGCGAGACAGATTTTCTCCCCCACGACCGATCCCATGCTGCCGCCCATGAAGCTGAAATCCATGACTCCGAGCGCAATCCGTCGTCCGTTGACCGCCCCCTCCCCGATCACGATGGCGTCCTTCCGCCCCGTCTTTTCCTGTTGGGCCTTCAGCCGGTCCCGGTAGGAACTCGTGTCGGTGAAGACCAGCGGATCCTTCGGTTCAATCCCGGCATCCCATTCCTTGAACGTGCCCAGGTCCACCAGCATCGTGATGCGCTCGGTGACTGAAATGGGGAAATGGTAATCGCATTTTGGACAGACCTTGTTATTGCGGTCAACCTCCTTGCGATAGACGATTTCCCGGCAGTGGTTGCACTTCAGCCACAAGCCCTCGACGACCTTGGGCCGTTTCGGCGCCTCGGGAACGGGCATCCGGTGTTTTTTGAACCAGGCCATCTCTTTCTCGAAGAGCTGATAGCTGATGGCTGATAGCAAGATGGCCGGCCCCTTCTGGCCATCTGCCATAAGCTCTTTGCTAGATCGTGATCTCCTGTCCTTCTTCCAGCACCGTCAATTTCGCGATCCCGAGTCCGGTCAGCTCACGTCTGATCTGTTCACGGACCCGCGGTTTGAGATGGTACACATAGACCGGCAGGTCCGGCCGGCCGATCTTGCGAAACTCGCGAGCGAAGACGGACGGCGTCAGGTGTTTGCTGGTACGAGCCAGCTCCGTCATGGTATCCGGGAATGAGGTCTCGATGAGCGCCGCCTTGAGCGTCGGCTCGCGCGCCGCCACCTTCCAGATCTCCTCAGTCACATAGGTGTCCCCGCTGTACAGGAAGGACGAGCCATTGTCGCGAATCAAGAACCCGACGGTCGGGACCAGATGGTTCACCGGGATCGCGGTCACCCGCAAGCCGTCCAGCTCGCTCTCCTTGCCGGGCTTCAGCGGGCGGCACACGAATACCGGGTGCCGCGGGTCCGGCAGCTTCAAGAAGTTGGGATAGACCTTGTCGTTGAACACATGGGTCTGAAGGCCCTTCAATACGGATGGAATACTGGTGAGCGTCACCGGCTCGTCCGGCGCGTCCACCAAGTTGTCAGCCAGCGTGGGCAGCCCTTGGATATGATCGTGGTGGAGGTGGGAGAGCAGGATGTGACGAATCCGCTTCTGTTCGTCCAGTCGCAGCGCGGTCCCCACGGTCCCGGCATCCACCAGCACGGTCTCATTGACCAGGAAGGCGCAGGTCCGGCACTGGTGAGCCCCGCGGCTCCCATTCAGGACCTGGTCCGAGCCATGGCAGCCCAGCACGCGGATCTTCATCGCGAAGTCCCCAAGGCCGCTCGCCGGTCGCCTCAAAAAGTGCGGTTAGGATAGCACAGCCGTTCTTTTTTTCGTACCAAGAATTGGGAATGGGGTGAAGCCGGGTCGGGTGGTTGCCAAGGAGCCCGTCGAATGCGCGGGGGATGCTAGACGACAGCGAGGCCGATGCGGACCATCATGGCCGCTCCAAGTCCGATGCTGCCCAGGCTCGCCAGCGCCTGCACCGCCTCCTGAGCGCGGCGCCCACACGAGGCCGAGAGCACGAGCGGAACGCTGATGGCGACGCCCAACAGCATCATGCCGACGATCGAGCCGAGGCCGAAGACCAGGATGTAGGCCACGCCCTCCCCGACGGTGCGGACCGTGGACAGGACCATCAGCATGAGCGCGGCGGAGCCGGCCAGTCCATGCACCATCCCGACCGCAAACGGTTTGAGCGACAGCCGCAGCCAGTGTCCGTGCCTGTGGTCCGACTGCCGGGAATGGCGATGCAGGTGCACGTGCGTCTCGCCGTCGTGCTGATGCGTATGCAGATGCCATCGTTCCCGGACGAGGGTCACCGCCAACGATACACCCAACGCGACCAGCATGAGGCCCACGCCGAACTCCAGCGCCACCGCGACCCTCTCGGGAATCGTGATCTTGAGCAGGATGACGGCCAGGCCCACCAGCAGCAGGACGGCGGTGTGGCCGAACCCCCAGCAAAAGCCGATAAAACCGGATGCGCGGAGATTGGGACGATCGGAGAGGATCGTGGAGACCGCCGCGACGTGATCGGCATCCAGGGCGTGGCGCGCCCCCAGGAGGAACCCCAGGCCCAGGACGGTGAGGAATTCTAGCTCAGACATCTGCCATGCGGAGGTTCGTCATCCCCCTCTCGCGTGCATCTCGAGGTGGGGGTCCTCGCGAAGTTTGTCGACTCCGATCAACTTTCCTCTGGCGCCGACTTGCTCCAGCTCTTTCCGTTCTTCGGCGCCGCGATCCTGACGCCCCTGCCAGACGGAGCGGATCAGGGCTTTGATCCTCTCGGCCGGGGACCCGGCGCGCAGCGGCCCGCGCAGATCGAGCCCGTCTTTGGCATACAGGCACAGATACCACATGCCATCCCCGGTGAGCCGGCTTCGATCGCAGGCGGCGCAGAACGGGGCGGTCGTGGAGGGGATAATCCCGAAGGTCGTGCCATCCGGCAGCACGAACCGCTGCGCCGGCGCCGAGCTGAGCTCCATGATCGGCTCAATCGGACCGTACCGCTGGCTCAGCCGCTCGAGGATGGCGGCCCGGGAAAAGACCTTGTCCATGGACCAGTCGGTGGCGCCCCCGACGTCCATATACTCGATGAAGCGCACCTCGGCGCCGACCCCTTTGCCGTACTCGATCAGATCCGCGAGCTCGTCATCGTTGAACCCTCGCATGGCCACGGTGTCCAACTTGAGGCTCCGGAACCCGAGCCGTGCGACCGCGTCGATGCCCGCGAGCACTTTGTCGTGCCCGTCCCGTCTCGTCAAGGCCGTGAACCGTTTGGGTTTGAGCGTATCCAGACTCACGGTCACGCGATGCAATCCGGCGGCGTGGAACCCTTCCGCCTGCTCCGCCAGCAGGATCCCGTTGGTCGTCAAGGCCAGGTCTTTGATCCGGGGGTTCTCCAGCAGCATCCGTATCAAGGTCGAAAGATCTTTGCGAAGAAGCGGTTCGCCGCCGGTCAGCCGGACCTTGTCCACCCCAAGCTCCGTGAAGAGCTCCGTGAGGGCGCACATTTCCTCAAACGAGAGCAGCGTTTCACGGGGCAACCAAGCGTACTCCTCCTCCGGCATGCAGTACTTGCAGCGCAGGTTACACCGGTCCGTCACCGACAGGCGCAGGCTTTTCAGCGGGCGCCCGAAGGTATCCAGAATATCTGTGGTTTGAGGATTCACAGTTGTTCCGCCGAAACAGTCAGGATGTTCAAAAAAGCTGTCCGGCAAGGCCGCAGCGAGCGAAGTGGCAAGGCGTACTCCTTTCGGTACGTTGAGCCTCTGAGCGACGCGAGAACGAAGCTGGCGGCTTTTTTCAACATCCTGTTCATGGATGTTCCTCTACCCAGACTTGTCCTTCAGGAGTCTGCTCCAACTTCCAGATCGGCGTGATCTGCTTCAGCTCGTCAATGCACCATGTGCAGGCTCGGAACGCCTCCGCCCGGTGCTCCGCCCCCACCACGATCAGCACAATGTTCTCGCCGACGTGGATCTCGCCATACCGGTGCAGGATCAGGACCTCGATGACATCGAAATCCTTCAACGCCCGCTCCCGGATTTCCCGCAACCTCTTCTGCGCCATGCCCTCATAATGCTCGAAGGTAATGGCGCTCACGTCGTGGCCCTTGGAGCGATCCCGCGCCGTCCCCAGGAAGATCGAGATGCCGCCGATGCGCGTCGACCGGCTGCGCACGCGGTCAATCTCGGCATCCACCGAAAAATTCT
>MNDM01000079.1 GCA_001914955.1 Nitrospirae bacterium 13_2_20CM_2_62_8 | reverse complement strand
ACAAATTTATACAATGTCCGGGACGGGATACAGGCCTGGCGCGGCGCGATGGAAGGCGAAGCCGAACTGAGCCTCATCCAGATCAAACCGCGTATATGAAAGATTCTTTATCCATTCTCAACGTCAGCGGGCCGTATCGGGAGCCCCGCGAACCGGTCTTCTCCTACGATTACTCGATCCAGCGATCCGATTGGCCGACCGCCAACAGCGTGCGGATCAAGGTGTCGATTCCGGACGAATTCGACTATCTGAAGAACAAAATTCTTGCAGTAAGCGGCGGCAGCCCTGGACAGCAGCTTCGCGTCACGCAACTCCTTAGCCGTCGGATCGCGGACCGCAAACTTCAGATCGCCGACGAACAGAGCATGCTGCTGGAGCGACGCGACGTCATGATCGACCCGTTCACCGGTCCGCTGCTCCACCTGTTTGCTCCTCTCGAGGCGTGGATGAGCGAACAGAAGGCGTCGCTGCGGCAGGAGGTCCGGGAGCAGGTGGGCCTGTAGCCGAGCGGCCGGCCGGTCCCAGCGTGTCTGTGGATAAGGGTGTGGATAACCACTGCTGCGTCCTCGATTTTCGCCCCACCTAGGTACTCCTCCTGCGCCTGCAAACTTGAGGCCTTGTACTGAGCCTTTGCATGAGCCCTACGTATGGAGCGCTAAGGTATCTCAAGAGGGATACCGGGTCTCTGGGTACAGCCTGTGTACAACGGCAGAGGGCCAGGCTGGCGGGTTTGAGGCCGGCGCGAGCGGCCGGCGAGCGTATCGCCGTTTGGAACGACCGAAGACAAGACCGCTCAGAACATGCGGCGGTAGTGTTTGGAGCGCACACCGGATTCATCCGCGAAACCAAGTGAGCCGTGATCGGGATTTCCGGTGTCATTGAGGTCGATCCGATAGTGGCCTCGAACCTGTTCCATCGCGGTCTCGAACGGCACGGCCTGAGGATAGAACTCTCCCGGCGCGTGCGCCCCGCGAGCGAGCACGCGAACCACGTCGATGGCGGCATAGCGCGGGTCGGAGAAGATAAAGATGTCGGCGATCGCGTGCTCGCCAAGTTTGTGCTTGGGCGTGGTGGGCGGCAGCAGGGTAGACAGCTGGTTGGAGAGCCGGGCGTCTCGGAACCGCTTCAGAAGACCGATGACCTGGCTATCGGTCGCCTGTGAAGGCACCACCACACTGATCGCATTCATCTCCGGAATCGTGGCCTGGACCTTGAACATCACCGGCGCTACGTCGGGATCCTCGGGGATCGCGACTGGAACGCTTTCCGGGACCGTCCCTTGCCTGTGTTTGGGATTGGGCACGATCAGCCAGATAAATAGCCACAGCCCCACGATCGCGCCGAAAATCACGACGATGGGATGAACGCCGGCTCGCTTGCCTTCCTGGTAGTGGTCCTGTTCAGTGTCCATGGTGTTTCCTGGCACTCCTCGTTTACGGTCCTGAGTCTGATCCTGTCCGGTGAGGAGCTTGCTTCCGTTTTGCTTCCTCCCACAAGGCATCCATCTCCTCGAGCGTCATCTCTTCCAGCGTTCGGCCGGCGCTTGCCGCCTGCGCCTCGATATACTGGAATCGATCGGTAAACCGGTTGACCGCCTTCCGGAGCGCTTCTTCCGGATTGACCTTGATGAAGCGAGCCAGGTTGACGAAAGCGAACAGAACATCGCCGAGTTCCGACTCGATTCGGTCTTGGCGTTCGCTGTTCGCCTCGGTTGTTCCTGCCGGTGAAGTTTCCTGAGAACCAGGCGCCATCGCTTCACGAAGCTCTCGCAGCTCTTCCTCGACTTTTTCCATCACGTGGCTGACCTGCGGCCAGTCGAACCCCGCGCGGCCGGCGCGCGCCTGGATCTGGAAGGCCCTGAGCAGCGCCGGGAGTGTCTTGGGCACCCCGTCCAGGTGCGAGTCAGGCCGGCCGGTTTGCTGACGCTCCTCGTGTTTGATCTGTTCCCACCGGGCCAGCACCTCGTCGGCGTGCGGAGGGTCCCCTCCTTTTTGCGAGTCCCCGAACACGTGGGGATGACGGCGGACCAGTTTCCCGGCCAAATGCTGCATGACCTCGTCGATCGTGAACGTGCCTGCTTCCGTTCCGATCTGCGCATGAAACAGGACCTGAAGGAACAGATCCCCCAGCTCCTCCCGAAGGCCTTCCGTGTCCTTTCGATCGATGGTCTCGAGCACCTCGTAGGCCTCCTCGACCAGATAGGGTTTCAACGAGTCGTGGGTCTGTTTCCGGTCCCACGCACAGCCGTCCGGCGCCCGGAGCTTGGCCATCAATCGCACGAGCTCATCAAACCGTTCCGACATCTTCTCACCCTGATAGGCGGCCAGGACTCATGTAGACGTCACTCCTTCAATCTTCGCCGCCGGGGTCCGTCGCGGCGGTGGCGGTAGCGAGCTTGCCGAACCTTCGTTCACTAAGGCTCGGATGGAACGGATGCGCGGCGAGATGCGCGGCATGGCGGGAAACTGCCCCTGGAAATGTCTGCTGGCTGCTGCGAGCCGTTCCGATGGTCCGATGAGGCGAGCAGCCAACAGTAGGGGTTCGTGTCACCACCGGACACCAACGCATCATGCCGTTCACCCGTTGCAATGAGGAGCAACGGGTACCCGGGCCGTGCGCCGTTCGTCAGCCGAGCCAGGCGTTTTCTACAGCAGCTAGGCGAGCACGCACTGAAGCGAAGCCCACCGCCGCGACGCACCCGCGCGTCATTATACGCGTTTCCTGGCCGGCTTCAATCCACCCTCTGCTTGCGAGGCGATTCGAAAATATGCTAACTTACGCGGCGATAGCTACTCCGGAGGTCGTGCACGGGAAGGGGCGCGTCTTGGCGCGCCTGGGGTGGGTGGGTGTAATTGGCAAGGGGCGGGTCTGTCGAGAAAAGAGCCTGTCCTGGCAGGATCGGGGGGACGGGTGAGATAACGCCCGGAGGGCAAATTGAGCAGGGAAGAAGAGAAGGGGTTCGTGATCCGGGATCGCCGCTCTCAATCCGGCGAGAATCCGTCAGCTTCGACACGTGAAGGACCGCCGGCGTCGTCTCCGCGGCGGACGGAGCCGCCTCCCCCCTATGATCCGGCTGATGCCCAGGAAGCACATCCGCCAGTCACATTCTCATCCTTCGTCTTCTCGCTCGGCACGTCGGCCCTGATGGTGATGGGCGAGCAGCTTGATCCTCAGCAGGGAAGCCCCCCGGTCAACCTGTCACAGGCCAAAGAAATCATCGACATTCTCTCGATGCTGGAAGGCAAAACTCGGGGAAATCTCAACCCCGAGGAGCAGGCGATGCTGGATGACATGCTCTATGCGCTGCGGATGAAGTATGTGGATCTGGCATCTCCACCCGGGGGACCGGGGACCCGGCAGGGGACCAAGTCGTCTTGAACCCCGTACCCGTTTCGGCCGTCGGGCGCTCATTCCGTCTTCCAAGCCAGCCCGCCGGTCGCCTCGATCGCAATTCTCAGAAATCAGAGCGGCTCTTCGGGATAGGAGACACGGGGCACATCGCGAGGGCGACCCAGTGATGAACGTCCGTCGTAGGATACTAAAAGCCATCCCGGCACTGCTCGTGGTGGTTGTCGGCCTCGTCGTGGCTGAGCTGGCCTGGAATGGCGGCGAAGTGAAGGCAGGTCTGCGCGCAGAGCCGGCCGGGCCCGCCGGGCCGTTACTCAATCGGAACGACGACGCGGCTGCCAGCCGCCGCAAGGTGGCCTGGTCTTGGGCGCAAACCGGCTGGAGGCTGGTCGCGGCCGGTGAATATGGCCGGGCGACGCAGGCGTTCGCACGATCGATCGAACTGGCTCCTCATGACGCCTCATCGTTCGTCGGGCTCGGGCTCAGCCAGCATCGCCTGTCCCGGGACGATCTGGCCGTGGTGACGCTGGAGCGCGCCCTCCGACTCGATGCCAACGCCGGACAGGCGCACCAATTGTTGGGCGATATTTATTCCGCACGGCATGAGGTCAGGACGGCACTCCGCCATTATGAGACGGCGCGCAGGCTGGACCCCAATGATGTGGTGATCCAGGATCGCCTGCTCGCGACCCGGCGTGAATCTCGTGCGGAAGCCGGGATGCATCGCCTCTTCAGTCCCCATTTTGTGGTGAAATTTCAGAGCCCCGCGGACCGTCACGTGGCCCGCGCGGTGGCAGACCGTCTGGAGCTCACCTACAAGACGGTAGGGAGCCGTCTCGCCTATTTTCCACCGGGGTCCTTCACGGCGATCCTGTACTCAGCTCCGCAGTTCCGGCACGCGACGTTCAGTCCCTCTTGGGCGCGCGGCCTGTTCGATGGCCGGATCCACCTGTCGCTTGGGGGGATGGCGGGCGATCCGAACGTCACTGATTCGCTGCTGACGCATGAATACACCCACGCCGTCGTCCACCGGCTCAGCGACGGGCATGCGCCCACCTGGTTGAGCGAGGGACTGGCGCTGTATTTTGAGGGCGGCGCAAAGCCCTGGGAGCGTGACTACTTCGCGCGCCATGCCTGGGAACGGGTGCCGCTCCACTTGCTCCACGGCAGCTTCCTGGAGCTGGCGCCTCGCACGGCGCGCGTCGCGTACGCGGAGAGCTATGGCGCGGTGACGGCGCTGATCCACCGGTACGGTCTCATCCGCGTACGCCAGTTGTTGGCGGCGCTCGCGGCCACGCCGGATTTCCCCGGCACGTTTGAAAAAGTCTTGCAAGACCGGTATGGCGAGTTCGACGCCACGTGGGTGCGGGCGGAGCAGAGGTTCTGATGCCTGATCAGTTCGATTCAACCGAGCCGGTCGAGAAGCGGCAGTGGCGTGAGAAGGACATGGAGGCGGCCGGGGAACCGGACCGCCATCGGCTGCATCTGCGCCCAGTCTGGATCGTCCTCCTGTTTTTGGTTCCCTGTCTGATTCTGACGGCTTACTACTCTTTCTACATGGTGCCCGGCAGCACGGACGCCGACTCGCTCTTGCCGAGCAGGAGCTATGCCTTCGTGCTGCTGCTGCTCAACCTGGACCTGATCGGGCTCGTGGTCCTGACACTGTTGCTGTCGCGGAGCCTGGTCAAAGCCTACTTCGAGCGGCGGCATCGCCTGGTCGGCTCCGGATTCAGGGCGAAGCTCGTCGCCGCATTCATCGGCTTCTCGTTGATCCCGACCGTCTTGCTCGCGTTCGTGGCCAGCGGGCTGGTGAACAAAGCCGTGGACGTGTGGTTCAACGATCAGATCGAGCGGGTGCTCAAGGATTCGCACGAGGTGGCACGGATGCACCACGAAGGGCGGATGGCGTTGGCGATCAACAGTGCGCGCGCGATCAGCCGTGAGATCTTCCGGGAGGACATGATGGTCCCGGATCAGCGCGACCTGCTGCTCGCGGCCATGGCCCGGAGACGGACGGAGCACAACCTGACCGGAGTGGAGGTGTTTTCATCCAAGATGGAGACCCTGGCCAAGGTGGTGGATCCCCAGGTGCCCGCGATGGTGCTCGATCTGCCGGTGGGGCAACTGGTGCTTCAGGTCTTGAACGGGAACCAGGAACTGACGTCGGTGCAGGAAGAGCAAACCGGCCGCCTCATCCGCGCGGGCGTTCCCATCGCCTCGAACGCAAGGCGCGGCCAGCTGGACGGCGTCGTCGTGGTGGACGAGTATGTACCGGAACCGCTGATGACCAAGATGGAAGGGATCGCGAGGCAATACACCGAATACCGGCAGATGAAGGCGATGAAGAATCCGATCAAGGCCGGGGCCTATCTCTTCGTGTCGGTGATTACGGTGCTGATTCTGTTCGGCGCCACCTGGTTCGGGTTCTACGTGGCGCGCGGCATCACGGTGCCGATCCAACGGCTGGCGGAGGCGACCGAGACGATCGCGCAAGGCGATCTGAACGTCCGGATTGCGGTCAAGGCGACGGACGAGATCGGCACGCTGGTGGAGTCCTTCAACCGGATGACCGGAGATCTCAGAGCCAGCAAGTCGCAACTCGAGGAGGCCAACATTTCCCTACGTCTATCGAACCTGGAACTGGATGGCCGCCGTGCCTACACGCAGGCGGTCGTGGACACCATGGCCGCCGGCGTCCTCTCGATCGACCGGGCGGGGCTCATCACCACCTTCAACCCGTCGGCGGAACGTATCCTCGGTGCGTGGGGCGACCAGCTTCGTGGGCGACCCATCACCGAGGCGTTCAAAGAGTTGGGGCTGGACCTGTTCCAGAACGCGTACGACCGTATGCTCGCCGACGCGCGGGACAGCCTCTCGCTGGAAGGTCCCATGGACGTGAAAGGTAAATTCCTGACGATCGGGCTGAGCTGTTCCCGCATGCGAAACGAAGAAGGACGGGATCTGGGCTTCGTGTTCGTCTTCGAAGACCTCACGGAATTGATCAAAGCTCAGAAGACGGCCGCGTGGCAGGAAGTGGCGCAACGCATCGCCCATGAGATCAAGAATCCATTGACCCCGATCCAACTCTCGGCTCAGCGGCTGCGGAAGAAATTCTTCGACAAAGCGTCCGACTTCGACAAGATCTTCGACGAGTCCACCGGCGTCATCGTGACCGAGGTGAACAGCCTCAAGCGGATGGTGGATGAGTTCTCAAAGTTTGCGCGGATGCCGGTGCCTCAGATGGCGCGCCAAGCGCTGCACGACGTGGTCCGCGAGGTGGTGGCGCTCTACCGGAGCGCGCACCGCGAGGTGGAGTTTCTGGTGGACCTGGACGAGACGCTTCCGCCGCTGAACTTCGATCGGGAACAGATGAACCGCGTGTTCGTCAACCTGTTTGACAATGCCATTCAAGCGATGAGTCAGAAGGGCCGCCTGTGGGTCACGACCCGGTACGACGGCAAGCGACGCCGCGCAGTCGTCAGCGTGGCCGACGAGGGCGTGGGCATTGCTCCAGAGGACCAGGAGAAGTTGTTCGTGCCCTATTTCTCCCGCAAGCGGACCGGTACCGGCTTGGGGCTGGCGATCGTGCATCGCATCATCACGGACCACGAAGGTCAGATCCGGGCTTTGAACAACCAGCCCAAAGGCGCCGTCTTCACGTTCGAATTGCCGGCGTGAAGCCACCGTGACAGGTGACGAGTGACAGGTGGAATAAGTACCTCGATGGTCTGATATCTGACTCGTCACGCGTGACGCGTTACTCCTCACGAGGCTAAGATGGCCGAATCCATCCTCATCGTGGATGACGAACCCTCGATTTTGAACTCCCTCAGTAGCATCCTCGAGGACGAAGGCTACCAGGTCGCGGTGGCGAAGGCGGGGCCGGAGGCGCTCAAGCTGATCTCGACCGATTCGCCCGATCTAGTCCTGCTGGATATCTGGATGCCGGAGATGGACGGCCTTGATACCCTCAAGCGGGCCCGCGAGCAGGCTCCGCGGCTGCTGGTGGTGATGATGTCGGGGCATGGCTCGATCGAGACGGCGGTCAAGGCGATCAAACTGGGCGCCTACGATTACATCGAAAAGCCGCTCTCGCTGGAAAATGTCACGCTGCGGGTCCGCCATGCGCTCGACCAGCGCCGCTTGGAGGAAGAGAACCTCAGCCTGCGCACCAAGGTCGAGCGCCGCTTCGAGTTAGTCGGCACCGCGCCGAGCATGCAGCGGCTTCGCCGGCTGATCGCGACGGCCGGTCCCACGAGCGGCCGCCTGTTGATCTCGGGAGAGAACGGCACCGGCAAGGAGTTGGTGGCGCGCGCGATACATCAGCAAAGCCCGCGCCATAGCCATCCGTTCGTGGCGGTCAACTGCGCCGCCATTCCGGAGACGCTGATCGAGAGCGAGCTGTTCGGACACGAGCGCGGGTCCTTCACCGGAGCCACGACGATGAAACGGGGGCAGTTCGAACAGGCGGACGGCGGCACGCTGTTCCTGGACGAGGTCGGGGACATGAGCCTGAACACGCAGGCCAAGGTCCTCCGGGCGCTTGAACAGCAGCAGTTCACCCGCGTGGGCGGCACCAAGCTGATCAAGGTGGACGTCCGGGTCATCGCGGCCTCCAACAAGAATCTGGCCAAGGAAATCGAGAAGGGGAATTTCCGGGACGACCTGTTCTATCGGCTGAACGTGCTGCCGGTGGTGGTCCCGCCTCTGCGCGAGCGGAAAGAGGACATCCCTCTGCTGGCCCGGCATTTTCTCCGCATGCATGCGGAGGAACAAGGGCTGAGGGTCAAAGACATCGCCCCGGAGGCGCTGGAAGTGATGCAGCTCTATGACTGGCCGGGCAACATCCGGGAGCTGCGCAACCTGATCGAGCGGCTGCTGATCATGGTGCCGGGCCCGCTGATCGAGAGCGAGCTGTTCGGACACGAGCGCGGGTCCTTCACCGGAGCCACGACGATGAAACGGGGGCAGTTCGAACAGGCGGACGGCGGCACGCTGTTCCTGGACGAGGTCGGGGACATGAGCCTGAACACGCAGGCCAAGGTCCTCCGGGCGCTTGAACAGCAGCAGTTCACCCGCGTGGGCGGCACCAAGCTGATCAAGGTGGACGTCCGGGTCATCGCGGCCTCCAACAAGAATCTGGCCAAGGAAATCGAGAAGGGGAATTTCCGGGACGACCTGTTCTATCGGCTGAACGTGCTGCCGGTGGTGGTCCCGCCTCTGCGCGAGCGGAAAGAGGACATCCCTCTGCTGGCCCGGCATTTTCTCCGCATGCATGCGGAGGAACAAGGGCTGAGGGTCAAAGACATCGCCCCGGAGGCGCTGGAAGTGATGCAGCTCTATGACTGGCCGGGCAACATCCGGGAGCTGCGCAACCTGATCGAGCGGCTGCTGATCATGGTGCCGGGCCCACTGATCGACGCGTCGCAGGTCGCGCTGTTCTTGCAATCCGCCCCAGCCACAGTGGACGCAGGCTCCCCCTCCAGTGTCTCTCACTCGGCCAAGCACTACGACTCGCTCCGGGATGCCCGCAATGCCTTCGAGCGAGAGTACATTGCCCGCAAACTGCGGGAGAACAAGTGGAATGTCTCCCGGACGGCCGACGATCTCAAGATCGAGCGGAGCCACCTGCACCGGAAGATTAAGATGCTGAAGGTGGAGCTGCGCCCCGAAAGTTGAGGGGCCCCTCGGCTGACGAAGCGCGGAGAGGGCGGCCAGGCTAATCCCCCGTGCTCGCGCATCGCGCACTCAAGATTAATTGGTTCCGGGCTAGGTGGATGGAGTGCTCGCTGGACGCGCGCAATAGGGGATCAGCCAGGCCACCCTCTTTAGTGGGTTCCGCAATCTCGAGAACCTCGAAACTCATCCCTTCCAGCCGGGCTTGTGGTAACGAAGGAATAGTGTAGGGACCCCGCCGATGCGGCGAAGGTTCGCGAGGGGCCGCTTGCCGCTTTCCAGCCGTGGCAGCGACACATACAAATTCAGCGTACATATGGGTGCTGGTACAAGTTGAGTGAGCTGTGGCTGACGAAACGTTGACGGTCACGATTGAGAAGCTGGTGCAAGGCGGGCGGGGATTGGCCCGGCGGGAGGGGAAGGTCCTGCTAGTCCGAGGGGCGATTCCAGGGGAGACGGTCGCGGTCACGAATGGCGTGCAGCACAAGGGATTTCAGGAGGCGACGGTCAGCGAGGTGCTGATCGCCTCGCCGGATCGGGTGACGCCTCCCTGTCCGGTGTATGAGGTCTGCGGAGGGTGCCAATTCCAGCACATCCGGTATGAGGCTCAGCTCCTCGAGAAAGCGGCGATCCTGAAAGAAACGCTGTCGCGTGTCGGCAGACTTGCGGTGGAGACGATGCCCCCCGTCATTCCTTCCCCGGATCCTTACGGATATCGCAGTGCGATCCGCTTCGTCGTGTTCCGTGACCGGGCGGGTTTCGCGCTCGGGTTTCACCGAGAGGGCACCAATCAGCCGGTGGCCGCAGCCTGCTGTCTGTTGGTGCCTGAGCCCACGCGTGCGATCGCCGCAGCGCTCGGCGAGCGATTGGCCCAGCGGGCCAAGCCTCCGCTCCGGCTGGAGTCGGTCGAGATCAGGCGCTCAGTCGCGTTCGGCTCTACGCTGTTGCTGCATCGAACCGGCCCGGCCAAGCGGGAGCAAGCAGACACTTTGTTCGAGCAGTTTCAGGATATCCCCGACGTGGTGGGGCAGGTGCTGACAGCCGGTGGCGAAGGCAAACCGCAAAAGGTCAAAGGCAAAACTGGTGCGATCGGACGGAAGGAAGGCAGAGAGCGCGGGGGGCAAAGGTGGCAACGGTTTGTGGACGGCCAGGAGTGGATCGCCGATCGGCTGGGCGATCTGATTTTCCGCATCAGCGATCGCTCGTCCATGCAGGCGAACTGGCTGTTGAACGAGACGCTCTCGCGCACCGTGTCCGACTGGGTCGCGCCTACGGCGGGATTGCGGGTGCTCGAACTGTTCGCCGGTATCGGGACCCTTGGCCTTCCGCTGGCGCGCGCCGGGGCCTTGGTCACGGAGGCGGAGGCGAATGCGTACGCGCTGGCCGACGCGCGCCACGCGGCCAAGACGAACCACGTCGGCCGAAGCCGCTTCCGGTCTCTGCGGGCTGAAGCCATGTTGCAGGCCACGCAAGCCGAAGAATACGACGTCGTGATCGTGGACCCGCCCCGGACAGGCGTGAGTCGGGAATGTCTCCAGGAGCTTCTGCGACTCCAGGTCGGACGAGTCCTGTATCTCTCCTGCGATCCTGCCACCCTCGCGCGCGATCTCAGCCGGTTGTGTGATGGCGGGTATCGGATCGCCCGCCTTCAGCCCTTTGATATGTTCCCGCAGACCAGTCATCTCGAAACGCTCGTGGAGCTCGTGCGTTGACCCCCTGTCCAGCCTCCGGTATGATCCTCACGTGACAGCAAGGTTGAGGTTGAGGCTAAGGTTGAGCAAAGTCTCGGGCCTCTGCATACCTCAGCCTGAACCTGAACCCGAACCTTAACCTCTCCTTCCATGACTGACTACCGCCAAGCAGGCGTGGACATCGAGGCCGGCAGCGAGTTCGTGCGCCGGATCACGCCCCTGGTGCGGTCCACGTTCCGGCCGGAAGTCCTCACCGATTTGGGCGGGTTCGGCGGCCTGTTCCGGTTTCAGGCAGACCGGTACAAAGACCCGGTGCTGGTATCGGGCACCGACGGAGTCGGGACCAAGCTCAAGATTGCGTTCTTGCTGGACCGGCACGACACGGTGGGGATTGATCTGGTCGCCATGTGCGTCAACGACGTGGCGGTCAGCGGGGCCGAGCCGCTGTTTTTTCTGGACTACCTCGCCACGGGCAAGCTCGCGGTGCCGAAGGCCGAGGCCGTCATTCGCGGAATCGCCGAAGGGTGCCGGCAGGCGGGCTGCGCCTTGATCGGCGGCGAGACCGCCGAGATGCCGTCGTTTTATGCCGAGGGCGAGTATGATCTGGCCGGCTTCGCTGTCGGGGTGGTGGATCGGGCGAAGATCATCGACGGGCAAGGGATCCGTCCGGGCGATGCCCTGGTCGGTCTGGCTTCGACGGGGCTGCACAGCAACGGGTACTCGCTCGCGCGACGAGTGCTCTTGGAGGACGGGGGATTGACCGTTGAGAGTCGGCTCTCCGAGTTGGACCGGCCGCTGGGCGAAGTGCTGCTCACACCGACACGGATCTATGCGAAGCAGCTCCTGACTCTGGCCGCCGAACACCCGATCACGGGCATCGCGCATATCACCGGTGGAGGCCTGACCGAGAATCTTCCCCGGATTCTGCCGGCCGGCTGTCAGGCCAGGGTGCATCGCGGCGCGTGGCCGACAGATTGATCGCCCGGGCCGCCGAGCTGGGAGACCGTGGCTACCGGATCGGCGAGATCGTCGCGGGTGAGAAGCGGGTGGAGTATGTCGGCGCGGGCTCCAACAAGTAAGCTGCGGCTCGGCGTTCTGGCGTCGGGGCGCGGGACCAACCTTCAGGCGATCATCGACGCCATCGAGGCCGGGACGCTGGATGCCCTGATCGCCGTTGTCATCAGCAACAAGAAGGAGGCGCAGGCCCTGGAACGCGCGCGCCGCCACAAGTTGACCGGCGTGTTCCTGGACTCCAAGCCGTTTGCCCACGAAGCGAACAGCCGCGAAGCGTATGATCGAGCGATCCTGGACGTCTTACAGAAGCATGACGTTGAGCTAATCGCGCTGGCGGGGTACATGAGGATCGTCACGCCGGTCCTGATCGGCGCCTACCCAAACCGCATCATGAACATCCATCCCTCGCTCCTGCCGGCGTTTCCCGGCCTGGAAGTCCAGGAGAAGGCGGTGGACTGGGGCGTGAAGATCGCCGGCTGCACGGTCCATTTCGTCACCGAGGGGGTGGACGAAGGGCCCATCATCATCCAAGCGGCCGTCCCGGTCTTGCAGGGAGACACGGCCGACACCCTGTCCGCCCGGATCCTGACGCAGGAGCACCGCATCTATCCACGGGCGATCCAGCTCTACGCTGAAGGGCGTCTGCGGGTCGAGGGACGGCGGGTGCTGGTGGCCGGGGCATCCGAATCACCGGCTGGGCCCCTGATCAGCCCCTCTCTCTAACTGCGGTTATCTTCCTTCGGTACACGCCA
>MNDM01000070.1 GCA_001914955.1 Nitrospirae bacterium 13_2_20CM_2_62_8 | reverse complement strand
TGGTGGCGATTTATCCGGAAGGCACCCGGTCTCCCAACGGCGCCTTGCAGCCGGGAAGACCTGGGATCGGAATCCTTGTCGCCGAAACCGGCTGCCCGGTCGTCCCCGCCTACATCGACGGGACGTACGAGGCGCTCCCCACGGGAGCCGCGTGGATCCGTTTGCACCCGGTGACGGTGACCTACGGAGAGCCCATCGATTTCTCGGTGGACGCGCAGCGCGATTCGGGGAAAGAGTTTTATCACCATGTCAGCCGGACCGTGATGACACGGATCGCTGCGTTGGGGCGCGTCGCGCCTCCGACGGTTCCCTCGGCACCCGCCGAAAGAGCCGAGCGTTCCGAACGGCGCCCGGCAGCCAGGCCTTACAACGCTGAGTAAGGCCGCGGCCTCGTCAACCTCAGCACCGACCGTAGTCGGAGGGTTAGGATTATTCGCATGAACATGGCGTCAAAGCAGACAGACGAACAGTTGGATCGGGGGGCCCTGGCCGCCCTGTACGAGGAGACATTCCGGAACTTTGAAGAGGGGAGCATCATCGAAGGCGGGGTCGTGGCGATCAGCAAGGACAAGGTGGTCGTGGATATCGGCTATAAGTCCGAGGGAATCATCCCGGCGGACCAGTTTTCCGGTGAAGAGCTGCAGGCACTTAAGATTAGTGATCGCCTGCAGGTCTATATCGAGGAACGGGAGGACGCCGACGGGAACCTGATCCTGTCCAAAGAGAAAGCGGACAAGATGAAGGTCTGGGAGGACCTGGAGAAGTCGTACAAAGACGAGAAGGTCGTCGAGGGGCGAATCCTCTCGCGCATCAAGGGCGGGATGATGGTGGACATCGGCGTCAAAGCGTTCCTCCCCGGTTCCCAGATTGATCTGCACCCGGTACGCGACCTCGATGGGCTGGTCGGGAAATCGTTCCCCTTGAAGATCATCAAGATCAACCACCGGCGCGGGAACGTGGTGGTGTCCCGTCGGGTGCTGCTCGAAGAGTCCCGAGACCGGAAGCGACAGACGACGCTCTCGAGCCTCAAGGAAGGTCAGTTGAGCCAGGGCACGGTCAAGAACATCACCGACTACGGGGCCTTCATCGACCTGGGGGGCATCGACGGCTTGCTCCATATCACCGACATGTCGTGGGGCCGGGTCGGTCACCCCTCCGAGATGTTCGTCATTGGTGACAAGGTGGAAGTGATGGTCCTCAAGTATGACCGCGAGTCAGGCCGGATCTCCCTGGGCGTGAAACAGAAGAGCTCAGACCCCTGGACGAGCGTGGCGACCAAGTATCCGGTCGGCTCCCGCGTACGCGGACGGGTCGTCAGCTTGACCGACTACGGGGCCTTTATCGAACTGGAACCCGGGGTCGAGGGCCTGGTGCACGTGTCGGAAATGTCGTGGACGCACGAGGTGAGGCATCCCTCGCGTCTGGTGTCGGTCGGCGATCAGATCGAAGCCGCCGTGTTGAACGTGGACGCGAACAGCCGGAAGATCTCGTTAGGGATGAAACAGACCGCTCCGAACCCGTGGGACATGGTCGAGACGAAGTACCCCAGCGGGACTCGCATCGAAGGGAAGGTCAAGAGTCTGACCGACTTCGGCGCCTTTATCGGCCTGGAGGAAGGGATCGATGGGTTGATCCACATCTCCGACATGTCCTGGGCCAGGCATATCAAGCATCCCTCGGAGCTGTTTAAGAAGGGGCAGAAGATCGAGGCGGTGGTGCTGAGGATTGACAAGGACAAAGAGCGGCTCTCCCTCGGCTATAAGCAGTTGACGCGCGATCCGTGGGAGGAGGAGATCCCCCAGCGCTATAAGGTGGGGACAACCGCCCCCGGCAAAGTGACGAAGATCACGGACTTCGGCGTGTTCGTCGAGCTGGAAGGCGGCGTGGAAGGACTGATTCACATCAGCGAGACGGGGCTAGAACCGCAGGCTCGCTTGGAGGACAAGTTCAAAATCAATGATACGGTGTCCGCCAAGATCATCAAGACGGATCGCGAGGAGCGAAAGATCGCGCTCAGCCTCCGGGAACAGCAACTGGATGCGGAGCGGAAACAGGTGGACGAGTTCCATGCGACCCAGGGCGCGGTCGACCAGAGCCTGGGCCGCACGGCCCAAAAGACGAAGAAGCGGCCCGACGCTGAGTCGGGGGACCCTGACGTCACGTCGTAACCAGGCTCTGAAGCCGTGCCGGAGGAAACTTCACAACCCGCTAGCCGCCGGAAAGCCTTCCGGCTGATCCTGTGGAGCCTGCTCGCCGGACTGCTGGTCGTGTTTCTGGCAACCTCCCTGTGGCCCGATCTGGATCTCTCCGGAGGGGATCGGATCGCGTTGATACGCGTGGAGGGCGTGATCCTGGACGCGCAGCAGACGGTCGGCGACCTGAAGAAGTTCGGAGACAGCCCGTCGGTCAAAGCGATCGTGCTCCGCATCGACAGTCCCGGCGGCGGTGTCGTGCCGTCCCAGGAGATCCACGATGCGGTCATGCGCGTCCGCAATAAGCAGAACAAGGCCGTCGTCGCATCCATGGGAACCGTGGCCGCCTCTGGGGGGTACTACATCGCAGCCGCGACCGACCGGATTATGGCCAATCCCGGCACGCTCACCGGAAGCATCGGGGTCATCATGGAGCTGGCCAATCTGGAAGGCCTCCTCAAAAAAATCGGCGTGGAGAACGTTGTCGTCAAGAGTGGTCGGCACAAGGATATCGGCTCCCCCTTCCGAAAGATGAGCGACGAAGACCGCCGCATCCTCCAGTCGGTCATGGACGACGTGCACACCCAATTCATCGAGGCGGTGGCGGAAGGGCGCTCGCTCGACGTCTCGGATGTCCAACCGTTGGCCGACGGACGAATTTTCACGGGCCGACAAGCCAAGGAAATCAAGCTGGTGGATGAACTCGGCGACCTGGACGATGCGATCAGGCTCGCCGCGGATCTGGCTGGGATCGAGGGAGAACCCAAAGTCGTGGAACCACGGAAACGGTTCTCAGTGCGGGAGTTGATCGAGAGCCGCCTGTTTGGGACGCTCCCCCGGTTCGATTTCCAGACCGGCGTCAGTCTCAAGTACCTGATGGCATTCTGACTCTTCCGGCACACTCCCGCGGCCGGCGCCACGCGGACATGAACGGGGCCCCTGGACAGCGGGGAGCAGTCAGCTCGGCAAGGAGGACGAAGCATGACGAAAGCACAGATCATCGAGAGAGTGTCAGAGCAGGTGCCGACCCTCACCAAGCGGCAGGCCGAGATCGTGGTCAACACGATTTTCAACAGCGTCCGCAATTCCCTCCAGAAGGGGGATAAGACCGAGATTCGAGGGTTCGGCAGCTTTCGCCTGCGCAACCGCCGCATGAAGGAGGGTCGCAACCCCAAGACCGGTGCCACCGTGTCCGTCCCAGCCAAAAAAGTGCCGTTTTTCAAAGCCGGCAAGGAATTAAAAGAACTCCTGAACAAATAGCCGGTTCGGCTGAAAGTCCCCCATGAGTCTCTTCGAGTCCAAGGAACAGGCCGCCGCGTCCGAGATCGTCTGGACGGAGGAGGCCCTCAAACGGATGGAGCGGGCGCCGGTGTTCCTCCGCGGGATGGTGAGACGGCTGGCTGAGAAGAAGGCCCGTGAACTCGGGTACCACGAGATCACCGCAGAGATTCTGGACCGGTTCAAGAGCCAGATGATGGGCCGAATGGGGGGCGAAGCAGGCCTGGCGGCCGCCGCCGATCAAATTGCACAGGGGAAAGTGCCCTGGACCGCTGCAGCGCGGGCGCGACTCGACACCGTCCCGGCATTCATGCGACAGATGATTCAACAGATCGCCGAAGAGCTGGCCCTGGAACGCGGTCATCTGGAGGTCAACGTCGACCTCCTTGACAAGGTGGAGGCGCTCGGCGACTTGCAGGAACAGACAGGACCGCCGATGGAGTGGACAGACGGAGCGCGGGCCCGGCTTCAGGACAAGATCAAGGACACGCCCCCGATCGCCATGGACTTCGTGACCGACATGCTGAAACGGGACACCGAGGACCTGGCCCGCGGGAAGGGACTGGCCCGGATCGACGAAGCGGCGCTCGTCCAGCTCTGGGATGCGCCACTGGAACGCGTGCTGTGGACCGATGACGCGTGGAAACGGTTACTGACCGCGCCTGATTTCGTACGCAGCGGGATCCGCAAGGCTGCCGAGCGTCGGGCGCGGAAAATGGGGTTGAAAGAAATCGATTCGGAACACCTCACGAAGTTCCGGAATGAGGCCATGATGAAAGCGGTCAAGCGCATCCGGAGCTTCGGGTACCGGGAACTGACCTTTGATGCGTTCGAAGACGCCTTGGAGAAGGTGAAACGGCTGCAGGGAAACGAGCAGGCCGAGCAGCGCCTCGCCGAGATCCGCGAGTACATGAAACGGAAGCCGGAAGTCGGCGTACTAGGCGAGGAGCTGATGGAACGATTCCGGAAGTACCTGAAAGGCGAAGGAACGCTGTAGTCCGCCCACTCTCCCTCCCCCTTGAACTTTCCCAGAAACCAGCGGAGTTGATCGAGCCCCGCCGAGGATGTAGAGTGAAATCAGTCGGCTCCTTGCCACGCGTGGAGCCTCGCATGAGAACGTGGTGCGTCGTTCTGGTTGTCGTCTGGCTGGGCGGGTGCGCCTCCGCCATGAAGCGGGATGGCCAGTGTCTGGCCAGCCTGGCCCCTGAGTACGTGAACGCGCACGAAGAACTGGCCTCTCTGGAAGCGTCCTGGCGGGCGGCGCTGCGCAGACGCGATGCTGAACTCGGCAGCCTGCCTCCCCTGTTTGCCGCGAAGCCGGACCGCTCGGTGTCCCCCTTGGATCCCCTTCCGCCGGAGTCGGACCTGGCGGCGCGTCAGGAGCAAGCGCGCCGAGCCGAAGGCCGGGCCTACGCCGAATTGATGGATGCCAAGGTCCGCCACCGGCCCACGCTGGAGTGGTATGGGAAGGTCTACGAACGGTTCCGCACACGCCTCGATGAGGAACAGATCCTGTCCGAGGTCCGGCTGGTGCTCGTGGCCGGACCGGGAGTGATCTTCTACCCGATCGTCCACTGGAACGTCCATTCCGTCATCTGGGACGGCACCGACCCGGACGCCGAGTCCGATCCCGTCACGCGCTATTGCGCCGACCGGCTCTCGGAGCCGGCCGCCTCCGCTGCCCGCCCGGCGGGGCAAGCCGAGTGATCCACCCAGCCTTTTCCTCGCTCGTGGCCGATCGTTGCCAGGATGCGGCGCGATGGGGATGCCTGCAAGAAGGTGGAACCGGCTCTCAATGGGAGGCGGGCTGCTTGGGCCAGAATCTGTGTCGGATCTGGGGAAGCTGGACGTTTTCATAATTCGGGATGTCGTACAAACACCGGTCGATGATGTGGACCTCCTCCTCCGTCAAATCCAGCAGCACCTTTTTCTTCCAAAACTGATCCAACGTGAAGTAGTCTCCGGTCTGCGGTCGCTCGGCGAGGAGAGCTTGCATTTTCTTGAAGCCCGCTGTGTCCGTCCCCGGGACCCGACCGTTGTTCTTCTCGATGCACCATTTGACGACTTCCGCAATTCCGTACATCGTCAGTTCAATCTTGACCATGTCGCCCATAAAACCTCCTCGGATCATAGGGGGCTTATTCTACTCCAGTCATGCGCCGTTCTTCCAGGGGAAAAAGGAGGGTCTGCAGCCCTGACGAATCCGGCGGTGCGCCGCCCGTCGCGCTCCCAATCAGAACCGGCGGGGGCGCTGCCGGGACCGCCGGGCCGTGAATCACCATTGCGGAACCGCAAACGGGCTCGGTATACTCGCGTGGCAACCAGGACCGCTTGGAAAAGCCCCGTGCTGACGAGCATCATCCCAAGCGGCCGTCCCAGAGCCTCTCATGCAACAGACCGCTCCGGCGCGTATGGCGTCTGTCCGCGGAATTGCCCTTCGAGTCCTGCTGGCGGTAGGGGTTGTGACGGTCGGTGGGTGCACCCAGAAGGATGCCTACGTCCCGCCGGATCTCTTCTATCTCTTCACCTCGTATGCTGTGGGGAAAAACCCTACCTCGGTCACCACGGCGGATTTCAACCAGGACGGCTTCACGGATCTGATTACCACCAACATCGGCAATAATTCGCTGTCCGTCCTCTTCGGAATCGGGGACGGCACCTTCAGGGAGCCCGTCACCCTGAACGTGGGGAAGGAGCCCCGGGCGCTGGCACTCAATGACTTCAATGGGGACGGATACGTGGACGTGGCGGTTGCTTGCTCGGGCAGCGATCAGATCGCGATCTTCCTGGGCCTGGCGAACGGAACGTTCGGAGTGGGGCCGCGCTATACGATCCATCGAGCCCCGGTGTCCATCGTCAGCGGTGATTTCAACGGTGATCAGAAGCCTGATCTCATCGCGGCGCTACGCAACGACAAACTGAAGGTGTTCCTGGGTAATGGGGACGGCTCCTTTGTGGAGGGCCCGCTCTACGAGTATGGCGATACCCCCACCTCGATCGCGGCGGCTGATCTGAACCGGGACGGAAACCTCGATGTGGCCGTGAGCAACGGAGGCCCCATGAGCAGCGCCGTCTCGATCTGGTTGGGGAACGGCAATGGCACCTTCCGTGAACCGACCGACTATCGGACCGGCAAACGGCCGCTGGTCGTGTCGTTTGCTGACTTCAACAACGACCGGATGGCGGATCTCCTGGTCATCAACGGAGAGATGGATACCTTCACGACGTTCCTCGGGAACGGGAACGGAACATTCCAGGGAGGCAAAGAGTCCGGGGCCGATGCGGGGCCGGTGTACGGCCTGGCCAGAGACTTCGATGGCGATCGATTCCCCGACGTCGCGATCGTGAACATCCAGTCCAATGACCTCTCCATACTCTACGGACGCGGGGATGGAACCTTCCGATACCCACCCATGAACTATCGAACGAAAGGCGGACCGTTTGCCGTGGCCACCCTGACTCTCAGAACAAACGAGACAGAAGAGCCGGGGCTGGTCACCGCGAACAACGGAGCCGGGAGCATCTCGATTTTCTTGCACCGAGGCCTGAAATCGATCGCTCCTCCTCGTGTACCATCCGCGTCCTGATCCGCCTCGCTTTCCCCGGTGGCAGTCTCTGGTACCGCGGGACTCCCGTCGGTTTTCCCCTGTTCCTTGACAGGTCCAGACCGGTGGGCTAGATTGGCCGCATGCAGTCCCGGAGCGCTGTGCGAGGCGGGCCTGCTCCTTTCGGCGAAGGACGAGGGAGTGTGAGGAGATTCATCTGGTGGTTCGGCATGGGATCGCTCACAACCTTGTCGGTGCTGATGGTGGAGGGAGGCGTTCGGGATCTCCTGTACGAAACGCATCCGACGGGCAGTGCCAAGGCGTTGTTGACGTTTGCGATCACGATCGCCGGCGGGGGTCTGCTGGCCGGCTGCATCGCGCTCATTATGAACCGTCTCCGCTGAGCCGCTTGACACCCTGAGGCACGATACGGTAGAAGTCGCCTGACCTGTGTCGGCCTTTGAGCGCATGGCCGTGCCGGGAGAGTCGCGGAACCTGATCGAAGATGCACTGCCTGAAATGCAAAGGATTCATGATGGTGGAGCGGCATTACACCCTGCTCAACCGTCGGTTGTACGCACGCTGCCTGAACTGCGGCTTCTGGCTGGACCTGGCGGACCTCCTGAGGTTCTTCCACAAGGTCCTCGATACCGGATTCCGCGGTGCCAAGGTTCGTGAGACCTACACGCTGTAGCTCCCACCGGATGCATCCCTATCTTCTCCGGCAGCCTCCTCAGTCGTGCTCCTCGGCGGAGCACCAGTGGCCGCCGCTGATGATGACGGCAGCCATCCTCGTCGCGATGTTCTGGATGTCTTCCCCGTCCCGAGCCGAGATCGCCCCGTCTACCGCTCCGCTCATGCCTTCCGCCGGGTTCACTTCCGGCCTGAAGTCCATTCACCCGTTGCTGGGGTCACGTCCGATCGCCCAAAGCGTCCTTCTCAAGGATCTGACCACAGGGCAGATCATCTATGAGTTCAAAGCCGACCGGCGGCTGTCGCCGGCCAGCCTCACCAAAGTGATGTCGGCGCTGGTGATCCTGGAATATGGGCACCTGCAAGACTATGTGAGCGTCAGTAGCAAGGCCGCATCCACGCGAAAGACCCGCTTGAGGCTCCGCGCCGGGCAGGTCTTCGCGCTGGAGGATCTCGTGAAGGCGATGCTGATTACCTCGGCGAACGATGCGTGCCTGGCGGCCGTCGAGCATGTGGCCGAATCGGAAGAGTGGTTTGTCCTTCTGATGAATACGAAGGCTCGGGCGCTCGGCCTCCTGGATACCCACTTCAGTAACGCCTGCGGCTTCGATGCCCCCGATCACTACTCGACTGCGGCGGACCTGGCCACGTTAAGTGAGTTTGCCCTGCGACACCCTATCTTCAAGGCCTTCGTAAGGTCGGAGTTGGAGATCATCACGGCGGTCAATGTGAACCGGTCCTATCTGCTCAGGAACACCAACCGCCTCCTCGGCCGCATGGAACCTGATCGAATACGGATTCCAACAGCTCGACACCGCGACCGCCGCGATGCAGTAGCCGCTCAGAGCGGGACTTCCGGGGGAACCGAGGGGTCTACGTAGGAAAGGATCAAGCGGCGTCCCGTGTCGTTCGACTGGATCACCATCCTGAGCCGGGTGCCCGGCGCCAATTCCTTGAGCGTGTCGAACTGGACCCCGTCTCGAGGATACACCAGCAACATAAACTCCCCACCCAGCGTTCTCCACACTTTTTTCCCGGAAGGATGGTCTTCCAGGCGGCGGTCCCACTGGAGCCAGATCGCGCGCTCCGACACATCGACGAACCGAATCAGTCCCTCAATGGTGGTGGGGTTGCTGAAATCCAGGAACTCGAGCGGCGAATCGAAGAGGAGTGGCTCGGGGGCCAGGAGCTCCTGGCCCTGTTGCCCCTGCGTGCGAGGCGGAGACGCGGCCAGCGCCGCCAGACAGACCCAGACTGACACGGCGGACGCGAGGTGGCTCCAGCGCACCATTCGCCGGCCCCGCCTATTGCGGGAGAGCGAATTCGACGTTGACGTCCTTGCCCAGGTAATTGACGACAAAGCCCTGCTTTTCGTAGTTCATCGCGGCTCCCATCACGTTCTCATCCCCAAAATCTTCTTTGCCGAGAAGTTTGCGAATCTCGTCCGGACTCTCGCTGTTGAGAATATTGCGAAAGATTCCCCTCGCTTTGAAGGCAAAGCGGTTATTGATGAAAATAAGGTCAACCTTTCCGTCGAGCAAACGAACACCCGCCATCGGACCGGTGGGTTTGCGCTGATCCAGCAGCAGGACGAACGTCGCCTCCTGTTCCACCTTCACCCCCGGAATCTTCTCGTTCACCAAGATATCCAAGGCCTTGCTCTCAGGATCGCCGAGCTTCACCCCAAACAATGAGATGTCCGTGCTCTTGAAGAGCTTGGGGTCCATCACGTCGTTCTTGGTGAGCTCGTAGGGTTCGGCCCCGGCGACGAGAGGCACCCCGACCATGAGGGAGAGCCCCAACGTGGCCAGCCAGACCGGCAATCGTCGTCCTCTCATCGAGTCCTCCTTGAGCACGGAGCGCCTGCGTCCACGTTGACGCAGGGCGTCAGCCACCGGGACGAGCCATGCAAAAACCGGCAGCATTCTAGCCGACGAAACCCGAACTTGCAAGGCAACCCAAGGCCTTCCTCGTCGGGTCACGTGAAGCCGATCCCGCCCTCTCCCCGGTCTGGCGCAGGCTAGCCCGCATTATTCATGACGGTTCGTGGCGAAATCGCGCAGTCGCGTCGCGAGACGGGCGCGTGGAGCCGCGAAGGAGGGAGGCATACTCCCAGCAGTACGTTGACCGACTGAGCGGCGAGCCCGCCCGCCTGCATGCTTCGCAAGCCGCATGCAGGCTCGTCGTAGCAGCGAATTCGCGATTGCAGCAGAAGCGTTCATGAATAATGCGGGCTATGGACGATGGCGGGTCGCGAGAAGCATCGTGGCGAGCGTTCGCAGCCGGTCAAAGTAGGGGCTGGCCTCCGCTGCGAGGTCGGGCAGGAGTCCGTTGAGATCGGCAAGGCAGCTTTCCAGGATCTCGACACGCTGCGGGTCTAGTCCGTTCTCGGACTCTAAATAATACGTGACACACCCGCTGATCACGGTATCCAACGTCATCAACTGTCCCTCGTTCAGGTCCGTGAACGTCGGCCACCTTGCCTCCCGGTGCAGGTGCCACAGCGAGACGAGGTCGTGCATGCGGCTCCCTTACCCTCTCAGTTGCTCCCCAGCCAGCCCAGGGCACGCAACAAGAGCAAGGCCAGGGTGCACAGCCCCAATCCCCAAAACCGGTAATCCACATCCTCGCGTCCCAGGCACCATCCCACCACCCACTGCTTCCACTCCTCGGGCCCGACGGCGAGGAACACCCCTTTCGTCACCATGGCGGCGCCCGTGACCATCCACAGCGGTTGGTAGTGGAGCCCTTCCGTGCCTAGGAGCAGCAGAATGCCCAAGCCGGCGGCCACACCCTCCAGCCGGAGCATCGCGGGCGAAAGGGCCAGGACTTCCCGCAGACGCGTGATCACGTGACGGGGCGCCAGCAGGAGCGCGACCCCATCAGCCATCCAGACCCCGGCGATGGCGGCAAGCAGGTAGTTCATAATTTAGTCGTCACTCGTGAAGCGTATCTCGTATCTCGCGGCCCGGTCTCTTCGGTCTGTTCAGTCTGTTTAGTCTGTCCCGTCTGACCAAAAGACTGAACAGACCAAACAGACGAGATAGACCTGGCTTCACGGTCTCATGGGAAGAGGCCGCGAGCCAGATGAGCCTGGGCCACCTTGTCGATGCCGCTCATGAGCGCAGCCATTCGCATGGTCGCTCGCTGGGCCGTGGAGAATTGCAGGGTGCGATGGAACGCCGCCGTGATGATCTCGTGCAGCCGGTCACGAATGTCCTGTTCCTTCCAGAAGAAGCGCTGCGCATCCTGAACCCACTCGAAATAGGACACGATGACACCGCCCGAGTTGGCGAGGATATCCGGAATGATGAAGACGCCTTTATCGACCAGGATCTGATCCGCGTCCAGCGTCGTCGGCCCATTGGCCCCTTCAGCCAAGATCCGGCACCGGACCTTGGCGGCATTCTTATGCGTGATCTGCTCCGAGAGCGCCGCCGGAACCAGCACCGTACAGTCCAATTCCAGTAACTCCTCGTTGCTGATCCAGTCCCCCATCTTGGTCTCGCGGAGGGGCTGACCATCCCCGCGGAAGCGTCGGAGCAACTCGGGAATGTCCAAGCCCTTCGCATTGTAGAGGCCCCCCGTGACATCGCTCACCGCGATGACCTTGGCCCCGACTTCCCGCATGATCCGCGCGGTGTTCGACCCGACATTGCCGAATCCCTGCACCGCGACTGTCGCGTTCTCAATGTCCAATCGGAGATGCCGCATCGCCTCCAGCGTCACGTCGACCACACCGCGGCCCGTGGCCTCCTCGCGCCCGAGACTGCCGCCGATGGACAGCGGTTTGCCGGTTACGCTCCCGGGAACGGCGAAGCCCACCTGCTGGCTGTAGGTATCCATAATCCACGCCATCACTTGGGCATCGGTGCCGACATCAGGGGCGGGAACGTCCTTGTCGGGACCGATGAGGGGAAAAATCTCGGTCGCATACCGCCGGGTAAGTCGCTGCAACTCGCCGCGCGAAAGCTTCTTCGGAGCAACCCGCACGCCGCCTTTCGCCCCGCCGTACGGCAGCCCGGCCAACGCGCACTTCCACGTCATCCACATGGCGAGCGCCGCTATCTCCCCCAGGTTCACGTCGGGGTGGTAACGAATCCCCCCCTTCGAGGGACCCCGGGAGGAGTCGTGCTGGACGCGATAGCCGGTAAACATCCTGACCGTGTCGTCGTCCATCCTCACGGGGATGCTCACGATGAGCGAGCGCTCCGGCATCTTCAACCGCTCGTGAAGATTCGGGTCCAAGTGCATCATGGCGGCCGCTTGTTCGAACTGCGCGACGGCCAGGCGAAACGTCGGGTTGTTCAGCTCAGTCACGGGTTCCCTCCGTTGGCGTCAAGCCTGGCACGAACGCCGTGATCACAGGCCGCGGCGGATGCAGATCTCACCGGGATCGACCGGTTCGCGCAGCCGGACTCCTGCTCGGTCCAGTCCAGTCCGAACAGCTCCGCGAACACCTCCGCGATCCGCCGCCGGACCAGGGAGACCTCCAGAGGCCGGCCCAGGACGTCGGCCATCGACGTCACACGACATTCGGCGATCCCGCATGGGACGATGCGGTGAAAGGGGGCCACGTCCAGCATGACGTTCAAGGCGAAGCCGTGCATCGTGATTCCCCGGACGATCCGCACGCCCAGTGCGGCGATCTTCATCCTGTCTCTCTGTCCGACCCAGACGCCCGTCAACTTGTCGATGCGCCGGCCTGTCACGCCCCACTCCGCCAGTGTCCGGATCACAACCTCTTCGAGGGCCCGCATGTAAGCCTTGGGCCCCGCGAAGAAGTGGCCGAGGCGGAGAATCGGATACCCGACGATCTGGCCGGGGCCGTGATAGGTCACCGACCCCCCTCGCTCCACCCGATAGACAGGGTAGCCCGCCTCCCGGAGGATCCGCTCGTCGCCTCCCCAATGACTCTCCTGCCCGCTCCGACCGATCGTGTACACCGGCGCGTGTTCGAGCAGGACCAGGGTGTCCGGTCGGCGATCAGCCAGCCGCTCCTCGACCAGGGCCCGTTGCAGCTCCCAGGCCGTGTCATAGGGAACCTGATCGAACGTCATCAACACGCCTGGACGCTTCATGACAGTCTGCTGCTCACCAGACCGAGAACCTCGCCCGTCGAACCGGTTCGTGGGGGGATGTGAACGCATGGAAGGCAAGGGAAGCCGACTCGCCGTGGCCAGACTATACCACAGCCCCTGGAGCCCGGCAACGAGAACGGACGAAGCACACCCGGGAGACCATCATCGTCGTGACTCCGCTGAGCCTGCCGGCGTTACCGGGACGCGTGTGGAGAGGAGACGCGAGGAAGCGACACGTCGGAGAACTGGCCCTGTTTCCCGTACACCGTGAGCTGGGCCGGCAGCTGGACGCCTGCCTGCAGAAAGGCATGCCAAAAATCGCCCATGTTGTAGATCGGGGTGGCATCGACCGCGGTGATGACGTCCCCGTCTTGAAGCCCTGATTTGGCCGCCGGCTTGAGCGGGTCCACCTGAACAGCCAAGACCCCGCGATCCACATGCAGATTGAAGCTGGCCGCCACGCTGGGTGTCACCGTGACCGGGATAAACCCAAGATCCGGACGAAATACAGATCCCCGCACCAGCATGGCCTGAATGTTCGGATACGCGGCGTCGATCGAAATCGCATAACTGATCGCCTGGGCTGAAGGAGCGACGGCCACGTTGATTCCCACGACGCGTCCTGATAAATCCACCAACGGGCCTCCGCTGCTGCCCGGGTTGATCGCCGCATCGGTTTGAATCAGGTCATACAGCGTTTCCCCGTTCGGGGCCAGGATCGAACGATCCAGCGCGCTCACCACCCCGACCGTGACGGTTGATCCTCCCTTCAAGGCGAACGGATTGCCGATCGCGACGACCGTCTCGCCGATTTGCAGCGTTGAGGACTGGCCCAAGCGGGCTTCGACGAGGTCCTGCGCTTCAATCTTGATCAGCGCCAGGTCCAACAAAAAATCCCGCCCGACGACGCGGCCCGGAGTGAGCTTCCCCGTCGGGAGACTGATGACCACGTTCTTGGTCCCCTCAACCAGATGATTATTGGTGAGGATGTACCCCTTCTCGTCCACGATTGGCCTGGTCGGAGCCGCCCTCGGACAGGGCGTGAGTCGCCAGCAACGGCGCGACCGTCAGACAGACGGCTGCGCGCACCGCCGCCCAGGCAGCCCTGCGGATGGAGTCTCGACGCCTCACCGTGATCACGGCCGTTCCCCCTGCCGAATAAACTCTTGTTCAGCGCTGCCGCATTCTCTCACAATCGAGCCAAAGTCAAAAGACACTCACGGGTCTGAAAACAAAACGGGCGAGGGATTCACCCTCGCCCGTGTTAGCTCGCCGGAGTATGGTTGGCGTTCTTATTGGATCGCGGCAAACATTTGCCTGATTTCCGGAGTCTTCAGCTTTTTGAGGGCCTTCGCCTCGATCTGGCGGATCCGCTCGCGGGTCACCGACAGGCTTTGCCCAACCTGCTCCAGCGTACACGGCTCATCCTGACCGATCCCGAAGCGCAACCGGATCACGAGTTGCTCGCGGGGGGTGAGCGCCCCGAGGATCCGATCCATCTCGCGCGTCAGCTCGGTCCGATGAACGTGAGAATCCGGCGGAACCGCCTGCGAGTCCGCGATGAACTCCCCGAACAGCGTTTCCCCGTCCCCGACCGGATTCTCGAGGGAAATGGGTTCTTGAAAGACTTGCATGGTCTCGTGGATTTTCCCAGGGGGAAGACGCAGCGCGTTTCCGACCTCCTCGGCCCTCGGCTCTCGGCCAAATTGCTGGACCAGCTTGCGCGATGTCCGCAAGATCCGATGCGAGGCCTCGGTCAGATGGACGGGGATCCGAATCGTTCTGGATTGGTCGGCCAGGGCCCGGGTGACCCCCTGACGGATCCACCAGGTCGCATAGGTACTGAACTTAAAGCCCTTGCGGTACTGGTATCGCTCCGCCGCCTTCATCAGCCCCAGATTGCCTTCCTGCGTCAGATCCAGGAGCCCAAGCCCTCGCCCCGTGTAGTGCTTGGCGATATCGACCACCAGGCGCAAGTTGCACCGAACCAGTTCATCCTTGGCCTTCTCCAACAAGGCACGGGCTTCGCGCGCCTGGCGACGGCAATGCGCGAAACGCTTCATCCGGGAAGCTGCCACCTTGCTGGAGCCCCTCGCTTCCGCGAGCAGTGAAGCGAGACCGGCTTCCGCCTCGTTTAAGGCGGTCGAGGAGAATCCACTCAGCCCAAGGATCTCCTGCAACGAGCGCGTCGCGTTCTGGAGTTTCTCGGTCTTCCGCATTCGAGCCGCGACACTGAGGGCGATTCGGAGGACCGCGCGGATGGTTCTGCTGCCCTGGTCGATCTGCTTGGCCAGCGCCACTTCTTCCTGACGTTTGAGGAGGGGCCGCTCTCCAAACGAACGAAAGTAGAGGGATTCCAGCGCGAGGGAGGTGTCCGGCTTGTCGGGGGCGCTGGCTTGGTCCGACGGAGCCGGGGCGGTACCGCCACCCTTCGAGCCGCGTTCAATAACCTCTAAGATATCGCTGGCTTCCGGATCGTCGGTCTCTGGATCCTGGGCGAGAGGCTGCTCTTGCTCTTGGCCTTCACGTAAGAGATCGTCTTTCCTCATGGCATCACCTTTTCGGTCCCTCAACCGAGGATTTTGGCTTTCTATAACATTAGAGACCGGGGGCTGCGGAAAGGATTCACCCACCTGCACAGCCGTGAGGTTGTTCTATCTTAGCGCTGTGTTATGACGAGACCGTGGCTGGGATGAGTTGCCTGAGGTGCGAAGCCGGGGGGGGTAGTAGATGGTTCTTGAGCGCTCTCACGTAACCATATATACCAACAGAGTTTTTCGCCGTCCTACTGTTTCTTCTCTAACCCTTTAAAGAACGTCGCAAGGATGTCAATGGGGACCGGGAAGATGGTCGTCGAATTGTTCTCTGCGGCAATCTCCACCAAGCTCTGGAGATACCGAAGCTGGAGCGCGACTGGATTGAGGCTCATGATGTTAGCGGCATCGGCCAAGCGCTGGGCGGCCTGGAATTCGCCTTCTGCATGGATCACCTTCGCCCGGCGTTCGCGCTCGGCTTCGGCCTGCTTGGCGATGGCCCGCTGCATTTCCTGCGGCAGGTCCACGTTTTTCACCTCCACGGCCGTGACCTTGACGCCCCAGGGCTCCGTCTGCTGGTCGATGATCCGTTGCAGCTCGGTATTGATCTCTTCCCGCTTGGCCAGCAGGTCATCGAGCTGACTCTGCCCCAGCACGCTGCGGAGCGTCGTCTGACCGATCTGGGACGTCGAGTAGAGGTAGTCCTGCACGGCGAGGATGGCCCGCTGTGGGTCCACCACGCGCAGGAAGATCACGGCGTTCACCTTGACCGACACGTTGTCGCGGGTGATCACGTCCTGCGGAGGCACCTCCATCGTGACCGTTTGGAGATTCACTTTCACCATTTGCTGGATGACAGGAACCACAACGCGTATCCCTGGTCCCTTGACGATCTGGAACTTTCCGAGAAAGAAGACGACCAGACGCTCGTACTCCATCACTCTCTTGAAGGTGTAAAAGATGAGAAACCCGATGATGAGGAACGGCAGAAGAAACTGCATGGCTCGCTCCTTCGTGTGAGATCACTTGTGGCGCGGAGCAACGTTCAGCGTCAAGCCCTTCACGGACTTGACCTCCGCCTCTTCGCCCTGCCGGATGGGCGCCTCGCTGATCGCCTCCCACAATTCCCCGTGCAGAAACACCTGCCCGCGCGGCGCGACGTCGGTCTTGGCCAGTGCGATCTCGCCCACCAGCCCTTCGGCGCCCGTCACAGGGGCCCGTCGCATCGTCTTCGCGGCCAGCCACGCCATCCCGAACAGGATCACCGCCGCCGTGACGACCGTAGGCAGCAGGAAGGACATGGACACTTGCATGAACGGCGCGTCGGTCTTCACGAGGAGGAGCCCGCCCA
>MNDM01000086.1:56395-57432 GCA_001914955.1 Nitrospirae bacterium 13_2_20CM_2_62_8 | reverse complement strand
ATCGGCAAATTCAACCTCCTGCACGACTCGCCCTTGAACGACCTGACCGACCGCCCGCTCGTGAGCCAATTAGTCATCCCCACCACTTTTCCAGAGACCGGCGCCGGCATCTACGGTACGTTCTATCCCACGCGACTGTCCAAGATGGATTACGAACTGTACATCACGACGGGACCCTGCGGGTATGACACAGATGGAACACCGAGGATCAGTGAACAGAACGGCACGCGAAACGCGCGCCAGCGGAAATGCCCCACGGAGGACGGCTTCGACATCAACAACGGAAAGGCAGTCGTCGGCCGCATGGCGTTCAGCCCGGTGCTCGGGGTCGAAGTGGCCGGCTCCGGGTACTATGGGAATTCCTCGCCTGCCTTCAGCTCCTCATACACCCCGCTGAGCATCCTGGCCCTGGACTGGACTCTCCAACGCGGTCGGTGGGAGCTTATCGGCGAGGCTGCCTGGGCCTATGCTAGGGGGAACTCTCGGGCCATTGCGGGAAGTACTTTCGCCGGTGCACCACCGGCTGGTGCTCTAATTACTAATCAGACAGGGAATAACTCAGTTGGGATTCCGCCACAGCGTATGAACGGCTTTTACATTCAAGGCAACTATCACTTCATGCCGCAGTGGCTGGCAAAGTGGGCACCGAACCGGTTCGGGGAAGGCTCGATCTTTACCGCCGTGATCCGCTATGACCGTGTCAACACCAACTTAGACAATAGCTCGGGCGGGTTTGGCGATCTCGAGCAAATTTCTTTTGGGCTGAACTATCGCCCGATTGAAGACGCTGCCTTCAAGATGAGTTATCAGTACCAGCCGATGGCGTTCAACGCCAACACGGATCAACGGATCCACGACAGCGCGTTCGTGATTTCCGCAGCAACCTATTTCTAAGTCGAACGCCCGCGAACTCTCCCCCTTCCGGGGAGGGTTCGCGGGATCGAGAGAGGAGGGTTTTTTCACGTGCGGGCATTAGGAGTTGCGTGTTCCTCGGTCATCCTGATCTGTAGCGCCTGTGCTTCGCTGAGTGGAAGCCA
>MNDM01000086.1:0-56374 GCA_001914955.1 Nitrospirae bacterium 13_2_20CM_2_62_8 | reverse complement strand
CTACGACACCGTTTGGGACGCAGCGCTGGAGACACTGAAAGACCGGCCTTTGACTCGGAAGGATAAGGAAGTTGGTCTGATCGAAACGGACTGGACTGAAATGGAGGTTGGCAGACGCGGGTTCGGCGCATTCGATCGTGAGCTCTTTGACAGTAAAGAGCGAGCCAGAATGTCCTTCGTCGTCAAGCGGGCAGATGACGTGACGAAAGTCAGCCTGGTTGAAAACAGACAGCGCTGGCATCTGCGTGGCGGGGTGACCCAACAAGCTACAAAGTGGTGGCCGGTCGAGCCATCGGAAGAGGCCATGGCCGCCGTGATGAACAAACTGAATGCCAAGCTGAAAGAACGGGGATGCTCTCCGACATGAGCTTCTTCCATCGCTTCGTTGCGCCGGTTCTTGCCTGCAGCTTCTTGGCCATCCCTGCCTGGGCGGAAAGGGTATGGGACAGTGAGCTGAAGCGCTATCTCACTGAAGAAGAGTTGACTCACGCCGAGGTGTTTATGACCGAGGAGGAGGCGGTCAAGATCATGCTGCCGAAGTCGCAGCGGATCCGGAAGGAGATGCTACGGCTGAGTCAGGAGAAAAAGGAGATGGTGGAGCAGCGGATTGGATGGAAATTCCCCGAAGATTCCTTCGAAGTCTATATCGGAGAAACCGCCGACAAAGTGGACGGCTACGCGATGGTCCACAACACGATCGGCAAGCACAAACACATGACCTACGTGGTTGGTGCGGATCCGATGGGCTACTGCACCGACGTGGAATTGCTGGTCTTCCGCGAAGCGCGGGGAAGCGAAGTGGGGCGAAAGCGGTTCAATTCGCAGTACGAGGGCAAGACGGTGCTGGACCCCATCCGCATCAACAAGGACATCATCAATATCAGCGGGGCGACCATGTCGGTACGCTCCATTAGCGCGGGAGTGAAACGCGTCTTAGTCCTGATTGACGAATTCTATCTGAAACCGAACGGGCTCGGGAGCGACACGATGGCGGCGCGGAAGGCGGAGAAGGGATTCTTTGAATCGCTGTTTGGTGACTGAGCGCCGGATGGGACCGAATGCGAAATTTTAATACGCGGTTCCGCCTGCGGGACACCGATCGTCATATCCGGCTCGTCTACACTCTGTTTCTCACGCTCATGTTCATCGGCTTTGGGTTTTCTTTTTTCTGGGCCCACAGCATGACCGGCCTCTCGCCCGGCGGAATCGCCGCTCACTATCGTGGGTCTGACGCGACCTTCGGCGAACCCATGTCATTCCGAGAGCTGGCAGAAATCACCCACTTTCACCTGTTTACCATGCCGGTCGTCTTTATGATCCTCGTGCACGTCCTCTATCTGACCGGGGCGAGCAATAGACTAAAAATCGGGATGACGTGGATGGCGTTTAGCGGCGTGATCCTGGATCTGGCCTCACCCTGGCTCATCAGATATGTCTCGCCGGTCTTTGTCCTGACCATGCTGGGGGGCGACACCCTGATGGTCGTGAGCTTCCTCATCATGATGGCGCTCCCACTCTATGAGATGTGGTTCATCCAATCGCCGCTGATGGCCCCGGACAGCAGTGAATAACGTGACCTCGTCGTCCCCTGCAGCCAGTCCATGAGGCGAGAGTACGAGTCCAGCGCCCGAGGTCGCACAAGCGGTCTCGGGCGCTGCGCCGTCAGGTCACTACCTGGCCTTGTGAACGCGTCCGCTGGAGGAGAACCCGTTCGGATCGTGGGGAACGGTCAGCCCGCTTCTTTGTAGCCGCAGTCTTCGTTCCGGCACTGGACGGTCGTGCCGGCCTGCTTGCTGAACTTTTCGACGAGGAACGGTGACTTGCAGTTTGGGCAGGGTTTATTGACCGGCCGGTCCCAGAGCGCGAACTCGCATTTCGGGTAATTCGTGCAGGCGTAAAACGTACGGCCTTTCTTGGTCCGCTTCTGGGTCAGGTCGCCTCCGTCTTGGGGACATTTGACGCCGAGCGGGATGGGCTTCGTGGTCTTGCAGGTGGGGTACGCCGAGCAGGCCAGGAACTTACCGAACCGGCCGGCTTTGACCACCATGGGCGACCCGCACTTCTCGCACTTCTCGTTCGTGGTCTGCTCCTGATTCGCGACGATCTTGATAGTCCCGTCAGCGAGCTTCTCGAAATTCTTGGTGTTCTTGCAGGGCGGATCGTCCTTGTAACCAGGGCAGGCCAGGAACTTCCCGTTCCGGCCCCATTTGATCTCCATCATCCGCCCGCACTTCTCGCAGCGAATGCTCGTGGGAGGCTGCACGATGTCTTTGGGACCCGGAATGGTCTTGGCCTTGGCCATGTCCTTGGTGAACGGCACGTAGAAATCCCGCACCACCGCCACCCACGGTTTCTCGCCTTCTTCCACCTCATCCAGCTCCTTTTCCATCAAGGAGGTGAAGTCCACATTGAGGATGTCTGGAAATCCCTTGACCAGGAAGTCGTTGACGGTTAGACCGGTCTCTGTGGGGGCGAATCGGCCTTCCACCTTATCGACGTACCTGCGCTCCTGGATCGTGGAGATAATGCTGGCGTAGGTTGACGGCCGGCCGATGCCCTTTTCCTCCAGCTCGCGGATCAACAGGGCCTCGTTGTATCGAGGCGGGGGCTGGGTGAAGTGCTGCTTCAGCAAGAGACCTGGCGCCGTTTGTCCCTCCTGGGCAACCAGTCGCAAGCGTTCCCCCTCGGTCAAGACGGGGAGCTGTCGTTCGGCCTCGTCCTCAATTTCCTGCTCAGTCTTGCGGCCCCGAGCGGCGCCGTTCGCGTCCTCCCCCTCCAGATAGACCGCCGTGTGACCGGGGAATTTCACCACGGTCCCGTTGGCCCGGAACAGGTACGCGTCCCGTGAGCCCTGAGGCACGCAATCGACGCGGGTCACTTCCAAGACGGCCGGGGTCATCTGCGAGGCGATGAAGCGATTCCAGATCAGCTTATACAGCTGATAGTGGTCCTTTTCTAAGAATTGTTTGATCGATTCCGGGTCGCGGCCTGCCGACGTCGGCCGGATGGCCTCGTGGGCCTCCTGGGCAGCCTTCTGGGTCTTGTACACATTGGGGGTGGCCGGCAAGTACTGGTCCCCGAACCGTTCGCGAATGAGTCGTCGTGCCTCCTCGGCGGCCTCGTGCGAGATCCGTGGGGAGTCCGTCCGCATGTAGGTGATCAGACCGACGGGACCTTCCTGGCCGATCTCCGTTCCTTCGTAGAGTTGCTGGGCCAGCGTCATGGTCTTCTTCGGGGTGAAACGAAGCTTGCGAGCCGCCTCCTGCTGAAGCCGGCTCGTGATGAAGGGAGCCGCAGGGTTGCGCCGCTTCTCCTGGCGCTCGATGGACTGAACGACGAAGTCCTTCCCCCGCACGGCAGCCACGAGGCGTTCGGCCGCTTGAACCCCCGGGATGTCTGCATCCCGGCCGTTGATGCTCTTGAGTCTCGCCTCGAACGGCGGCGGGTTGGCGCCGGCCAGCGTCGCCGTGAGCGACCAGTACTCCTCCGGGCGGAATGCCTCGCGCTCTCGCTCCCGATCGCAGATCAGTCTCACGGTCACTGATTGGACGCGGCCCATGCTGAGGCCCCGTCGCACTTTTTTCCACAGCAACTGGCTGCCCTGGTACCCAACGATGCGGTCCAGCACGCGACGGGCCTGCTGGGCATTGACCAGCTTCATATCGATCTTCCCGGGAGACTGGAGCGCACGTTTGATGGCCGACTCGGTGATTTCGTTGAAGAGCACGCGGAACACTTTTCGATTGTTCCCTCTCGACTTGCCGTCGATCTCTTCGGCGATATGCCACGCAATCGCTTCGCCCTCGCGGTCCGGGTCAGGGGCAAGGAACACCGCGTCGGCTTCCTTCGCCCTTTGTTTAATCTCGGCGAGGATTTTGGCTTTGCCCTTGATGATCACGTACTGCGGCTTGAAGTCATGCTCGAGGTCGACGCCCAACTTGCTGGTGGGGAGATCCTTCACGTGGCCGACGGAGGCCAGAACCGTGTAGCCGCGGCCCAAATACCTGGTGATCGTTCTGGCTTTGGTTGGGGACTCCACAATGATCAACGATTTCGCCATTCGCGCTCCTGTGTCTCGTCCGAGGCCGGTGCCCAGAAGGGGGCTGTGACATATCCCGATGCCGGCATGCTCTTCAAGCCTTCCTATTATATACGATTATAGCCGAAGGTAGGTTTGGCCGGGCAGTTGGCGGACCAAATGTTTGAGTTCCAGTGCAAGGAGATGCGCAGCAACATCGGCCGCGGGCAGTCGGCTGTTGGTGATCAGGTCGTCGATGTGCGTCGGTTCAAAGGACAGCGCGAGATAGATCGTCGCCTCCGCCTTGCCCAACTGAGGCGGTGATTCGACGGGATGCGGGACACGCCCCTTCAGACGCTCGCGGAAGGGCGCGTCGAGCTGGGGCAAGAGTTCGTCGATGATATCCTCGACAGTCTCAACCAGCTTGGCCCCCTGCTTGATGAGCCCGTTGGGACCACGACTGTTGTCCGCCTTCACGAATCCCGGTACGGCAAAGACCTCCCGGCCCTGGTCGGCGGCGAGTCGCGCGGTGATGAGCGACCCGCTCTGGATCGCCGCTTCGGTGACCACCACCCCGAGGCACATTCCGCTGATAATTCGGTTCCGGCGCGGAAAATGATACCCGTGCGGATACGACCCCAGTGGAAGCTCGGCCACCACGGCTCCATTCGATTCGATCTCCTTCCTCAGCGATTGATGCTCCGGCGGGTAGGTCTGGTCAATCCCGCAGCCCAGCACCGCGACGGTCCTGCCCTGCGCCGCGAGCGCGCCCCGATGGGCGGCCGCGTCCACTCCCCTCGCCAGACCGCTGACGATGGTGAACCCGGCAGAAGCCAGGTCCCGGCTCAGCTCTTCGGTCAGCAAGCGACCGGCCGCGGTCGCCCGCCGCGCCCCCACGATGGCCACCGCGTGGCGGTCCGCTTGGGTCAGAGCCCCGCTCACATACAGCAGAGGTGGCGGGTCGTGGATCATCTTGAGCCGCGGCGGGTAGTCCGGGTCGAGACAGGTGACCACCGACAGTTGCAACCGCTCCAGGGTCTTCAGGTCGCGGTCGAGGCCCTGTTGAGTGTGGTCGTCCGGACCCCGCCGAATGGCCTGCGCGAGCGACGCGCTGATGCATCCGGACGCCATGAGGGAATCTATCGAGGCGGCCTGGACCGCCTCCGGCGACCCGAACGTCTGGACAAGGCGACACACCGTCGCATCGTCCAGCCCCCTGACCGCGCGCAGCGCCAGCCAGGAGCGAAGCGACGCGGTGCTCACGCACACCCCGCGTCACCGTGACCTCTTGCCGTGGTGCCCTTAGAGCACGACGATGTCATACTGTTCCAAGTGAAGCGTCTGGTCAGCGTTGACGATGATCTTCGTGCCTTGCTCGCGTTCCAAGTCCTCGACCCCGTGACGCTCTTCCTCGTACAGAAGCTCGGCGACACCGGGATGCACGCCGATCACGATCTTCTGCTCATCGGGCAAGCGTCCGATCCGACGGAGCTCCCGGAAGATCTCGTACACCACGGTCGTGGGTGACTTCGTGTATCCCCGTCCCTCGCAGTAGTGACAGGGCTCGGACATCGTCCGCAACAGGTCCTCGCGGACCCGTTCGCGTGAGATCTCGATCAGGCCAAGGTCGGAGATGTGCGAGATTCTGGTCCGCGCCTTGTCGCTGGCCATCGCGTCCACCAAGGCCTGATAGACCCGTTCGCGATTCTTCTCACGCTCCATGTCAATGAAGTCGATGATGATGAGACCACCGATACCGCGCAGCTTGATCTGGTAGGCGACCTCCTTGACCGCTTCCAGATTGTTCTTGAGAATGGTTTCTTCCTGGTCGCGTTTCCCGACGAAGCGTCCCGTGTTCACGTCAATCACCGTCATCGCTTCGGTATGATCGATGACGATGTGGCCGCCGGACTTCAACCACACCTTGCGGCTCAACGCTCGGGTGATCTCCATCTCGACTCCCAAGTGATCGAACAGGCTCTCGTCTTTGTCGTAATAGTGGACCCGGGAGGTCTGCTCAGGCAGAAAGCGATGAACAAAATCCCTGACGGCTTCATACTCCTGTTTCGAGTCGATCAGCAGCCTCTCCACTTTCTTGGTAAACAGATCGCGGACCACCCGGAATGTCAGCGTCAAGTCGGTGTGCAGCAGGGTTGGGGCCGGCTGCTGGTCACGTTTCTTCATGACGTCCTGCCACAGCACGTTCAGGAATTCCACATCGGACCGGAGTTCCTCCTCCTTGACGCCTTCGCTCACCGTCCGGACGATGTAGCCATAGCCGGGTCGGCGTAGCCGCTTCATGATCTCCTTCAGCCGGGCCCGTTCCTCGTCCTTCGGAATCCGCCTGGACACCCCGACGTGCTCAACGTTGGGCATAAACACGAGGTACCGTCCGGGGAGGGAAACATAGGTCGTGACCCGCGGCCCCTTGGTCCCGATCGGTCCCTTTGAAATCTGCACCATGAGCTCCTGGCCTTCTTTCAGCAGTTGCTCGATGGGCCGCGTGGTCTGGCGACGAGGCCTGGGGAGCTCGGGGCCCTTGTCATCTTCCTCGCTGTCGACGAGGGTATCCCCGGGCTCCGTGTCGTTCGACAGATCCGAGACATGGATGAAGGCCGCCCGTTCCATTCCGATGTCGACAAAAGCCGCCTGCATGCCTGGAAGGACTTTGACGACCTTCCCTTTGTAGATGTTCCCGACGAAATCTTTCGTCTTGGCCCGATCCACATACAGTTCCGTCAGCACCCGATGATCCAGCACCGCCACTCGGGTCTCTTCCCGCGTCACATTGATCGCTATTTCTAGTCCCATATCCGCTCCCTGCAGCCTATCCGACCGGGTCGACGACTGTCAGCCGCGCACCACGATCGCAGAGTGGTCAGACCGCACGGCCTCTTCTCCCGAATTCCGCGGCGTCCACCCACCAGGCTGCACTTGAATTGTGTCTGTAAAACTCAAACCCTCCGATCTGTCTGAGGGTTCGGCTCCGGCTGGTGTCGGCCAACCACGCTGGTTGCCGGAGCCAGCCGTGCCGAAAGATGTTCAATAAAACAGCGTCAGGCGCCGACGCTTGACGTTCAGTAACAGACCCAAGGCGGCCATCGTCGTGACAATCGCGCTTCCGCCGTAGCTCATCAGCGGCAGTGGGATGCCGACGATGGGAAAGATGCCCGCGGTCATCCCGATGTTGATCACCATGCTGAACCCGATCATGGCGATCACCCCGGCTGCCAACAGCGCCCCGAGGATATCCTTGGCCCTCGACGCGATCTCTATCGACAGCATGATCAGCCCGAGAAAGAGCCCCAGCAACAGCAGCACGCCCAGAAATCCCCATTCCTCGGCGAACACGGCGAACACGAAGTCCGTGTGTCCTTCCGGCAAGAATTTGAGTTGGCTCTGGGTCCCCCCGTAGAGCCCTTTTCCCAGCAGCTCTCCCGACCCGATGGCGATACGCGACTGGAGCGCATGGTAGCCCTTCCCGCCCGGGTCGTAGGCGGGGTTCACGAAGGTCAGGATTCGCTCCCGCTGGTAATCATGGAGGGCCCCCCACATGACTTCCCACGCGAACGGAAACAGCATGAGCGCAAGAAGGAGAAGCACCCCCAGCGCTTTGGAGCGCACCCCCACCACCAGCAGCATCGAAACGTAAATCGCCAGAAAACTGAGGCCGCTCCCCAGGTCCGGCTGCTTGAGAATCAGCAGAAGGCCGGGCGCCATGATGAGACCGGGCAGGACCACCCTCTGCCGCCAGCCCTCGCGCGGACTGCTCGCATAGTAACTGGCCAGCACGAGGATCAGGACCACCTTCGCGAACTCCGCCGGTTGAAACGCAAACGGCCCGATGGGAAACCACCGTTGCGCACCTCGGCTCGTCTTGCCGATGACCAAGACGACGGCCAGCAACACCAGTGCGACGACATAGAACAGGTACGACAGCCTCGCAATCTTGTGATAGTCGAACACCAGCATCACCAGAAAGGCGGCACCGCCCATCACGACCCAGAGCATCTGTCTGGCGTAGAGCGGCACGCCACTCCCCGGCTGCGCATGGGTGACACTGTAGATGGACAGCAGGCCAAGTGAGAGGATGGCGCCGATGATCGCGACATATCGCCACTCGAAATTATCGGGCGCCCGGCTGCTGATGACACGGTCAATCACGGGGTTCCTGTCGAGCCATCACCGTCATGGGCGACCGCGCCGGTGATGGGGAGTCGGCAATGAGCGGCTCATGCGGCGCCAGCTTGATGAAGGTTTCGATCAATTGTTTCGCCAGCGGCGCGGCCGCTGATCCACCGTGTCCCATGTGCTCGACCAGCACGCCGACGGCGATGCGCGGCGTCACGGTCGGGGCGTACGAGATGAACCAGGCATGATCCCGCAACTTCTTCGGCAGATCCTCCTCCGGTCCTGGACGAGCCGCCACGGCCTGTGCCGTTCCGGTCTTCCCGGCAATGGTCACGAGAGATGATTTGGCTCGTCGCGCCGTCCCCTCAGTCACCACGCCGGCAAGGGCATGCTGAATCAGCGCGAGCGTTTCTGGCCTGATCGCGAGTTGACCGCGCGCCACGGCCGGTAATTCCTGCAGTCGTCCGGTCGTTCGCTCCATCACCGCCCGGATCAGGCGAGGTCGGAATGACACCCCGTTATTGCCGACGGTTGCGATCAGACTGGTCATTTGGAGGGGCGTCACGGTCACATACCCTTGGCCGATCGAGGCCGAGATGGTTTCCCCGGGCAGCCACGGTTCGCTGCGAGCTTTCTCCTTCCAGGCGGGAGATGGCACGATCCCCACTCGCTCGGACGGAAGCTCGATCCCGGTTTCACGGCCCAGGCCGAACTGGGTGGCGTAGGAGGCAATGGCCTCGATGCCCATGCGCTGTCCAATCGTATAAAAAAACACATCGCAGGAGTCGACGATCGCCTGGCTCACGTCCATCGTGCCGTGCCCGCCTGCTTTCCAGTCCTTGTACAGACGCCGACCGAACTGATAACTGCCGAAGCACCGGATCGTCGTGGCGGGGTCGATGGTGTTCGTTTCAAGAGCGGCTGCCGCCATGACGATCTTGAACGTCGAGCCGGGCGGATACTGTCCTTGCGTCGCCCGATTCGTCAGCGGATGGCCCTCGTCCTGGACGATGTCCTCCCATTGCTTGGGGGTCAGTTCCCGTGACAGCACGTTGGGATCGAAGGCCGGTCGGCTGGCCAGCGCCAGCACTTCGCCGGTGGCCGGGTCCACCGCCACAATCGCGCCGGCCTCTCCTCCCAGGAGATCTTCCGCCAGCTTTTGCAGACGCAGGTCGATGGTCAAATACAGATCATCGCCGGCCTCTGGTTTCTGGACCTCAACCGTCCGCTTCTCATGCCCCAGGGCATCGGCTTCGATCACCTTCTGTCCTGCGCGGCCCCTGAGAAACCGGTCGTAGGTGTGCTCCACGCCATACTGGCCGACAACACTGCCCTGATGAAGACCCCCGAATTCAGGTTTCTCCAACTGGTCCGCCGACACTTCCCCGACGTATCCCAGCAAATGCGACGCGGTCAGTCTCGCCGGGTAGTTCCGCTGAGATTCCGCCTGGACCATGACGCCTGGAAGATCCAGACGATGAGATTCGATGAGCGCTGCCTCCCGCAGCGTGAGTCCGCCCTTCAATTTCCTGGCGAGCAGTTTGGCTCCACGCTCGGACAGCCTCTTGCGAAGGCTCGCCTCATCGAGCCCGATGAGGCCGACCAGCCGTTTGATCAAGGCTTCGCGATCAGTGACATCCTCGAGGGTGACGTACAGATTGAAGCTGGGCACATTGTTCGCGAGCAACACCCCATTCCGGTCATAGATCAGACCACGGGCCGGCTCGAGGATGACGGATCGGGTCCGGTTATTCTCGGAAAGATCCCGATAGTACTGGCCCTCTCGGACTTGAAGGTGCCACAGACGAATCGCCAAGAGGGCGACGACCAGCAGTAGGCCGACCTTGAGGATCGTCAGGTGCCCCTGGAGCTCACGGAGCTCGTCCTGTTGCGGTGAGAGGTCCAGCATTGCCCCCAGCCAGTCGTTGGGTTCAGGTCGTCCGTCTCATGCCGATCATGTCTGCTACCAGAGCGGACCGTGTTTTTCCTGAGTCGCCTGATCAGCTTGACCGCGCCTCGCGATCAACCAGTACGCGCCCGTGCCCACGACCGCGTCAATCAAGGCCTGCGGCAGCAGGACGGACCGTGTGACAAAGAAGAGGTCCGCCAGACCTTCCCCCACCCGCACGGCCATGAGGAAGACCGTGCCGGAGACCACCGACAGACCCAGCAATGTGGCCAGCATCGCGACTGGTGTCGCATTGGCGAGCAACTTCCCCACGAGGCCCGCGAGGAACCCGATCAACCCTTTGGTCACCAAATTGAGCCCCGGGTCTCCAGCCGAGAAGAGATCCTGGATCAAGCCCAACACGAACCCCAATAGCATCCCTTCACGCTCCCCGGCAACGAATCCCACGAGGCAGACCGCGATCAAGCACAGGTCCGGCCGGATCCCGCCGATGCTCGCATACTGGAGCACCGTCGTCTGAATCGGCACCAGCCCGAGCACCAGCCCTGCATACAATGCCCGTTTCACCGCTCCCTCTTCTCGGGCTGTTTCGGAAGCAACGACCCGGCGTCCGTGGCGCGCTCATCGAACTGACGCGGAGTGGAGATGACCAGCACCTCCTCGAGCTTCGAGACATCCACCTCAGGGGTAATGTCGGCCGACTGGAAGAGATCGCCCTCCACCCTCTCAATGCTCCTGACCGACCCGATCACCAGCCCCTTCGGGAAGCCGCCGGTGAGACCCGACGTCACCACGGTATCTCCCACCCGCGCGGCGGACAGCAGAGGGATATACTTCATGCGCGCGAGTCCCCGCACGGTTCCCTCGACGATCCCTTCGTCCCTGGTCCGCTGAATCAACCCCGTCACCGCATTATTGGGATCCGTGATCAGGAGCACCACGGCAGTCGACGAGTTGGCTTTCACGACTCGTCCGACCACTCCGGCCTGTGTCATGACGCCCATCTCCGGACGGATGCCGTCACGCTCGCCTCTGTTCAGCACCAGGGCTCGATACCAACTGGTGGCGTCACGACCGATGACCTGCGCGGCGATGGTCTCGGATCCCGTCCCTTCCTTGAATTCCAGCAAGGCGGCCAGGCGCTGGCTGGCCGTCGCGACTTCCCGAAGCTCGCTATTCTGGCCCCGTAAGAACTCGATCTCGCGACGCAGGCGATGGTTTTCGTCGTAGACATGCCGCAGGGCGACATACCCGCCCCACGCCTCCCGAAGGCTTCGATCCAGCGCAGCCAAAGCTCCGAGCGGGAACGCGACGATCTGCGCGAGCGGCTGTCCGAGGTGCTGCAGGAGGCTACGGGTCTGTTTCGGGAGGACCAAGAAGACCGAGACGAGGAGGGCAAACAGGACCAGCACCACCCGCCTTGGTCCGGATGTCGAACGAAGCATTGCCTCCACGTGCGGGATGGGAAGCCTAGCGGGAGCTGCCGTACTGTGACATCACCGAGATCTTGCGCAGAAGGTCCAGTTCGTCGAGGAGCTTGCCGACCCCCAGCACCACCGACGTCAAGGGGTCATCCACCGTGATGATCGGCAGATTGGTCTCCTCTCGAAATCTCGTATCCATGCCTTTCAGCAAGGACCCTCCTCCGGTGAGCACAATGCCACGGTCGATGATATCTCCAGCCAGCTCAGGGGGGGTGTTCTCCAGAGCCACCTTGATCGCGTTCACAATCGTGCCGATGGGCTCCTGCAAAGCTTCCCGGATCTCGGCGTCATCCACCATAATCGTACGGGGAATGCCCGAGATCAGATCCCGCCCTTTGATCATCATGGTTTTCTTCTCCTCGAACGGATACGCCGAGCCGATCTCAACTTTGACACGTTCGGCCATGTGCTCTCCGATCAGGAGGTTATACTTCTTCTTGATGTAGTTCATGATCGCGTCATCCATCCGATCGCCCGCCACCTTCACGGACTCGCTGTAGACGATCCCGCCGAGGGAGATGACCGCGATATCGGTCGTGCCGCCGCCCACGTCCACGACCATGTTCCCGGACGGCTCGGTGATCGGCAGCCCCGCCCCGATCGCCGCGGCCACCGGCTCCTCGATGAGATAGACCTCATGGCCGCCGGCCAGCTCAGCCGAATCCCGAACGGCGCGCTGTTCGACCTGCGTGATCCGTGACGGCACGCCGATGATGATGCGTGGCCTGACGAACATGCTCCGGTTGTGCGCTTTGGTGATGAAATACTTCAGCATGCGCTCGGCCATCTCGAAGTCCGCGATGACTCCCTCTTTCATCGGCCGGATCGCCGTGATGTTCCCGGGGGTGCGGCCGAGCATTTTCTTGGCCTCGGCCCCGACCGCCAGGACTTTCTCGCTCTTCTTCTCAATCGCCACGACGGATGGTTCGTTCAGGACGATCCCTTTCCCGCGAACATAGACCAAGGTGGTCGCGGTTCCCAAATCGATCGCCAGATCGTTCGAGAACCAGCCTACGATGTCACCCGCGAGTCCCACGACATACTCCCTTCTTCAGCCACTGATGGCGGTGACCAGGGCCCGGTGCGTGGTGGATGGACCAGGAGTCAGTCGCGTAGATCGAGCTGTCCCGCATCCAACACCTGCGTATGCGCGATCTCATCCCCCAGCCGGAGGCCCTGCTCATTGCCGATGATCAACAATGCTTCTAAGAGGACGACGGCGGTCGCCAATGCCCACCCGATATAAGGGATCGGAAACAGAAGATAGGCCAGCGCGAGGGGCAAGTTACGGATGATGGACTCCCTGAATCCGGAGACCTCTCGGCTGCGGGGGACCACGGTCTGCAGACCGATCAAGCGCTTGCCGAGACTCTGCCCTCCCGTTAACCCGTCGCCGATCAGCACGTAGGCTAACCCCGCTAACCAGCCCACCGGGGGCACGACCTGACCTGCCGCAGCCACCACGATAAGGTCCACAAATTTCGCAATGAATCGGTTCAGAACACGCGCTTTGGGATGGACCCCTCCGCCCAAAGGGCCTGTTCCCGACCCCTCCTCCGACAAGCCCCTTCCTCGCAGTCAGTCCGGCAGTATAACAAATTTCTCGCTCTTCCACAAACTTACGCCCGGTTGCGACCAGGACCGCCCCCCGTCCGACGGACCGAGTCCCCGCTCCGGGTGTGTTCCTCGACGTGCGCGCCCTTGCCTTCGAGGGGGATGACCGGTACAATTTCTGCACATCACGGAGGAAACCGGCATGATCAAATTGATGCGGGAAAGTGCCCACAAGTATCCCTGGCTGCTGAAGTCAGCCATGGGGATTTTAGCGATCGCGTTCGTGATCACCATGGGGTGGTGGGGATTCGGTGAGCAAGAAACTGACGCCGTGGCCTCGGTCGGGAACCTGACGGTGACGCGCGACGAGTTTTTGCGCGCGTATCAAAACACCTACCGGTTCTACAAGGAGAAGGTGCAAGGGGATTTCAAGGACGAAACGCTGAAGCAGTTCGTCATCGAGGGATTGATCGAAGACAAAATCTGGACGTTGGTCGCCGAGGAGATGGGACTGACCGTCACCCCCAGCGAATTGCGCGACGAGATCATCGGGCGCGAAGAGTTTTCAAGAAACGGCAAGTTTGATCCCGAACTGTATCGCCGCCTGCTGGCTGCCAACCGTCTGACCCCCTCGCTCTTCGAGGCGCAGCAGGGTATGGAGTTGCTGCGCAATAAAGCCCGGACGATCGTCCTGGACTCGGTTGCGCTCACGCCGGCCGAGATTGCGGAAGGCCAGGCACTCATGGCCCAACAGCCGCCAGGAGAGTCCGCCTCAGGCGCACCGACGGGGGACAGGATCCTGCAGGCTTTTCTGTTCCAAAAGCAGCAACGAGCGGTGATGGCGTACAAAGAAGCGGTCAAAGCCAGAGTGCCGATCGAAATCCACAGGGAACTCCTCTAGAGCATAGCAAGCAGCGAATAGCTCCGAGCTATCAGCTATTAGCTCACAAGATCAGCATCGCGTCCCCGTAACTGTACAATCGGTAGCGCTCGCCGATCGCTTCTCGGTAGGCCTGCCGCAATCGCTCCAGTCCCGTAAAAGCCGACACCAACATCAAGAGGGTGGTTCGGGGCAGGTGAAAATTCGTCATCATCACGTCGACAACTCGGAACCGATATCCCGGGCTGATGAACAACCCTGTCTCCCCGTTCCTGGGCCGTAGCGTCCCGCCAGCATCGGCGGCAGTTTCCAGGGCGCGCACCACCGTCGTCCCGACCGCCACAATCCGGCCGCCATCGGCCTTGACACGCTGGATCATCGCGACAGCCTCCGCGGACACCTCGACCCGTTCGAACCCCATCGGGTGATCTTGAATGCGCGCGACAGTGACCGGCCGAAACGTCGCCGGCCCCACATGCAATGTGACGGCGGCCGTGCTGATGCCACGGTGACGCAATGCCTCCAGCAGGTCGTTCGTCAAGTGCAGGCCAGCCGTGGGAGCGGCGATCGATCCTTCGACCCGAGCAAACACGGTCTGATACCACGTCCGGTCCGCCTCTGTCGGGGCTCGTTTGATGTAGGGAGGTAAGGGCATCTGCCCGATGGCTCGGATCAGCTCGTGGACTGGGGATCTGCTGGTGATCCTGATCACCGTTCCCGACGGCCCCCGAGTCAACACGGTGGCCCAGGCATGGTGGTCGAACTCGATCACCTGTCCCGCTGTCACCTTCCCCTTGAGCAGGACCTCCCACCGGTCCTCCCCCAGATCCTTCACCAAGACCAGCTCGATTTTGCCTCCCCCCGGGCACTTGCGGCCGGTCAATCGGACCGCCGCCACCTTTGTGTCGTTCACCACCACCACATCTCCGGGGGCCAGCAAGGTTGGCAGGTCTGCCACGCGGTGATGGGAGCAGGCACCGCCTCCGCGCGGCAGCACGAGCAACCGCGCCTGCTCACGAGGCTCGATCGGGCGGTCGGCGATCAGTGTGGGGTCGAAGGGAAAATCGAAGTCCGAGAGCAACATCAAGGAGTGGACGAGGGGGCTTGCGCTCCAAACCGGGTGTTATTGAATTCGGTCCCCGGGAAATAATATGTCAAGATGACGGCGAAGGAATAGCCGAGTTCCGCCAATTCCTTCGCTCCCCACTGGCAGAGACCCACCGCATGACCCGATCCGCGCCCGGCCAGCACGATGGTCCTTCCCACTGATTGGACCTCAAACTGCGTGCTCCGGACCGCCGTATAGCCCACCACACGCCGAAAATCCGTGCCGCGCAGGATCAGCTCTCCCTCGGAATGCAGGATCCTGAGCCGGCCTACCCGACCGGCACGGCTGAACGAGAAGGGCGTCACGCTGGCAATGGTGCCCACCGCGATTCCTTGACGTCTGAGATTGTTCTCGAGATCCTGCAGGCTCACCTCGGCCCTCCAGCGATAGTAGGGAGAATTCGCATCGAAGGGGCACTCCACGCCCTTCAGGTACGGCAGGTCCTTCGACCAGACATTGATCGCGTCTTCGGTAGGACCGGCGGCGGTAGAGGAGAAGGCGGCGAACACCGGGGCGTTCTGGTGCATGAGCACCACCCCGCGCGTAGCTTCCACCGCCTGCTGGACGCGCTCATCGACCCCACGCCGGCCTCGATAGACCTGGTCCTGGACACCGGCGACGACGTCGTAGTCGCGGCCTGCATTCATCATCCGTTGGTAGAGCGCATAGGTCCGGGCGGCGACCGCCTGCGCTTTGAGAGCTTCCAGATGCCAGCCGGAACTCATCTCCGAGGGCACCACCCCCTTCACGTATTCTTCGAGATCCACCTCATTGATGACCATCAGGCTCTTCCCGCGGCGTATGACCTGCACCGCTCCGGCCAGTACCAGTGTGTGGAGGGGCGCCGGCCCTCGGAGAGCTCCCATCGGAGGTGGACCCAGCTCCGCGGGTGGAACCGCGCTTCCGGCGGCGTCGGAGACCTTGTCAGAAAGTCGATCCTGCGGCTGATCCGAGACCGGGGTCTCCGCGACAGTGATGATGAGGTCGTCGTCACGTCCACGGACTTTCACCATGTCGGAAGCAGCCCGTGCTCCGTTCAAGGTCATGCCGCCATCGAGCTGCGTCACGACCACTGGAGTGGACATGACCTGTTCGGCGCCGTCGGGGAACTGGCGGACGAGTCCCCGTCCGGACGTGATCAGCACCCGCTGGGCTTCCTGAAACATCAGGGCGCGGATCAGGTCCGCCGCCTGGACTGGTTCGGCGAGCAGGACCGAGAACAGCATGCCCCAGAGCGCGCAGACCGCGATCATCGTCATCACCGTTTGGAGAGGAAGTACATCAGCAGGCTCAACGCAACGCTGATCAGGATACTGGTCGTCAGAGGGAAGTAAAGGGTAAAGTTGTCCCGCTTGATCAGGATATCGCCGGGCAACCTGCCGAACCCGCCGAAGCCGCTGCCCATCTTGCCGAACAGAGTCAGGAGAGCACCGAGCAGGGCAAGGACCCCGCCCACGAGAATCAGCGTCTTTCCCACGTCACTCCAGTCCGGCATGGCTTACCTCACGAGGAGCTCGGCGATTTGGACAGCGTTCAGCGCCGCCCCCTTTCTGAGGTTGTCCGCCACCACCCAGAGGTTCAGCCCGTTCTGGATGGACTCGTCCTCGCGAATCCGGCCGACGTAGACCTCGTCTTTGCCGGCCACCGCCAGGGGCATCGGGTAGATGGCGTGCGATGGATCGTCGTACACCAGGACGCCCGGCGCCGTCGAGAGAATCGCGCGAGCTTCGTCGGCAGTCAGTTTTCGTTCCGTCTCGATGTTGACCGACTCGGAATGACCGACATAGACCGGAACCCGCACCGTGGTGGCGGTGATCTGGATCGACTGATCGCCCATGATTTTTCTGGTCTCATGGACCAGTTTCATCTCTTCTTTCGTGTATCCGGACGGGAGAAACTCATCGATGTGGGGCAAGCAGTTAAACGCGATCTGGAACGGGTACACGGTCGGCTGAGGTTGCCTGAAACTCAGCAGGTCCTTGCACTCATCGATCAGCTCATCCATCGCCTCCTTGCCGGTTCCGGAGACCGATTGGAAGGTGGTCACCACGATCCGCCTGATCCGCGCCCGATCATGCAGCGGTTTGAGCGCGACCACCATTTGAATCGTGGAGCAATTGGGGTTGGCGATAATGCCCCGGTGTCGGGCAAGGTCGTCGGGGTTGACCTCGGGCACCACCAGCGGGACGCCCTGATCCATACGCCAGGCGGCGCTGTTATCGATGACGATCGCGCCGGCCTTGGCCGCCACCGGCGCGAATTCCTTGCCGACATCGCTGCCGGCTGAGAAGAGTGCCAGGTCGATCCCCGCGAACGAGTCATGTGTCAGCAACTGCACCGGGAGATCGGCCCCCTGGAACGACACAGTTCCACCAACCGATCGGGAGGAGGCCAGCGGACGAAGGGTCCCGACCGGAAATTTCCGCTCCTCCAACACCTCGATCATCTGGGCCCCGACCGCTCCGGTCACCCCGACAATGGCAACGTGGTAGGCCAGTTTCTTGCTCAGCATGGGCGATTCCATCTTAACGCAATTCAGGCGGCGATCATACGGACCCGATGATTAAAGGTGTCGGCGATGTACAGATTCCCCTGGTCATCGACCGCGACTCCGAACGGGTAATTCAGGCTACAGTCCTCAGGCGGGCCGCCATCGCCCCCGAACTGAGCCATGCCGTTCCCGGCCACTCGTCTGACGATCTTTCTCGTGCTGTCCCATTTCCGGATGAGATGGCTGTCGGAATCGGTGATCAGGATATGCCCCTCCGGATCCAGGGCAATTCCATAGGGACGAGACAGACTCGTCGAAAACTCGTTCGCCCGTCCCTGGTACCGGTACTCCCCGCCGTCTCCTGCCACGGTGCTGATGAAGCCGGTCTCCGGATCCACCCGGCGAATCCGGCCGTTAAAGGTATCGGCGATATACAGCGCGCCGTCGGGACCTAAGGCCAGGCCGCTGGGCCCGGACAGGCCGGCCTCAGACGCCACGATGCCGTCTCCCGTATACCCCGCCTCACCGGTGCCTGCCACCGTGGTGATGACTCCCGTGGCCAGATCCAGCCGGCGGACTCGATTGTTGCTCTGATCGGCGATGTACAAGTGCCCTTTGCGATCCACCGCCAGGGCCGTCGGCTCGTTCAGGGCCGCGGAGACGGCCGGTCCGCCGTCTCCGGAGAATCGATGCTGCCCCGTTCCGGCAATGGTCGTCATGGTTCCGGTAGCGGCCTCCACTTTTCGGATCCGGTGGTTCATCGTATCGGCGATATAGAGGTGGCCCGCTTCGTCCGCCACCACAGCGCTTGGAACGTTCAGCGTCGCGTGAGACGCGGGACCGCCGTCCCCGTGAAATCGCCCGGCGCCGGCCGCGGTCCCCACCACAAACCGTACGGTTCCGCTAAGGTCCGCCAGTTGCGCAAACTTTTGCGGCGTTGATTGTTCGGGCCCCCCGAAGGGGTCATCCTCGGCCTGCTCGGCAGCCGAAGTCCCGCGAAGATCCCCGACCTCCTGTCCGGAGGACCCGGCCCCTGGACAGCCCGCAACGGTGACGACGATTCCGGTCTTGAGATCGACCCTCCTGATCACGTGATTTTCAGAGTCGGCAATGTAGAGGTGCCCGGCACGATCCAGCGCGATGTTCCTCGGCTCGTTCAGGGCAGCGGAGACTGCCGGTCCGCCGTCCCCCTGGCCCATTTCCGTCGTCCCCACCAGCTTGGTCCCGTGACTGTGAATGTCTTTCGTCCGATACCCCTGCTCGAGCGCTTTGAAGATGGCGTGCTCGACCGCCTCGGCCTCCTTTTCGAGATCAAACGTGTAAGCCAGCATCATGGCGGCCGACGCGATGGTGGCGATGGGATTCGCCAGGTTTTTTCCCGCGATGTCCGGCGCGCTGCCGTGAATCGGCTCATACAGGCCCGCGCGCGCGCCGAGGCTGGCGGACGGGAGCATCCCGATCGAGCCCGTCAGCATCGCCGCTTCATCGCTCAGGATATCGCCGAAGAGGTTCGTGGTGAGCAGGACATCGAACTGCCTCGGGTTTCTGATGAGTTGCATGGCGCAGTTGTCGACGTACATATGGCTGAGTTCGACGTCCGGATAGCCTGTGTGGACCTCGATGACCACTCGCCTCCAGAGTTCAGAGGACTCCAGCACATTGGCCTTGTCCACGGACGTGACCCGACGTCTCCGCTTGCGAGCCACCTCGAACGCCACTTTCGCAATGCGCCGAATTTCCTCGGTGGTGTACACCTCGGTGTTGACGCCCTTCTCTCCGCCGGCGGTCTTCTCGATCCCCTTCGGTTTTCCGAAATAAATTCCTCCCGTCAGCTCTCTGACCACGAGGAGATCGATCCCCTCGATCACCTCCCGCTTCAGCGTGGACGCCTCGGCCAGCATCGGGTACAGCTTGGCAGGACGAAGGTTGGCGAACAGGCCGAGTTGCTCGCGCAGGCCGAGGAGGGCACGTTCGGGACGCAGACTGTATGCCAACCCTTCCCACCGAGGCCCGCCCACGGCACCCAACAGCACGGCATCGCTCTGCTTCGCCAGCGCGAGCGTCTCCTGCGGGAGGGGCACACCGACCTTGTCGATGGCGTACCCGCCGACGTCGCCGGTGACGAACTCGAAGGCATGGTGAAATCGTTCACCGACCGCCTTGAGGAGTTTGACCGCCTCGGGAACGATCTCCTGCCCGACCCCATCACCAGCCAGGACCGCAATTCGAGCTTTCACAATGCCTCCCGCCTACTTCATCAGCCCGCTCTGCTTGGCGTACGCAAAGACGTCGCCCGCCTTCAGGATCCCGATGACGTCCCCCAGAGACCTGAGCGCATAGGCCTCCCCGGCGGTCAGGTTCCGGAGGGTCCCCGTGGAGACTTGAATCTCCAGTTCGTCACCCGTCTTCACCCTCTGCCAGACCGACTCGACCAGCTCGAACGGCAGCAGGAAGCCGCCGTTCACCGCATTGCGGTAAAAGATTCGCGCGTAGGACTCGGCGACGACCGCCTCGACGCCCGCAATCTGCAGCGCCACGGGCGCGTGTTCCCGTGAAGAGCCGCAGCCGAAGTTCTTGCCCGCGACGAGCACACGAAACTCCGACCGGTGCTGGCCGTCCGGCACGAACTTCACATGCCCGGCCGGCAGCCCAGCCGCCTGGTCCGGGACCCCCGATAGCGCGTAGGTCCCGTACAATTTTCGCTCTTCCGGATCGGCGAGGCTATAGACGAGATGCTTGGCGGGAATAATCTGATCCGTATCGATATTGTGGCCCAGCACGTAGGCTTTCCCGCGAATCACGTCTCTCATCCCCGTCCCCCGTCCTCCTGCTCACCTCTGTATCCTGTCCCGCTCCGATCCGGTCCGATCCGGTGCGGAGCTTCTGTCCCGCTCTTCGATCACGTCTTCGTCCTGGGACCTCCACGCCGGGTCAACCAGGCACAGGAACTCGAGTCCGGCGCCCCCGGTATTTTCCAGGGTCTGCGCCATTCCCGGCGGCACATAGACCACCGTGCCCGGCTCCACCGCAGCCGATTCGTCTCCAACCCGGAAGACCCCGTGGCCGACTAAAAAATAGTAGACCTCCGACGACGCCAGACGATGCAGCTTCGAGCGTCTCCCCGGCTCCAACCGCCCATGGGCCAGGCTGTATCGAATTGCGACGGGGAGGCGAGAGGGATGCAGCAACTCTCGCAACCGCGTGTGGTCGCCCGCAAGAAATTCTTCACACCGGTTCAGGCTGGTGATCAACACGACCGTCGGTCGGCCCGGGCCGCCAGAAACTCGCGAGGGTCGGTGATTTTCCCGGTGACGGCGGAAGCCGCGACGGTGTAAGGAGAAGCCAGGTAGACTTGCGCTGATTTCGACCCCATCCGACCGGGGAAGTTCCGGTTTGTCGTGGAGATACAGACCTCGCTCTTGTTGAGCCGTCCGAACGTATCCGACGGACCTCCCAGGCAGGCCGCGCAGGAGGCACCCTCCGCGATTCTGGCCCCGGCGCTTTCGAAAATAGACTGCAGGGATTCGCCGTCCAGATATTCCGTCGCCAGCGCGCGGGCGACCTCGGTGGTGGCCGGGACCACGAACGTGTCCACTTTCACCTGCTTGCCCTTCAGGATACTCGCCGCCGCTCGGAAATCCGTGACCTTGCCTCCCGTGCACGAGCCGATATAGGCCCGGTCCACCACCACGTCCCGGCACCGGAACGCCGTATCCCGATTGTCCGGAGAATGCGGCTTGGCCACCGTCGGCTCGATCTCCTTCGTCTGATAGACCCGCAGGCTGTGGAACCGGGCGTCAGCATCATTGGCCACCACCTCATACGGCCGGTTGGTCTTCGACCTGACGAAGGCCTCCGTGACCTCGTCCGGGGCGATGATGCCATTCTTGCCGCCGGCCTCGATGACCATGTTACACAGGGTCATCCGCTCTTCGATGCTGAGCGCCATCACCCCATCTCCCGCAAACTCCATCGCACGGTACGTGGCGCCGTCCACCCCGATGTCTCCGATGATATGCAGGATCAGATCCTTGGCCATCAGGTACGGAGGAAGCGGCCCTTCGAAGACGAAGCGCATGGTTTCCGGCACCTTGACCCACAGCTTGCCGATCCCCATGATCAGGGCGGCGTCCGTGTTGCCGATCCCGGTCGCGAATTCTCCGAACGCTCCGGCCGTGCAGGTATGCGAGTCCGTTCCGAACAGCACCTCGCCGGGCCTCGTGTGTCCTTCCTCCGGCAACGCGATGTGACACACGCCTTTGTACTTGGGCGTGCCGACGTCATAGAAATACGGAAGCTGCTGTTCCGTCACGAAGCTCCTCAGGAGATCCAGGTTGCGGTGAGCGTGGAGGTCCTTGGTGAAAATGTAATGATCCGGAATCACCACGACCTTCTCACGATCCCACACCCTGGCGGCGGCCCCGAATTGCTTGTGGAAAATCTGGATGGTCCCCGGTCCGCACACGTCGTGCGTCATCAGGACGTCCACGTCCACCCAGATATTCTCTCCCGGCGCCACGCTCACCTTGCCGGCGTGGCGGGCCAGGATCTTCTCGGTCATGTTCATGCCCATCGGCGGCATTCCCCTTCAACCTAGCGAGCAGCAAGCAGCGAATAGCTGGTAGCCAGGAATTGCTAGCCTCTGATCTGTTTGCTATTAGCTGTCCGCTGCTCGCTTCAGTGGCAGCGGTCACTCTACCCCGCCCTCGTCGCTCAAATCAAGCCGACCTTCTGCGCCGGATCGGCCTGCTTTGAGGCCCAGTAGGCCAGTTTGTTGAGCGCATTGAGGTAGGCCCGGGCCGAGGCCAGAATTATATCGGTATCCGCTCCGTGGCCGATGGCCGTCTTGCCTCCCTCTTCCAGCCGCACCGAGACCTCGCCTTGCGCGTCGGTTCCGCCGGTAATGGCCTTGACCGAATAGGTCAGCAGGCGGCTCTTGGTCTGCGTCATGGCGGCGATGGTCCGATACGCGGCGTCCACCGGCCCGTCGCCCGTTCCGGTCTGTTTCACGAGTCGGCCGTCGATCTCCAATTCCACCGTGGCGGTCGGTACCTGGTTGGTCCCGCTTTCGACATACAACGTTTTGAGCTGAACGCGTTCCTGAATTTTGGCGATCTCTTCGGAGATGATGACCTCCAGGTCCTCTTCATAGATCTCTTGTTTCTGATCCGCCAGCCGCTTCACCCGGTCGAACGCCCGATTGATCTCGTCATCGGACGGTTTGTAGCCCAACTCTTCGAGCCGCTGCCGGAAGGCATGCCGGCCCGACAGCTTCCCCATCACCATCCGGCTCTGGACCAGACCGATCGACTCGGGTCGCATGATCTCGTACGTGCTCTTCTCCTTCAGCAGTCCGTCTTGATGGATGCCGGAGGTGTGGGCGAAGGCATTGGCGCCGACGATCGCCTTGTTCGGCTGGACCACCATGCCCGTGATCTTGCTGACGAGGCGACTGGTCTTGGAAATCTCCTCGGTGCGGATCCCCGTATCCGCCTTGTAGAAATCCTTGCGGGTCCGGAGCCCCATCACGATCTCCTCAAGCGACGCATTGCCGGCCCGCTCGCCGATCCCGTTGATCGTGCATTCCACTTGACCGGCCCCCTCCAGGATCGCCGCCAGTGAATTGGCCACGGCCAGGCCGAGGTCGTTGTGGCAGTGGACCGAGATCACGGCGCGACCGCTGTTCCGAACGCGCTCGCCGATCCCGCGGATCAGCAGCCCGAATTCCTGAGGGGATGCATACCCGACCGTGTCGGGAAGATTGACGGTTCCGGCTCCCGCCTCGATCACCGCTTCCAGCACCTCGTACAGGTAGCTCGGATCCGAGCGGCTGGCGTCCATCGGCGAGAACTCGACGTCGTCCACGTAGCTGCGCGCACACTGGACCATCTCGACCGCCCGTTTCAACGCCTCCTCCCGACTGATCCGGAACTGATACTTTAGATGGATGTCCGAGGTCGAGAGGAACGTGTGGATTCGAACTTTCGGAGCGCCCTTCAGCGCTTCCCACGCCCGGTCGATGTCTTCCTTCTTGGCCCTGGCCAGGCTGCAGATCGTCGGTCCCTCCACTTCCTGGGCCACTTGCCGGACCGCTTCGAAATCGCCCGGCGAACTGTAGGCGAATCCAGCCTCGATAATGTCCACCCCGAGCCTGGCCAGCTGTTTGGCGATCATCACCTTTTCCTCGACATTCATGCCAGCCCCGGGCGATTGCTCGCCGTCCCGCAAGGTGGTGTCAAAGATCCGAATCATCCGCGTCATACTCATTACTCCTCTTCAACACGAACAAATTGCTGACGGGTGGCCTGGCTAGTCCCTACGCGCGCGTCATCACCCGGCACACTCCCCGTTCCTCCCATCCTGAGGGGCAGTGGCCAGGCTGCCTCCAACTGCGCGCGTCCGGCGAGCACTCCATCCGCGGAGGCCCGGAACCAATAAATCTTGAGTGCGCGACGCGCGAGCACAGGAGGGAGCCTGGCCGCTGCACCCCCTTCAGGTGTGTGCGGGGTGCGGGAGCATGGGACGAACCCAGCCACACCCCCAAACAAAAAAACCTTCCTCCCAGGGCCCGTTGCAATAAAACGGGCAACGGGCACCCCGGACGAAGGCTCAGCGCGCTCCGTGGTACCACCCTGATTCGGTGCCCCGCTTCGACGAGCAGCCGGACACCCTTCGTGTGACCCTTCACGCCGGTCAGGCGGGGACTCTTACTCGCCCGTTGCAGCCGCTCTACTCTTTCCTCTCCAGCACCGGTTGATCGGACCCCGCCCCCCGTCGATTGCCCACTGCCTTGACGAGGAGGCTCAGCCCTTTCTCAACGACCCCCGACACCGCATAGCCCGCGAACACGACGAACAACATCACTTGGGGCCACGCCGCGATCAGCATCAGCGAGAGAATCGCCCAGACCAGGTAGTTGAAATGGCGACCACCGCGGAACTTGAGATCCTTGAAACTCCGGTACTTGATCGTGCTGACCATCAAGAATGCCAGCGTGAGGGTCATGATGAGGATCAGGAGCGGTTTGACCTCCGCGCCCATCCGCACGATGTGATGGTCAAACACCACCAGCGTGGCGATCACGCCGGCCGCGGCCGGAATCGGAAGGCCGGTAAAATTCTTGTTCTCGGTGGTGGCCGCCAAGGCGTTGTACCGTGCGAGCCGCAGCGCCCCGCAGGCGACAAACGAAAACATGACCGCTGAGCCCAACATGCCGTGCGCGCTCAAGGCCCAGGAGTAAATCAGCAGTCCCGGCGCGACCCCGAAGGAGACGAGGTCGGCCAAGGAGTCATACTCCACTCCGAACTGGCTGGTGCTGTTCATCAAGCGGGCCGACTTGCCGTCCAGCATATCGAAGATCAGGGCCACCAGGATGGCGATCGCCGCCGTCACGTAATTGGCGTTGAAGACGGCAAGGATCGAGAACAACCCGCTGAACAGGTTCCCGGTGGTCAGCAGGTTGGGGATCAGATAGATCCCCCGTTTTCGTTTGGGTTCTTTCATGAGCGCAGTCCGCATGACGACTCCTCGTCGCTCAACTCCGTAAGGACGGTCTCGCCGCCCTTCACGTGATCTCCGACCGTCACCCGCACTTTGGCCCCGAGGGGAAGGTACATGTCCACGCGCGATCCAAATCTGATCAGACCGAAGCGCTCGCCGCAGGCCACTGCCTCACCCGGAAAGGCCCAACAGACGATTCGCCGGGCGAGCAGCCCGGCCACTTGGACACAGAGCACCTTCGCGCCCCCCGCCGTTCGTATCAGAAGGCCGTTCTGCTCGTTTCGCAGCGTGGCTTCCGGCCGGTTGGCCGCCAGAAAGCGACCGGGCTGATAGGCAATCTTTTCGATTGTCCCGTCGCACGGAATGCGGGTCACGTGCACATCGAATATGCTCAGAAAGATGCTGACTCGAGTGCTCCGATCCTTGAGAAATCGCGGTTCATACTCTTCATGGACCGCGAGGACGCGGCCATCGCCGGGCGCCACCACGGCTCCCGCCGTCTGGGGCGCGTGCCGTCTCGGGTTCCGGAAAAACCAGGCCGTCAACAACGTCAGCGTGCCGAGAACAACCGCGGGGCCGACCCAGCCGAGCGACCCGGCCAGCGCCGTCAACCCGCCTGCCGCGGCCACGAACGGAAGCCCTTCCCGGACAATTGGAATGCCGACTGCTCGATCTGCCATCCGAACCGCCCTCCGCTCTCTGCGCCGGAGAGAGACCTGATACGTCAGTTCTTGCTCTTATCCACGAGCTTGTCTTTTTTGAGCCATGGCATCATCGCCCGAAGCCGCGAGCCCACGTCTTCAATCGGATGGGCTTCCCCCTTCGCCAGCAGGGCGTTGTAAACCGGGCGATTCGCCTGGTTTTCCAGGACCCACTCCCTGGCGAACCGGCCGCTTTGGATCTCGTCCAGAATCTTCCGCATCTCGTTTCGCGTTTCTTCCGTGATGATCCGGGGCCCCCTCGTCACATCACCGTATTTGGCGGTCGTGCTGATCGAATAGCGCATGTTGGCGATCCCGCCCTCGTAAATCAGGTCCACGATCAACTTGACCTCGTGAAGGCATTCAAAATAGGCCATCTCCGGCGAATAACCGGCGTTCACCAGCGTCTCGTAGCCCGCCTGGATCAGTGACGTCAGGCCTCCGCACAACACCACCTGTTCGCCAAACAGGTCGGTCTCGGTTTCTTCCCGGAACGTGGTCTCGATCACGCCGGCCCTTCCGCCGCCGATCGCGCTCGCATAGGCCAGTCCGACTTGACGTGTCGTCCCGCTGGGGTCCTGGTGAATCGCCAGCAACATCGGCACGCCGCTGCCCTTCGTATATTCCGATCGTACCAGATGCCCCGGTCCCTTGGGCGCCACCATGAACACGTTGACCGTCGCAGGGGGCACGATTTGCCCGAAATGGATGTTAAACCCATGCCCGAATGCCAGGTAGGCGCCATCCCTGAGGTGGGGCGCGATGTCCTTTCGGTAGATCCCGCCCTGGGCTTCGTCGGGAGCCAGCAGCATTACGATCTCGGCGCTCTTGACCGCGTCCGCGGTCGGCATCACCTTGAGCCCGCTCTTTTCGGCCTTCAGCCAGGAACCGCCTTCCCGAAGCCCGACCACCACAGGAACCCCGCTGTCTTTCAAATTCAGGGCATGCGCGTGGCCCTGGCTGCCGTAGCCGATGATCGCCACCTTTTTGTTGCGGATCTGTCCCAGGTCCGCGTCCTGGTCGTAATAGATCTTCATCGTTTGCTCCTCACGCCTTACGCCTCACGTGAGCTCACTCCTTTGCGACCCGCTTCGGCTGAGCCACCGCGGGCCGAATCGGTTCCCGCGCGATGGCGACCCGGCCGGTTCTGATCAGTTCTTTGATGCCGAGCGGTTGCAGCAGGTTGATGATCGCCTCGATCTTCTTGGTACCACCCGTGATCTCGATCGTGTACGTCATCGAGGTCGAGTCGACCACGTTCGCGCGAAAGATATCCGCGATCCGTAAGGCTTCCGCCCGATCTTCAGGCTTCGTATGCACCTTGATGAGTGCGGTCTCGCGCTCGACGAACTCGCTTTCGTTGAGGTCCACCACCTTGATCACATCGATCAGCTTGTTGAGTTGTTTCACGATCTGCTCGATGATCCGGTCATCCCCCGAGGTCACGATCGTCATCATGGAGGTGGAGGGGTCCAACGAAGGCGCGACCGACAGACTTTCGATGTTGAACCCGCGCCCGCTGAACAGGCCGGCCACGCGTGACAGCACCCCGAACTTGTTCTCGACGGTGACGGAGATGATGTGTTCCATACAAGAGAGCCAATAGCAAATAGCTTAGAGCGAGCAGCCGGAAGCTCCGAGCTACTCGCTGCTGGCTATTCGCTGCCAGCTTACGCTGTCAGCACCGTGTCCTTGTCTTCCCCGACCACCTGCGCGCCCGCAGCCTGCTTTTTCTTGAGTTCCGGCGGATCCGCCAGGATCATTTCATGGTTGCAGCCGCCGGCCGGAATCATCGGATAACAGTTCTCGAACTTGTCCACCGGCACATCCACGATCACCGGCTTGTCCGCTGCCAGGGCTTCCCGAATGACGTCATCAACCTCCGAGACCTTGGCCGCGCGCAAGCCCACGGCGCCATAGGCCTCCGCCAGCTTGACGAAATCCGGCACCACATCCAGATAGCTGGACGCGTAACGCCCCTCATAGAACAGGTCCTGCCATTGGCGCACCATGCCGTGATATTGGTTGTTCACGATGAAGACCTTGACCGGAAGCTTATTCACGACCGCGGTGGCCAGCTCCTGCATGTTCATCTGCACGCTGCCGTCGCCCGCGATGCAGAGCACCAGGCGGTTCGGAAACGCGGCTTGTGCGCCCATGGCGGCCGGAAATCCGAACCCCATGGTCCCCAGCCCTCCCGACGTGAGCCAGCGGTGCGGCTTGGCCAGCGTGAAGTACTGGGCCGCCCACATCTGATGCTGACCGACATCGGTGGATACGATCGGATCCCGATCCTTGGTCAGCTCGTAGAGACGTTTGATCAGATGCTGTGGCTTGATCGGGCCTTGCGGGTCCTGCTCATAGGTGAGCGGGTGCGCCCGCTTCCACTCGTGAATCTGGTCCCACCAGGGTTTCCTCAGCTCTCTCTGTTCGCCATTCACGGTCGCGCGAATGATCTGGTTCAGCTCCCGGAGCACGCGTTTACAGTCCCCGACGATCGGGATGTCCACATTGACATTTTTCCGGATGGAGGTGGGATCAATGTCGATGTGGATGACTTTGGCGTGGGGACAAAATTCGGAGACTTTGCCGGTCACCCGATCATCGAACCGGGCTCCCACGGCAATCACCAGGTCGGAATAATGCACCGCCATATTGGCCCAGTAGGTCCCGTGCATCCCCATCATGCCCATCGAGAGCGGATGCTCGCCGGGGAACGCGCCGAGGGCCATCAGCGTCATATCGACCGGGATCTGCGTCAGCTCGGCCAGCTCGAGCAGCTCCTCGGAAGCTCCTGAGAAGATGACACCCCCGCCCACATAGAGGATCGGCTTCTTGGCCTTCACAATCGCCTCTGCCGCCTGCTTGATCTGCCACTTGTTCCCGTCGTACGTCGGATTGTACCCTCGGATCGACACGGAGCCGGGATACTTGAAATCCGTCTTGTTCATGGACACGTCTTTCGGAATGTCCACGAGCACCGGCCCCGGTCGTCCGGTCGTGGCGATGTAGAATGCCTCTTTGATGGTCACCGCCAAATCATTCACATCCTTCACAAGAAAGTTGTACTTGGTGCACGGCCGGCTCAAGCCGATATTGTCGGCCTCCTGGAAGGCATCGTTCCCGATCAGGCTGGTCGAGACCTGGCCCGAGAAGCAGACGAGCGGCACCGAGTCCATCGAGGCATCAACCAGCGCGGTGACGATATTGCTCATGCCGGGCCCCGATGTCACCAACGCCACCCCGGGCTTGCCGGTGGCCTTGGCGTACCCTTCGGCCATGTGCCCCGCCCCCTGCTCGTGCCGGGTAAGGATCACGTCGATGTCCTTCTGCTGGTGAAGCACATCGAAGATCTTGAGTACGACTCCCCCCGGCAAGGCGAAGAGGGTCTTCACCCCCTCACGCTTGAGGCATTCCACAAAAATCTCTGCGCCCGTGACCTTCATGGCTCATCCCCCATGCATGGGCCATCAACCGAACGAATCTCGCTGAAAAACAAAGGGAATCAGACGCGAATACTATCACTAGCCCCGTTTTCAAGTCAACTAGGAATTACTTTCCGCCGCCGATGTTTACAGATTTGTCTCCCTGTCGACGTTGAGAGACCCCGGGCAACCCGTGTACGGTAGGACCATCTCAGTTCCAGGAGCTCCGGTCAGGATGTCTTGATTCCGTCGGCAGCGAGGGCCGGCTCAGCTATGGGCAGGTGCGAGAATGATTCAGGTCACGATTCTGTCACGGCACCAGTGCGAGCTGTGTGACGTCGTGCTGAACATGGCTCGCCGCCTGCAGGCCACCACGCCGTTCGGCTTGAATCACGTGAACATTGATGCAGACGCGCAGCTCCTCGCTCGCTACGGGTCCCGTGTCCCGGTCCTCCTGATTGACCAGGTCGAGATAGGCTCGGGGGCGATCACGGAAGCGGACCTGCGGCGGGCGATAAAAAGAGCGCGCTGGAGAAAACCTATAAGCCGGATTCTGTCCCGCCTTCGCGCGACGCTACGGCGGGGGCGGCCATTTCTCTAGGGCTCGAGTTACCCCGAGCCTCAAGCGACCTACCCGAGGACCTCGGCCGGGCCAGCCGCGTCCGAGACGAGAACGAGTCGCGTCTCGGCCGTCCTCCTATTTGGTCTTGCTCCGGGCGACGCTTGCCGTGCCGTCCATGTCACCACGAGACGCGGTGGGCTCTTACCCCGCCGTTTCACCCTTGCCTGAGCCGAGATGAGGTCGTGCGTTGCGTCCCCTGCACGCGCCTCGACTCGGCCATCGGCGGTCTATTCTCTGTGGCGCCGGTGTCGGATCGCTCCGCCTGGGCGTTACCCAGCACCCTGCCCTTGGAGTCCGGACTTTCCTCCCGCGGCTAACTGCCCGCGGGCGACCACCCGGTCTCCTCCAGTGCGCCTGCCGAGTATACCGGCTGCACAGCAGGGATTCAAGCGAATTGACCGGGCTCATGGGGTCTGTTAGATTACCCGCCCCAGCAGACTATGTCCGCTCACCTCAAGCGCAGTCCTTCTGACTCCCAGGATCCCGACGTGAAGAGCGGCCGGATCGGCATCGACGAATCCGGGAAAGGGGACTATTTCGGCCCCCTGGTGATCGCCGCGGTTTACGTCAACGCCGAGAGCGAACCGGACCTCCGGCTGATGGAGGTCCGGGACAGCAAGCGGATTTCCGACGGCCGCATCCTGGAGATGGCCCCGGACATCCGCCAGGCCTGCAAGCACAGCGTGGTGGCCATCGGCCCCCAGCGCTACAACGAGCTCTATGCGAAAATCAGGAATCTCAACCGGCTGCTGGGCTGGGGACACGCGCGGGCGTTGGAAAACCTGCTCGAACAGGTGGACTGCGGTCTGGTCATCGCCGATCAGTTCGGGGATGAGCGGTTTGTGAGGAGTGCGCTGCTGGAAAAAGGGAAGCAGGTGCGCTTGATTCAGAAGCCGAAAGCGGAAACCGACCTCGCGGTGGCCGCCGCGTCGATCCTGGCCCGCGCCGAATTCCTCCTGCGACTGAAACGGCTGTCGGAGGATGTGGGAACTTCCTTGCCGAAGGGCGCCTCTTCAGCGGTGGAGCTGGCCGCGCGGATGGTCCTGAAGAAACACGGAAAGGATCGTCTGGCCACGATCGCCAAGATGCACTTCAAGACGACGCAGGCGGTCCTGGCGGAAGGTTCAGGTTGAGGCTGAGGCTTCGGAAGAGGTTGCTTTGTCTTAGACCGTTTCCTGCATGTCGTCGGCCGCGTTTTCCAACGAATCAGGGGTCGTGGTTGGCACGGTCAACGGCTCCCCATCCCAATAGAGAATCCGCTGGCAGTACGTGCAGGTCTGCAGCTGATCCGACCGCTTCACCTCGGCGACTAACTGGGGGGGGAGCTGAAGCCGGCATCCGAAGCAGGTTCCGTCTCTAACCGGGGCGACCGCAAGTTCCTTCCTGGCAGCCTTCAGTTTGGTGTATCGAACGAGGATGGTTTTGTCCAGGAGCGCTCCCGCTTTGCTGCGCTTCTGGTCCAGTTGCGCAAGTTCCGCCGCCAAACCGGCCGACAGCGTCTCCAGCCTGGTCTTCTCCTGGACAAACAGGCGTTCCGCCTCTTTCGCCCTGGTCTGCGCCTGTTTGGTTTCCTGCTGACCCTTCTCGACCCGCTCCATGAGCGTGAGGATCTGCTCCTCGATCTCGCCTTTTTTCTTGTTGGCCATCTCGATCTCAAAGAGATGCGCCTGGTACTCTTTGTTCGTCTTCAACTCGGTGAGCCGCGCCCTGAGTTTCTCAACCTGCGCCTCATGAATCTCCAGGTCGCGCTCACGGTCGCGGCGCTCCTTCACCAGCGTCTCGCCCGAGGTGGTCATGTCCTTGAGTTGCTGGGCAGCGCTCCTGAGGGGGGCTTCCGCGGTTTCGATGAGATGGGGGATTTTTTTCTGTTTCTCCTTGATGTCCATGATCCGGAGATCAAGGGCCTGCAGGTCGACCAGCGGCTGAAGCTGTGGGTTCAACTGTGCCTCTGTTCCATCATCGTGCTCGGCTTACGACGCGTACCGGACGGCTGGTGGGCCCACCAGGACTCGAACCTGGGACCAGCTGATTATGAGTCAGCCGCTCTGACCACCTGAGCTATGGGCCCCGTAGGTTCTCCCGCCCTGGCGACTGTGCCAGACGCATGGCCAGGAGGACAATTCTAAGACCGCCAGGGGACCGGTGTCAATCAAAGCCGCTCTCTCCATCACTCCGCCCGAGCCCCTGCCCGACGATACTACAAGCTTTCGACGAAGCTCTTGAGCTTCTTGCTTCGACTCGGATGACGCAGCTTGCGGAGGGCCTTGGCCTCGATCTGCCTGATCCGTTCCCGTGTCACCTCGAAATCCTGGCCGACCTCCTCCAGCGTGTGATCGGTGCTCTCTCCGATCCCGAACCGTTTCCTGAGGACCTTTTCTTCGCGCGGCGTGAGTGTCTCCAGCGCATTGTTGATCTGACGTTGCAGATCGTACCGAATCGCCGCCTCCAAAGGAGAAATGGCTTTCTTGTCCTCGATGAAGTCGCCCAGGTGGCTGTCCTCCTCTTCGCCGATGGGCGTCTCGAGCGAAATAGGCTCTCGGGCGATTTTCAGAATCTTGCGCACTTTATCCAGCGGCAGATCCATCCGTTCCGCGATCTCTTCCGGGGTCGGCTCGCGCCCGAGCTTCTGCACCAAATGGCGCGAGGTTCTGATGAGCTTGTTGATCGTTTCGATCATGTGCACCGGAATCCGGATCGTCCTCGCCTGGTCGGCGATCGCGCGGGTAATGGCCTGCCGGATCCACCACGTGGCATAGGTGCTGAACTTATAGCCACGTTTATACTCGAACTTGTCCACGGCTTTCATCAGGCCGATGTTGCCTTCCTGGATCAGGTCCAGAAACTGGAGTCCGCGGTTGGTGTACTTTTTTGCGATGCTGACCACCAGCCGGAGGTTGGCCTCGACGAGTTCGGCTTTGCCTCGTTTCACCTTCTCGGCCGCCAGATCGAGGTGGCGGACGGCATCCTTGATTTCATCGGCGGACACTAACGCTTCCTCGGTCTCGAGGCGACGGATACGGCCCCTGGCCGCCTGAAAGATCTTTTTGATCTCTTGCAGGGTCTCTTCAGAAAGACCGGTCTTGCGGCGGACGGCTAATAGATCGCGACGGCTCCGGCTGAGCCGCCGCAGGAGGTCCATCCCCGCCTCGCCGGACACGCTCAGTTTCCGCTGGCACTGCGCGATCTCCCGTTCCGCCGCGCGGATCTCCTGCGCCAGATCTCTGACGCGCTGGACCATCCGGTCCTTCAGGATCGCGTGCAGGTTGATCGAGTCCATTTTCTCGACCACCTGCAGTCGAATGTCTTTGATCTGCTGTTTGAGCCGATGCTGCCTGGCCGGTTCGCTTCCACTCCGCCGGCTCTTCTCATACAACGCCATCAGGGACTTCGACAGCTTGCGAACTTTGTTCAGCCCCTCGAACGTGTGGTCCCGGAGCTCCTTGTCGTCGTGCTCCGTGGGCTCCTCCTCGAACTCCTCTTCGTAGGCCGACACGATCTCCCGGATGTTGATCTTATCGGCCTTGAGCTTGTCCCGCAGCGACAGGACGAACTGGATGCCCATCGGCATGCCGAACACGACGGACGAAATATCCTTCTTTCCTTCTTCAATGCGCTTCGCGATCTCAATTTCGCCTTCCCGACTCAACAGGGCGACGCTGCCCATTTCTTTGAGATACAGCCTGACAGGGTCATCGGTCCGGCTGAGCACGCCCGGAGTGAGATCGATCTCCTTTTCGCCCTCCTCCAATTCCTCGGTCTCCGGGGCCTCCTCGGCTGCCTCACCGCCGTCGGCCATCTTCTGTGCGCGATCGCCTTCGGCGGCGTCGACGATCTCGATGTCCATCTCGCCGAAGATGGTCATGAGGTTGGAGAGCTGCTCGGACGACACCAGGTCGGCCGGCAAGGTGCTGTTCAGCTCCTCGTAGGTCAGGTAGCCTTTCTCCTTCCCGCGCGAGATCAGCTTCTTGACCTCACCGAGCAATTCTTCTTTGGCCATACTGATTCCCTACAGGCTCCGGCTCGGCGGCGAAGGATGCGATGGGAGGGACGGCGAGTCGGCCTTGCTCACGCGCATCGCGTTCACTTGCGCGTTCAACCGTTGCGCCTCTTCCGTACGCCCTGCCTGCTCGGCCGCTCTGAGTCTAACGATCAGCTCCCCGAACGCCAGTTCGCGCTGTTTCCGGTTCAGCGTCGCCAGGCACCCCTGCACGTAGGCCGGGATGTCATCATAATGCCGCTCGGACACCGACAGCTCCGTGGCGACCGGCCCGCATGCCGGATCGGCCACCGCCTCGTCGAGGGTCTCCCGGACCTGGACGCGACCATCCTGGTCCAGGTGCCGGTGCGCCATCTCCACAATCCGACGGCAGGCCGGCACGGAGAAGGCCTCGGCGTTCAACGCTCCAATATCCGCCGGACTCAGGTGTCCCTGCAGCAACAAGTGGACGAGGTCCCGTTCTTCGGGGATCCCCTTGAAGCGGCTGTCGTCCGCCGGCGGACCCGCCGACCGAACAGTCCTCCGTTCTTCCTTCGGCAGCAGCTCCGGGTAGCGTTCGATCAAGCGCTTCTGGCTGATCCCGAGTCGTTCCGCGACACGCCGGATGCACTCCTCCTTCTCGATTCTGTTGGCGGTTTTCTGAAGGATGCGCAGGATCTCGTCCACGCCGCGGATGCGATCTTCGAGGGCTCCCGATTCAGCGCTCTGCAAGCTGTGCTCGACCGCAAAGTCCAGCAGGGTGGGCGCGGACTGCTGGAGCTGCACGAACGAGTCAGCCCCATGCTTCCTCACGAATACGTCCGGATCGTCTCCGGCCGGGAGGGACACGACCCTGACCCCGATCCCGCTATCCACGAACAGATCCAGGGTCCGCAACGCTGCCCGCACGCCGGCCGGATCGGGATCGAACAACAACACCACTTTCGTGACGAAGCGCCGGATCGTCCGGACGTGATCGGGCGTCAGGGCCGTGCCGAGCGTGGCGACGACGTTGGTGATCCCGGACTGATGCAGCGCGATCGCATCAAAATAGCCCTCGACGATAATCATCGTGTCCTGACGGCTCGTCGCCTCTCGCGCCCGCTCCAACAGATAGAGCGTGCGCCCCTTGTTGAAGAGGGGGGTATCCGGCGAGTTGAGGTACTTCGGCATCCCGTCCCCGAAGATACGGCCACCGAAGCCAATCACCTTCTTGCGGAGATCGCAGATGGGCAGCATGATGCGCGAGCGAAACCGATCGTAGAAACCGGCCGCCTCCTGTGACGTGCGCCCCGCCTGCTCCCTCGGCACGATCAGCCCGGCCAAGAGCATGTCTTCTGTCGTGTAGCCCTCCTTCGTCAGCCGGCGCAACAGGCCGTCCCAGGAGTCCAGCGCGAAGCCAAACCCGAAGGCCTCGATGGTCTCGTTCGTCATGCCCCGCTCGTGGAGATAAGCCAGGGCCTCCTTGCCGGTCCTGGCCTCACGCAAGTTGCTCCGGAACCAGGCCGCCGCCACGTCATTGAGCTGTTCCAACCGCTCACGGTTGTCGGAGTTTTGCGCCGGTCTCGCGCCCTGGACGACCGGCACCTCGATGCCGGCCTTGCGGGCCAGCTCGCGCACCGTCTCGGGGAACGACGTGCCTTCGATCTTCATCACAAAGGTATAGACGTTGCCACCCACCCCGCACCCGAAGCAGTGAAAAATCTGGCGGGAAGGGCTCACCGTGAAGGACGGAGTTTTCTCGGCGTGGAAAGGACACAGGCCTTTCAGGTTCTGCCCGGTCCTGGATAAGGCCACGTAGCCGGACACCACCTCGGCGATGTCGGTCCGTTCCTTGATGTGATCGATGACGTCTTGAGGGATGAGGCCTTGGCTCACCGTCGATTCCGCTCCCGCCTCATGGTGTTGCCTCGAACCGAGCCGGCGACGCTGAACTGGAAGGGATTGAAAAGTCGCACAAAGTTGACTTGTAACTCTAACAGACCGAAGGAATCCATGTCAACGGCGGGTTGTCGTGGCCATGCGGCCTTCGCTCCCGCATGACCTTTTCTTTTTTAGCCTAACGACTGGAGCAACGCGCGCATTTCCGGAATGAGGTCCACGCCACCGCTCGAGCGGCCCGATGTGGCCGCGTTGATGCCGGCCGTGAGGATTGGTTTAGCCTCTTCCTTCCGTCCAAGCTTAATTAGAGCACGAGCAAGGGCTAAGTGAGACGCGACATGCACGGGATCAAGCTGGACCGCAACGCGAAGATGTTCGACCGCCTCTTCCAAACTCCCGCCGTCCTGTAGCAGCTTGTTCCCAAGGCCGTACCGCCCCAAAAATCCCTTGGGATTCTTGGCCACCATCTGCCGGAACGCCTCAAGATCCATCCCGCCCTTTATCAGCTATCAAGTCTCAGAAAAAGGTGGCATTTCAGAAAACGGTTCCCGACACGTTTCTTACCATACCCGCTCACAGGGCATGCCTGGGCTCAGAGCGGACTTCGCCGGAGGAGCGGGGGACCCACCGAGACTCTGCCAGAAAGGAAAGCGGAAACCGGGTACCCGTTTGACGGGTGACGAGTCCGCGAAGGAATTTCCGAAGGCTCACCCCGGAGGCCAGTGCATGGGGCGGCCGCCGAGGACGTGGACGTGGAGGTGAAAGACGGTCTGTCCCCCGTGCTTCCCGGTGTTGAGCACCAGCCGGTAGCCGGAGTCCGCGATGCCCCTTTGTTTGGCGATCGCCGCGCCGGTCAGCAGCAGGTGCCCGAGGAAGCCGGCATCCGCCGCATTCAGCTCGGCGACCGACTGCACGTGCCGCTTCGGCACCACGAGCACATGGACCGGCGCCTGGGGATTGATATCTTCGAATGCCACCGCGCGATCATCTTCATGGACGATCTTGGAGGGAATCTTCTTCTCGGCGATCTTGCAGAAGATGCAGTCGCTCATTTGTGCCTCCCCCGTCGGTCCTGACCCCCTCGCCGCTGGCCCCCTTTTCTTCTCTCTGTGCGCGCCTGTTTCTGGTGGCTGGTCCTCCGTTCGGCCCTTTCTCTTCTTTCCCTGCCGCTTCGACGCTCCTGGTCGCCTCGTTCCATGGTGTGCCCCTCCCCTGTCCCGGTGCGTTGCGGGCGAAGACCGGGTTTCCCGAACCTCCGCGCGAGCTCCTGATAGATCTCCTGGGGCTCGATCTCCTGATAGCCCAGAACCAGGAGGGTGTGAAACAGGAGATCGGCCGCCTCGTAAATGATCTCTTCGCGCTTGCCACCCTTGGCGGCCAGCGCGACCTCTCCTGCCTCCTCGACCACCTTCTTGAGAACCTTGTCGGCGCCACCGCGCAGCAGTGAGGACACATAGGAATCCGGTTTGGGCGACCGCTTCCGATCCTGAATCGTCTGGTACAGCCGCTCGAGGATACCGCCGAAGGCATCGTGTGTCTTGTGCCCGTCGGCCTTCCCGTCGGACTGCAGGCGGGTGAAGAAGCAGGCCTTCTCCCCCGTGTGGCAGGTGGGGCCGACCGGCTCGGCCTTGACCAGGACGGTGTCCCCGTCGCAGTCCACAAACAGATCCTTCAGGATCAATCTATGTCCGGAGGTCTCCCCTTTCTCCCAGAGCCGGTTCCGCGAACGGCTCCAGAAGTGGACGGACTTGGTCTCCAGCGTCTTCTTGAGGGCGTCGGCATTCATGAAGCCGAGCATGAGCACGGTGCCGTCCCGCCAATCCTGCACGACAGCCGGGATCAAGCCCTGATCATCGAATTTGAGGTGCGTGAAGTCCATTGTTTAAGAGGACCGCTTCTTCTACTCGTTACTCGTCACTTATCACTGGTCATCCTCACCGCGATGCCGCGCTCGCGTAGGTAGGCCTTGGCCTCGGGAATGGTGTGGGTCCGGTAGTGGAAGATCGACGCCACCAACACGGCATCGGCACCACCATGGATGAACCCCTCGTACAGGTGCTCCAGCGTCCCGGCCCCGCCCGAGGCAATCACGGGGACGGAGACGGCCTCGGACACGGCCGCCGTGAGTTCCACATCATAGCCCTTGAGGGTGCCGTCCCGGTCCATGCTGGTCAGGAGAATCTCACCGGCTCCGTAGCCTTCCATCCTGCGCGCCCATTCCACCACATCCAGTCCTGTCGGTCGTCGTCCTCCGTGGGTGAAGACCTCCCATCCGGCCGCGGGAGCCTGGCCCCGTTTGGTGCCATCGGCATGATCCTTCGCACCAGTCGCACGACGCTTCGCGCTAGTGGCACGACGCTTCGCGTCAGTTGTACGGCGCTTCGCGTCGATGGCCACCACGATGCACTGGGTGCCGAACCGCTCGGCCGCGGCTTTCACGAAGTCCGGCTGCTCGACCGCCGCCGTGTTGATACTGACTTTGTCCGCCCCGGCTGTCAATAAGGTGCGGATGTCCTCCAGCGTCCCCACGCCGCCCCCCACGGTCAGCGGCATGAACACCTGCTCCGCGGTCCTCGTCACGACACCCAGGATCGTCTTCCGGTTTTCATACGAGGCCGTGATGTCCAGAAAACAGAGCTCGTCCGCGCCGTCCCGGTCATACGCCTTGGCAATCTCGACCGGATCGCCCGCGTCGCGCAGGTTCACGAAGGACACGCCTTTCACCACACGGCCGTCCTTCACGTCCAGGCAGGGAATGATGCGTTTGGTCAGCATGACGGATGTTGGAAAAGGCCTCCAGCTTCGTTCCCGCTCGCTGCGGCCTCGCTGGACGGCCTTTTTGATTATCCTGCAGGTGCACGAACGAGCTAGAGAGAAGAGTATACCGTTCTGGCCCGGTGGTGAGAAGTGGCTAGCCGGCGACCGCCGCCAGCGCGGCCTTGAGGTCCAGTTTCCCGTCGTAGAGCGCCTTGCCCACGATGACTCCCTCAATGCGTGGGTCGAGCGCCTGGATAGCCCGGATGTCCTCGATTCGAGTGATCCCGCCGGACGCGATCACCGGCACGGGCGAGTCCTTCACGAAGGCTTTCAGGGACGAGAGATCCGGTCCTTCCAACATCCCGTCTCGGGAGATATCGGTGTAGATCACGCCGGCCAAGTTCAGGCCTGCAAGCGTCTTGACCAGGTCGCGAGCCGAGGTGTCCGACACGGCCGTCCATCCCTTCACCGCCACCTTCCCGTTTTTGGCGTCAATGCCGACCAGGATACGCTCCGGGAACAGTTCGCAGGCATCTTCCAGCACGGCACGATCCTGGAGCACGGCGGTGCCCATCACGACCCGCTTCGCGCCGCATCCGAGATACGTCCTCACCGTGTCGAGCGTCCGGACCCCGCCCCCGACCTGGATCGGGACCGACACCGCATTCAGGATGGCTTCGATCTGGGCAAGGTTCGCCGGCCGGCCTTCGATCGCCCCGTTCAGGTCCACGACGTGGAGCAGCGGGGCGCCGAGCTGCTCCCACTGCAAGGCCACCGCGACAGGATCCTCGGAATAGATCGTCTCCCGGCGCATGTCTCCCTGCCTGAGACGGACACAGCGCCCGTCCTTCAGGTCTATGGCGGGGATCAGAAGCACGGGCGGCCCTTCTGTTCAGCGCCGGATATCAACGGGGCGACCGCCCGCCGAACGGAAAACTGCGGATCACGCGCTCGGCGCCATACTCGGCCAACTCCTCGGCCGTGACGAACGCAAATCCCCGCCGAACCGATCCGATGAAATCCTCGTTCATCGGCCGTTGTTTCTCGTAGTAGTTGCCGGCCCACAAGACGGTGCCGTCCGCAGCGACCAGTTTCACCTCGAAGCCCACCGCGGCAGGGTCAGCGCCCAATTTACTGCCGACCCGCTCCTGGTACACCAGCACTCGTCCAAAGAGCGCTGCATCAGCCGACAGTCGTTGCGCGACCTGCCGGGCCCTCTCTTCCGGCGTGAGCCCCCGCGCCGCGGGCCCGAGCGCTTTCAACGCGCCGGCCGCTTGGTCCGGCGGGAGAAACCGGACTCCCTCCCAAAGTTTGAGCCTCCCATACACAATCTGCGTGATCTTCCCGGCCGCCTGCGGGGGAACCGTGGCGGTCGGCTGGTCCAGCTTTTCAGTCGCCTGGGGGGCGGCAAATGAAATGTCGGACCGTTTGGCTCCCTGCGGGGCTTGGATCTCGGGGACGTTCGGGGAAGTGACCTGAGGAGTGGCGAGCGCCTCGAACGGCATCACCACCACCGTTTTGACACGATACTCGTCGATCTTCGGCGACGTCTCGATCGTCACCTTGGACGGAACGCATCCTCCCAGGACCAGGAGGGTCGCAGCCAGTGAAACGCGCTGGGCAGCTTGCCGCTGAGGCCCGATCACGCTTTCCTCATCTCCATGCGCCGAAGTTCCGGACGATGCGGAGGCCAACCGTTTGGCTCTTTTCAGGGTGAAACTGGCAGGCAAAGACGTTGTCTCGCCAGATGCTCGAGACGAACGGGATCCCGTACTCCGTCATCGTGCAGGCCACCGAGGGATCGGAGGGCTCCACGTAGTAGGAGTGCACGAAATAGAAGTGGGCTCCCGTCTCGACGCCTCGTAAGGGCGGCGCCTCACGCGTGATCGTCAAGGCGTTCCACCCCATGTGAGGGACTTTGAGCCGAGGGACAGGCACCCTTGCGGGAGCCAGTCCCCCGGGGAATCGCTTGACCCTGCCGGGCACGAGATCCAACCCTTTGTGAAGGCCGAACTCCTCGCTTTCGGTGAACAGGAGCTGGAGGCCCAAGCAGATCCCGAGGAACGGTTTTCCGCGAGCGATCGCGGCTCGAATGGGCTCGATCAATCCGTACTGCTCGAGGTTGGCCATACAGTCGGCAAAGGCCCCCACGCCCGGCAGCACGAGATGGCTGGCATCGTTCAGGATCCGGCGTTCACGCGTCACGACCGCCTGATGTCCCGCGGCTTCGAACGCCTTCTGGACGCTCCTGAGGTTGCCCATGCCGTAGTCGATGATGGCAATCATGGGTGAACTCGCCTCTACAGCTTTCCTTTCGTCGACAAGACCCCGGCCAGCCGGTCATCCAACGCGGTCGCCTGATCCAACGCTTTCGCCAACGCCTTGAACACCGCCTCCATGATGTGGTGCGGATTGCGGCCGTAGAGCAAGTTGATATGGAGGTTCAGCGCCGCGTGGGTCGTGAAGGCTTGGAAAAAATCCTCGAAGAGTCCGAGGTCAAAGGCCTTGATCCGGCGCTGCGGAAGCTCCACGCGATAGACCAGATAGGGCCGGCCGCTGAGATCCACGCTGACCTGGGCCAGGGTCTCGTCCAGCGGGACCAACGCCCATCCGAACCGGCGCACCCCCTCCTTCGTCCCGAGCGCCTGCTTCAGCGCGTCGCCGATGACGATGCCGACATCCTCGACCGTGTGATGGTCATCGATCTCTGTATCTCCCTTGGCCTGAACCGTGAGATCGAAGAACCCGTGCTTCGCCAAGAGGGTCAGCATGTGGTCCAGGAAGGGGAGCGTGGTCTTGATCTGGCCCCGGCCGGTTCCATCCAGCGTCAAGTCAACCTTCACCGCCGTCTCGGTGGTGGTCCGTTCGATGGTGGCCTGGCGATTGGCTTTTGCGGTCTTCATACCTGTCGGCTCTCCACTGATTTGGCGTGCGCATCCAGCCCTTCCATGTGCGCGATCCGCGAGAGATGGTCTCTCACTTTGACCAGCTCCTCTTTGCTGTAGGCGATAATGTTGCTCTTCTTGACGTAATCGTCAAACGAGAGCGGCGAGAAGAATCGTGCGGTGCCTCCGGTGGGCAGGACGTGGTTCGGTCCGGCGACGTAGTCCGCTACCGCCGGCGGGGTGTAGCGGCCGAGGAACAACGCCCCGGCATGCCGGACTTTTTCCAGGTAGTCGAACGGCCGGTCCACCGACAGCGTCAGATGCTCCGGGGCGATGTCATTGGCGAGATCGATTGCCTCCTCCATACTGGCGACCACGAACGCGACCGCGTAGCGAGCGAGCGACTTGGCGACGATCTTCATCCGATTCAGCCGCTTGAGCTGATCCTGCACCTGACGGACGACCTCCTTGGCCAGGCGGTCGGAGGTGGTGACCAGGTACACCCGGGCTTCCTCATCGTGTTCCGCCTCGCACAGCAGGTCGGCCGCCACGTGAACCGGATTGGCGGCCTCGTCGGCGATCACCAGGAGTTCACTGGGGCCCGCGATCATATCGATATCCACCGTGCCGTAGAGAAGACGTTTCGCCGTGGCCACAAAGATGTTGCCCGGCCCCACGATCTTATCCACCCGTGCGATGGTCTTTGTCCCGTATGCCATGGCGGCGATCGCCTGCGCGCCTCCGATCCGGTACACCTCGTCCACGCCGGCGATGTCGGCGGCCACGAGCAGGTAAGGGCTGATCCCGACCTTGGAAGCCGGCGTGCACATCACGACCCGCTTCACCCCGGCCACCTTCGCCGGAATCGCGCACATGAGGACTGAGGACGGATAGACCGCCTTCCCGCCGGGCACGTAGAGCCCCACGGCATCCAGCGGCACGACCACCTGCCCCAGCGTCGCTCCGTTGTCCTGGTACATCCAGGTCTTGCTCCGTTGCCGCTCGTGGAACGCCATGATCCGCTGCGCGGCATAGCGAAGCGCGTCTCCCTCCTCCTTCCGGATCTGGTAGTACGCTTCCTTGACCTGTTCCGGGCTGACGCGGAACTGCGGGGGCTTGAGAGACACCTTGTCATATTTCTTCGTGTAGCGGACGAGCGCCTGATCCCCGCCGCGAGCGACCGCGCTGAGAATAGTCCTCACGGTCGTCTCTACGGCGCTACCCTGCAAATTGGATCGAGTCGTGATCCGCTTGACCATGACCTTGAAGGCCCGGTCTGTACTCGCTATCACTTTCATGGCCGCTCCCTCCGCCGCGTCATGATCCCACCGCATGCAAGGCCATGGTCCGGGCGCTCACCCGCCCTGGCCTTGATCCCTCGGGCTACGTGTTCGCCCACCGTTCCCCGATCGGCCGTCCCGTAGCCTGGCGATCAGATCGGTGAGGCCCCCATGCTTCATCTTCAGGCTGGCGCGGTTCACGATCAGCCTGGCAGTGGACTCCGCGATGACTTCGACTTCAACCAGATCATGGGCTCTGAGGGTTCTCCCGGTGGAAACCAGGTCCACGATGCGCTCGGCCAGCCCGACGACGGGCGCGAGCTCAATCGACCCGTAGAGCTTGATGATCTCGACGGCAATCCCTTTTTGATTGAAGTACCGTTCGGTGATGTTCGGATATTTGGTCGCGACCCGGATTTTCGACGAGAGCCGGTCGTGCAGCTCCTGTCCCCGGAGCGCGGCCACCACGATCCTGCATGCGCCGAATTTCAGATCCAATGGTTCGCAGACATCCCGGTCCTGCTCCAGCAGCATATCCTTGCCGACCACTCCGGCATCGGCCGCGCCGTACTCCACGTAGGTCGGCACATCGCTCGGCCGCACGATCAGCAGCGTGGTCTCATTATCGGGGCACGTGAACACCAGACGGCGGCTCTCAGCCGACAGCCCGTCGCTGGCATATCCCGCCTGCTTGAACCGTTCGAGGGTCGGCGCGAGCAACTTCCCTTTCGACAACGCGACCGTGATCATGCTCTTCGACCGGCCGCGGCGACGCCGGTCCCGCCCTTCACGCGTCGAATCATCGCCCCCAGGCCGCCCAGCTTCTCCTCGATCCGTTCATACCCGCGATCCAGATGATACACCCGGGAGATCACGGTGTCCCCCTCCGCCGCCAGCCCGGCCAGAATCAGGCCGGCGCTGGCCCGGAGGTCAGACGCCATGACCGGAGCGCCGGTCATCTTCTCGATCCCGTTCACCACCGCGTGGTTGCCTTCCACCTTGATGTCCGCCCCCATGCGCCGCAACTCCGGAACGTGGATGAATCGGCTTTCGAAGACCGTTTCGGTGATCATGCTCGTGCCCTGGGCCACACACATCAGCGCCATCATCTGCGCCTGCATGTCGGTCGGAAATCCCGGATAGGCGAATGTCTTGACATCCACCCCTCTCAGCCGCCGCGGGGCCTTGAGGCGGATGCTTTCCTTTCCCTCGACCAGCTCGGCGCCGGCCTCGCGCAGCTTCATGACCACCGCTTCCATGTGCCAAGGCAGGCACCCTTCGACGCAGATGTCGCCACCCGTCATCGCCCCGGCCGCCAGGTAGGTGCCGGCTTCGATCCGGTCCGGAATCACTTCGTGATCGGCTCCGTGAAGTGCCTGCACGCCCTCCACCGTGATCACATCAGAGCCGGCCCCCGCGATCCTCCCCCCGCGTTTGGCCAAGAATGCGGCCAGATCGGCCACCTCGGGCTCCTTGGCCGCGTTCTCGATCACCGTCGTCCCGTCGGCGAGGCAGGCCGCCATCATCAAATTTTCGGTGCCGGTCACGGTGGGCGTATCGAGGCAGATCCTCGCCCCTCTCAGACGCCCGGCCTTCGCCCTGATGTACCCGTGCTCAAGAGTCAGCTCGGCGCCAAGCCTCGCCAAGCCGGCCAGGTGCAAATTCACCGGTCTCGTTCCAATGGCGCAGCCCCCGGGCAACGACACGGTCGCTTCGCCCCATCGCGCGAGCAGGGGTCCCAAGACCAGGACCGATGCGCGCATCGTCTTGACCAGCTCGTAGGGAGCCTCGGTCGAACGCAGGCGTTCCACGCTCACCGCCACTTGGCTTCCCTCAGTCCTGACCGAGGCCCCTAACAGATCAAGCAGCTTGCTCATCGTGACGACATCCACCACCCGGGGGACATTGGTGATGACGCATTCCCCTCCTCCCAGGATGGTCGAAGCCAGGATCGGGAGCGCCGCGTTTTTCGCTCCACTGACCCGGACCTCCCCGCGCAGAGGCTTGCCACCTGTGATGACGATCCGATCCATCTTCAGCCCCGAGTGCCGAGTGCTGAGTCCTGAGTGCTGAGTATTATGCTTCGTAGCCCCCGCTTCAACTCAGCACTCATTACTCGTTACTCAGCCCTTCTTAAGAAAGCACACCACCCGCTCGATGCCCGCGGCATCCGGTGTCGTTCGGATCCAGTCGTACCCGCCTCCCACCAAGGCCATGCGACGGAGCCGATCGGCCTGGCCTAGTCCCACCTCCAGGGCCAGAAGCCCCCCCGGCGTGAGAAACTCGGGTGCTTCGTCCAGCAGTCGGCGGTGGAGGGCCAGACCGTCCACCCCACCGGCCAGAGCCAGCTTCGGTTCGAACGAGCCCACTTCGGGGGGAAGACCGGCCCCCTCGCCGTCAGCGATATACGGGGGATTGGAGACGACCGCCGCCAGCCTTCCCTCCAGGCCACGACCCCGGAGCGGTTCGAAGAGATCCCCCGTCAGGAAGACCACTCGATGCTCCACTGCATGTCGCGCCGCATTGCTCCGGGCCAGATCCAACGCCGCCGGAGACAGGTCTGTCGCATACAGCGAGGCGGACGGGAGCGAGTGCGCCAGCGCCACCGCGACGCATCCTGACCCGGTGCCGATATCGGCGATCATCGGATGAGAACCGGAGACGCAGTGCCGCAGGACCTCCTCGACCAGCAGCTCGGTTTCGGGGCGGGGGATCAGCGCCGCCGGCCCCACCTCGAACTCCAGGCCGCAAAACTCCTGCGTGCCCAGAATAAACTGGAGCGGTTCACGCGCAGCCCGTCTCCCAAACAGCTCAATCGCCCGGCTCCGGTCTTCTGCCGTGACCTGACGCTGTCCTTCCAGCCGAAGCGTCAGGCGTGAGGCTCCGAGTGCGAAGTCCATGATCCAGACCGCCTCATGCTCGGCGTTCCGGATCCCGCTCGCCGACAGGATCGAGATCCCCTCGCGGAGCAGGCCGGCGAGGGTCGTGGGTCTGACTTCAGCCGTGTGGCTCACCGAGGCCTCCATTCGCCCGCAACCCTTCCACGATCTCGTCCAAATCACCGGCCAGTACCTGGTCGAGCTTGTGCAGCGTCAGACCGATCCGATGATCCGTCACGCGGTTCTGCGGAAAATTGTACGTCCGGATCTTTTCGCTGCGGTCTCCCGTGCCGACCTGGGACTTGCGGGTCTGGGCAGTCTCCGCTTCTTGCTTCGCTCGTTCGGCCTCCACGATCCGCGCGCGGAGTGTCCTCATCGCCTTGGTGCGATTCTTCAGCTGGGAGCGCTCGTCCTGACAGGTCACCACGACTCCCGTGGGCAGGTGCGTAATCCGCACGGCCGAGTAAGTCGTGTTGACGCTCTGGCCGCCGGCGCCCGACGAGCAGAAGGTGTCGATCCTGAGATCATTGGGGTTGATCTGCACGTCGATCTCCGCCACTTCGGGCATCACTGCGACGGTCACCGTCGAGGTATGAATGCGCCCGCTGGCCTCGGTGGCCGGGACCCTCTGCACACGGTGCACGCCGCTCTCGTGCCTAAAATGCCCGTAGGCTCCTTTTCCTTCCACCAGCATGATCACGTCCCTGTAGCCGCCGATGCCGGTCTCGTGCGCCTCCACGACTTCCGCGCGCAAGCGTTTCTTTTCGGCGTACTTCACGTACATCCGAAACAGGTCTCCGGCAAAGAGGGCGGCCTCTTCACCGCCCGTTCCCGCACGAATCTCCACGAAAATATTCTTCTCGTCGCGGGGGTCCTTGGGGGCCAGCAGCTCGAGGGCCCGCCCCTCGATCTCGCGCCTGCGCGCCTGCAGCCTGCGAGCTTCATCGGCCGCGAGCTTCTGCAGCTCAGCTTCTGCGCCAGGGTCCTTCAGGATCTGGTCCGCCTCGTCAAGCTCTCTCAGCACCACGCGGTACTCGTAGAACAGCTCGGTGAGTTCCTGGATTTCGGTCCGTTCTTTATTCAATTTATGGATGAGCGCCGGTTGATTGAGGACGGACGGGTCGATGAGCTGCTTGTTCAGCTCCGCATAACGGTTCGCCACCGCCTCCAATTTCAAGAACAGCGGAGACTCAGTCTCCGAGGTGTGCGTGTTCGCCATAACGTCTCACAGGCCCCAAAAACAAAAAGACCTGCCCCTCGGCGAGGCAGGGTCCTTTCGTGTGTCCCTGAGCGGCCCTACTGTTTCTTCTTCGCGTACTTCTTCTTAAATCGCTCCACACGGCCTTCGGTGTCCACGATCTTCTGCGTCCCCGTAAAGAACGGATGGCAGCTCGAGCAGATATCCACCTTGATATCACCGACCGTGGAACGAGTTTTGAACTTTGCGCCGCAGGCACAGCTGACCATCGCCTCCTTGTAAGCCGGATGAATCCCCTGTTTCATGTCCGCTCCTAAGCGAGCAGCGAACAGCGGGTAGCTGGCAGCCAAGAGAACCGAATTTCAGGCTGTTCGCTATTCGCTATCAGCTATTGGCTATGTTACCGGTTCATCGACTGCAGAAAATCCTGGTTCGACTTCGTCCCGCCAATCTTGTCCATCAGAAACTCCATCGCTTCCATCGTGCCGAGCGGACTGAGCACCTTCCTGAGGATCCACATCTTATTCAACCGATCCCGGTCCACCAGCAGCTCTTCCTTGCGGGTACCGGACTGACTGATATCGATCGCGGGGAAAATCCGCTTGTCGGCCAACCGGCGATCCAGGTGGACCTCCATGTTGCCGGTGCCTTTGAACTCCTCGAAGATGACGTCGTCCATTCGACTGCCGGTATCGACGATGGCGGTGGCCATGATCGTCAGGCTCCCGCCGTTTTCGATGTTCCGGGCCGCCCCGAAGAACCGCTTCGGACGCTGGAGCGCGTTTGAATCCAGCCCGCCCGAGAGGACCTTTCCGCTGGGAGGCGCAATGGTGTTATAGGCCCTGGCCAGCCGGGTCAGGCTGTCCAGAAGAATCACCACGTCCCGTTTGTGTTCGACCAGCCGCTTGGCCTTCTCCAGCACCATTTCGGCCACCTGGGCATGGCGCTGAGGGGGCTCATCGAACGTCGAGCTGATCACTTCCGCCTTGACCTGCCGCTGCCAATCCGTCACCTCTTCTGGGCGCTCGTCGATCAGGAGCACGATCAGGGTGGCCTCGGCATGGTTCTTGAGAATCGCCCGAGCGATCGCTTGCAGGAGCATGGTCTTGCCGGTCCTGGGCGCCGCCACGATCAGTCCCCGTTGTCCCTTGCCGATCGGCGTAATCAATTCCATCACGCGGGTGCAATATTCTTCAGGATCGAATTCCAGATGGATCCGCTCTTCGGGGTAGAGGGGCGTCAGGTTGTCGAACAGGATCTTATCCCGCGCAACCTCCGGATCCTCGAAATTGACCTTTTCCACCTTAAGGAGGGCGAAATACCGTTCGCTCTCCTTCGGAGGACGGATCTGCCCGGACACGATATCACCGGTCCTGAGATTGAAGCGGCGGATCTGAGAGGGAGAGATATAAATGTCATCCGGGCCGGGCAGGTAATTGGAATCCGGCGCCCGAAGGAACCCAAAGCCGTCCGGCAAGGTTTCCAGGACTCCCTCTCCGAAGATCACACCGTTCTTTTCGGTCTGAGCCTGGAGGATGGCAAAGATCAACTCCTGCTTGCGCAGGTTGGGCGCTCCTTCGATCTTGAGGTCCCGGGCCACTTCGTTCAGATCAGCGATGGTCTTCTGCTTCAACTCTGCAAGATGCATGGTCGTCTCCCTTGACACGAGGCTCGCCGACTCAACGGGCCCCTCTGGGTCCGAAGTCGTGACGAGCGACAGTACAGTTGATGTCGAACATGGACGAACTGGTGAAGGTGAATATGCCTGTCAGGAGAGGTGGCCCGCGAAGGACTATTGGTTACTGTTGTTCACTGCCGCTCTGGCGCTTCCATCACGTGATAGTCGGTCGCTACCTCAGTCACGGGGAAACGCTCCCCCTCTGTCCGACTGCCTAGCTTCAGAAGATGATGGCTTGATTCGAGATCAGCCCCGGGAAGCTACACAGGGTTGGAAGTGAATTTCGGCCGATTCGGAAAGCGAAGACGCCTATAATACTATCGGTCGATGGTTTTTTTGTCAATAGCAATTTTCTCATGTCACTGTGGGCCTTTTCCGGGTGCCCCGGCAAGAGGGAACCGTATGCGCCGTCTCAACTCACCGTTGCTTGACAGCCATGTTTGTGCTAAACAGGTAAACAGTTTATGGCGCACCGAGAAGAAGGACAGAACTTAGAGAAAATCTTCACCCTCTCCGAGGCCAACCGCCTGCTCCCCCAGCTTGAAGAACACCTGACCGCCGTGAAGCGGGGGAAAGCGGTCCTGCTCCGCACGAAGGACGAGGTCAAAAAAGCCAGTTCCAAAGCCCAGTTAGGAGGGGGCAGTTATGCCGGCCCGCATTATCTCATGGCGCTCGAACTCGTCAGCGAGCATCTTCAAGAGATCCAAGAACTGGGCGTGCTGGTGAAGGATCTCGAGATCGGGCTCTGTGACTTCCCGCATCTAATGGATGGGCGGATCGTGTACCTGTGTTGGAAGTTAGGAGAGACCGAGGTCCAGTGGTGGCATGAAGTCAACAGCGGATATTCGGGTCGGCAGCCCCTGGAGCGCGAGAAGGAATCCTAAGACGCCGGCCATGAAATTCGTCATCCTCGGCTTCGATGGGCCGGAGGGAGAAGCCAAGCGCAAGCTTCACCGGCCCGCCCACCTCGCTCGCATGGAACCGCTGGACGCTCAAGGGCGGGTGGTGCTGGCAGGTCCGCTGATCGACAAGACCGGCAGCCTCATCGTCATCGAGGCCGAGTCGCTCGCAGACGCGGAGGCGTTCGCCAGAGAGGACCCCTACACGGTCAACGGGGTCTTCGAGCGGGTGGAGGTCCACCCGTTCCTTCAGGTCTTTCCAAAGGAGAATCGCGGCCGGTAGCGGCATTCCGGCCCCGTCACCCGCACGCGCCCCGCTGATTCTGCCAGCGCGATCGCCGCCTTCCACCTCGAGCCTCCACCGCCTTCAATTCGAGTCCGCATTGCCGGCGCAGGGCATGAGCGATATAGTATGAGCATGCGATGGCGAGTCTCCTCCGCGTGGCTGATGATGACGGCCTTGTTGAGCACCACGGCGTTCGCCGAGAACGTGAAGGTGGTCGTGGCCGACGCCAGTTACGTGATGGGTGACGCCGACACGCTGGCTGGGGCGGAAGAAAACGCGCTGCTGAGAGCCAAACGAAAGGCGGTTGAAGAGACGGGAGTCTACATCGAGGCGTTATCCCAGGACATCGAAACACAGGCCGCCGGCAAAACCTCTCGCCTGAATTCCTTGGGGGTGCGGACGCTGACCGCCGCCGTGACGGAGGTCGAGACGTTGGAAAAGCGGCGGTCCCTGGACGACGAGCGCCTCGTGTTTTACGTCAAGATTCGAGCCACGGTCCACCTCGACACGCTGGCGCAGGCGATTGCGCGCCTGCAGTCCGACGAGCGGCTGGCGGAGCACCATCGCCAGCTGCAGTCGGAGAACAAACAACTCAAGACCGAATTGGACCAGCTTCGCAAGCACCTTCAGGAGTCCGGCACCCGCGAGACGGAGCAGGCCTCCGCCCTGAAAAGTCGCCGTGCTGCGGGTGACCTGGTCCGGTCAGCGATGCAGGTCACAAGCCTGCCTGAGAAGATCGACCTCGCGTCCCAAGCCATCGCCGTCGACGGCCGCAACGTGGACGCCTATATCGTGAGGGGTCAGACCTACCTGCGGGTCGCGTCCCTGGCTTCCTCAAAGAAGAGCAAACGGGACGAGCTGAACGGCTATGTCGACCAGGCGATCTCGGATTTTGATCGGGCTCTGACCCTTGACCGGAGCAGCACGTGGGCGCTGCTGGGGCGAGGCGATGCGCACACGTGGCAGCGGAAGATGCCGGAAGCGGCTCAGGATTACGAACGAGTCCTCGAGCTCGATCCGCTCTTCGACATCGCACGTGAACGGTTGATCACTCTCTCTACGACGATCGCGAAAAAACAGACGGCGGCGCGACAATGGCGGCAGGCCCTCGCCACCCTTGACAAGTTGCTGAACGCGGAGATCCCCCAGAGCTGGGCGGCACAGCAGAAGGAAGCCTATCTCCTGCGAAGCCACATCTATACGAAATTAGGAGACCTCGAGTCGGCCGTCGAGGATCTGACGACCGTGGTGCGGGTTGACCCGTCGAACGCGCAGGCGCTTCTGCGCCGGGCTCAACTCTACCAACGCCTGATGCAGGGCAGACTGGCCAAGGACGACTTTGAACGGGCTTGCGACCAGGGCCTGGAAGAAGCCTGCGCGGCGGTCCGATAACGGCCTCGCCAGCCCCCCTCTGCCGCTCCGCAGAGCTCCCCGACAAGACGGGATTTCGCCGGTGGGATAGAGAAGTTAGTCGTTGACATTCGGAAGAGAGAATCGCTATACTACGCGGTCACTTCGGCGCGAGATTGCATGAATATCCTCAATGACTTGGGCCCGGAAGGCCCAGGCGCTTTTACGTCCCTAGACCATAATCTCCGAGGGGTAGGCCTTCTGCCGGCTTGCTAAATACTGTAGCGAAGCCTAGAGTCAGCGTAATTGACGTGACAGGGTGTTGGCCATCGTCTGAGGGGGCATTGGTTCTGATGACTGACTATCGTGTGGTGCCGGGACCAGAGGCTTATTTTACACCCTCGGCAGCCAGGATGGGCATTGTGCTTCCGGAACCGGGAGAAGCCCATATTGAAGGGGTGATTGTTCCGGAAGAGAAGGCGATGGAGTACGCCGCTCGGAAGCTCTTGGATGCCAAAAACCCCACGCTTCATCCCGGACCGTTGGTCCTCTGGAATTGGAATGAGAAAGCAGCCAAAAAAGCCAAGGCCATTAAGATCCTGGCGGAGTGTATCCCGGCCCGCATTATTCCGATGCCGGATTACCGACCGAAGTATCCGAAGATCAATCCGGACGTGGAGATCAACCCCAATCACCCCAATCTCACCATCTGGCACAACAAGGAGGATGTATGCCTGTTCGTGGGGGTGCACTGTCATCAGGCCAATCTTTCGCTGAAAATTATTCGAGGCGGGACGGACTGTTTTACGATTGCCATGTGTGCCCAAGCTGGCCATGAGGATGCCATGCTGTCATTTCGAGATGCCACGGCCGAGAAAATCCTCAGGTTGGCGGAATGGGTGAGTAAACTCAAGGGTGTCCCGTTTGTCAGACCGGTTGACGAGAAGACGAGCGGTGACGGTGGGCATCGGTACAGTGACAACGTCTTTGTAAAATTGGCCGACGGAGGCTAACCATGGCAAACGAGCTCTCGGAAGTCCAGCGAAGTCTGATCGGGAAGCAGAACAAGAAAGGGCAGACCTACACGGACCCCCAACACCTGTTCTTCGAGGCACCACGGACGCCGGCGTTTTTCACGGGCAGCGAGGTCATCAAAGAGGCCATCCGTCGAGCCAGCGTGGACGTCATGGTGGCCTATCCCATCACCCCCCAGAGTGAAGCGGCAGCCTTGATCGGGGAGCTCTATGCGGAAGGGTATGTGGCTGATTACATGCGCGGGGAGAGCGAGTTCGCGGTGATGGGCCAGTGCGCCGGGGCGGCCTTCGGTGGGGCTCGTGTCTTCACCACCACCGCCGGACCTGGCACGATGCGGGCGTTCGAGAACTTTCCGATGTGGGTGGGGTCCCGGTTGCCCATCCAGGTGATCGTCACCTGCCGGGGAATCAACTCACCCCTGAGCATTCAACCCGATACCCTGGAGATGTACTTCCTGCTGGGGACGGGGATGCTGGTGTGGCATGCCGAGACCGCGCAGGACTTTTTTGACTGGATCCTCAAAGGGTATATCGTCGCGGAGCAACCGGACGTGCACCTGCCCATCGCCGTCTGCTGTGACGGTTTCTTTGTCACACACACAAAGGACACGGTGCTGCTCACGCCGCCGGAGATGTGTCTGCCGCCGTATGACCCCTACCGCTCGCCGGTTCCCTGCATGGACATGGAGACGCCGCCGGTCCGGATGATGCGAGATCCTTTTGTCATGAAGTCCAACTACATCAGTTATATGACCCACGCGTCCTGGCAAGAGGAAACCCGAGGGGCCTGTGAACGATCCCGCAAACACACCATTCCCATGATCGGTGGACTGATCGAGGCCGAAAACACGGATGCTGAGATCCTCATCGTGGCATCGGGCACCGCTGTCTCGCAGGGACGAGAGGCGATTCGGCTGCTGGAAGATGAGGGGATACGGGTCGGGCTGGTCAAGGTCAAGACCCTCCGGCCGTGGCCTGGTCAGGAAATCCGTGAAGCCACCAAGAATGCGAAGCATATTTTCGTGCCGGAGTTCAACGTGATCGGGTGGCTGGCCCAAGAAGTCAAAGCAACCATTCCCGATAACCACCGGGTGATTGCCGGACCCCATGTCGCAGGGGGCATGACGATGCCGGCGGAAGTCATCGTGGAAGCGATCCAGAAAGCTCTGGGCCGACATGTGACGACCCTTGCTGGGCGAGGAAGTTGAGCCTCAAACGCCTGAAAGGAGAGCGAGCATGAGCAAAGAGAAGATTCAGATCTGCCCGGAGTTTTATGACATCATGCCCCCCGAGTATCGTGATCTGGTGGAGCAGGCCACCTACGGGAAAGAGGGACGTGGTTGGAAGGACATCGGGCAAAGCAAGGAGCTCATTGAGAGTCACTCGCTCTGTGCCGGATGCCCTGAATCCATGGCATTCCGGTACATCCTGGCCTCCCTCCCTAACCCGGAAGACACCGTGATGGTGGGCTCGACCGGCTGCACCAGTCTGGTCTTTCCGATGGTGGCGGTGCACAACATCCACTCCCTCTTCGGAAACCAGAATGCCGTCGCGAGCGGACTGAAGCGCGCCCTCAGCGTCCGGTTTCCCGGTCGAATCAAGGATGTGGTCGTTCTGGCCGGTGACGGGGCGACCGTGGACATTGGCCTGGACATGACGCTCCAGGCCTGGTTCCGGCAGGAGAAATTCACCACCATCTGTTTCGACAATGAACTCTATGCCAACACCGGTGGACAGGAATCCGGCCTGATGCGAAAGGGCTTCGTGGCCAAGATGGCCCCGGTGGGCAAGACGTTCGACAAAGTCAGGCTGCCGGAGATCGCTCGCGAATCCGGGTGCGCCTACGTGGTCAACTGCACCGTGAGTAAGCCAAACCTGGTCGAGAAGGTCATCCGGAACGCCGTGCTGATCGCACGGGAAATCGGACCGACCTACCTGCAGCTGTACACCCCGTGCATTCTCGAAATCGGAAAGAACAGCATGGAGGGCCTCCAGGAGATGCGGGACTCCGAGAAGCCTGGGGAGCGGTTCCGGTATTACGAGTACGTCACGGATTCGGCGAAGCAGTTCTTGGCGGACTTGGAAGCCAAGGATAAACAGACGGCAGCCACGGCGATAGAGGCCTGACCCTGTTGCTGGAAGGGCCCACCACTCATAGACGAGGGAAGACATGAGGAAGCGCACGAATATTCGGATGTCCGGACTGGGCGGTCAGGGTGCGGTCACGGCAGCCCACGTGATGGCCATGGCGGCAAATAAGGATGGGAAGTTTTCAATCTCGAACCCGTTCTTTGGCGCCGAAAAACGGATGGCCCCTGCGGAGAGTTATTGCCGGATCGGCTCGGAGCGCATTTATGATCGGGGCGAGCTCGTGTACCCGGACATTATTATGGTGTTCCACCCTCAGGTCATCACGTTACAGAAAAGCTATACTGCGCCCTTCTATTCGGGGATTAAGAAGGGCGGGGTTCTGATCATTAACTCGAATTCGGAGCTTCTCTCCGAGGAAGACAAGGCGTATCTGGCCAACCTCAATGTATCGGTCTATACCTTTGATGGGACCTCCCTCGCCATCGAGATCGCGGGCACCGAGCTCTCCTCCAACATGGCCATGATCGGAGCGGTAGCCGGCATCTCCAAGGTGGTGACGCTTGAGAGCTTAGACCTGGCCATCCAGGAACGCTTTGGAAAGAAGTTTGTCGCCTCCGGAGGAACGGCCTCACTGGATGAAGCGATCAAGAAGAAGTTTGCCAAGAAGGAGCAGTTGCTCGCGAAGAACATGGCCACGATCAGGAAATCCTACGAGTTGGCGGCTGCTTGGGCCGAGAGTGAGAAGCTGGCGGTCGCGGTGTAACAGAGGGGAATCAAGCCGAATGTATAACGTCGCGTTCGTGGAAGACGAGAAATGCGTCGCGCAGAAGGGCTGTCGGCTCTGCATCATGTTCTGTCCGGAGGCTGACTGCATCCGGCTGGACACCCGGAAGATGAAGGCGTTCGTCGTCGTGGACCGATGCAAGGGCTGCGAGCTGTGCGTGGTCGTCTGCAACGCCGCCAAACACCAGGCCATCCTGATGGCCCCCGTCAACGGAGCCACGGGCGAGATCATGTTGGACAAGCAAAAGGCAGAGGCAGCGGCCTTGGGCCAGGCCTACCAAGGCTAACTTCCCGCCAGCGACACCAAGCCCCCATGCCTGCTCGCGATGGGGGTTTTTTATTCCTGGTCCTTCACGCGTGGAGAGTATGGCACACACCGCTGAGCCGCACACTTCTCGGCCGGCCGCATCCGAGCAGAAGGATCCCGTGCTAAAATTTCTCCAAGCCGAACCACATCGCACCTACACGGCCGAAGAGGTGGCCCGGTCCCTCACTCCTCAGGCCGCCAAAGATCCGCAGAAGAAGTCTCAAGCCATCGAGGAGATGACGACCGGTTTGCGCAAGCTCGTCGAGGCGGGCCACGCCGTCGAAATCGGTGCTGGATCGTTCAAAGCGCGGCTGTTCTTTGACAAAGAGGAAAAGAACATCGAGCACGCCTTTCTCGGAGGGATGGGGAACACGCTCTATGGCTTCCGATCCCCGATTTTCCGTCTGAATATCGGTGTTCTTTCCCTGTTCTTCGTCCGGGACAACCTGGCTGCGGTGTGGATGGTGACCATCCGGGATACCACGATCGGAAGAGATTTCAGCCTCACGCGACGTCTTCGAGACGGCGTCTATATGATCGGAAGTCGTCCCCCGGAGGCCGGGGAAGTTAATTACCTGCAGGTCGAAGGCAGATATATCGACAAGAAGCAGGTGACGATCACGTTATCCGGTGATGAGGTTGGTGTGGAGGACCATAATACCTTGAACGGCAGCCGCATCGACCTCCTTACCAGAGACGGGTTGACCCGGTATGAACAGCTCGCGGAAGCCTTCCTCCGAAGCACCGACCCCGGAGAGCACAAGAATATCGTCAAGCGAGGTCGCTTCGTGTTGGAAAAATTCTTGCACTCGCACCAAAATTTTGAAACCAGCTTCTTCAGCGCAGTGGTCGATTCGCTCCTTCTCACGGGGGCCGGAAGCGCTCGGAGGACATAACGGGACCGGTATGAACGAGGAGATCCGACAATCGGTTCTCGCCGCGGCCCTCGCGATTGAACGTCTGAACCAGGCGTTTGAAAAGCGTGCGGACGCGCTGCGACAGGCGGGGGATGCCAAGGCGCTCACACAATGGCTGACGGCGACCCATGCCATGCGCGACAGTGGAAACATCTATCTCTCCTGGGCAAAACACTACGCTCGCTCGGCAGGGACCGATGCAGCGGCAGAGGAATCAGAACCCGACGAGTTGCTTGATGAGGGGAGCTCGTGGCCGCCGGACCAGCACCTGGCGCCCTGATTTTTTATTCCCAGACTGCGGGGGGAGGACTCCGATGAGCAGGATACACGTGACCCATAAAGAATGCGGT
>MNDM01000074.1:4840-13624 GCA_001914955.1 Nitrospirae bacterium 13_2_20CM_2_62_8 | reverse complement strand
TTCGCCGCGTCTCATCCGGCGGATCGCGGCCCATGAATCCATCCGGGGCCTGGCTGAGATTCCTTCGGAACTACGCCGCCTCTTTGTCACCGCCCATGACGTGACCCCGGAGCACCACGTCCGGATGCAGGCGGTCTTTCAACGATACAGCGACAGCGGCGTGTCGAAAACCATCAACCTGCCGGCCACCGCCACCAAGGCCGATGTGGCCTCGGCCTTGCGGCTGGCTTACCGCCTGGGTTGCAAGGGCCTGACCGTGTTTCGGACGGGAAGCCGCGGCAAACAAGTCCTCTCCTGCGCGAACGTGCAGTACTGTTAGACAGGTTAAGGTTGAGGCTGAGGTTAAGCAGGTTCGATGTTCGAGGTTTCCTAACTACGAACCTCGATCGGGGAACCTGGAATTCTTCGACCTGAACCTCAACCTTAACCTCAACCTGACACCATGGTCCGACCGCCCGCCGTCGCCGGCCAGTTCTACAGCGCATCGCCTGAGCGCCTCGATGCCGAGGTGGCAGGCTACACTCAGTCCGAAGCAGTCCCTCACGCCGCCGTCGGCGTGGTGACTCCTCATGCCGGATTGATGTACTCCGGACACGTGGCAGGAGCGGTGTACGCCCGCGTGCTCCTCCCCGAGACCGTCATCCTGATCGGCCCCAACCACACTGGCTTCGGTCCCCCGGTCTCTGTCTATCCGGACGGCTCCTGGCTGATCCCCGGCGCCGAGGTGGCGGTAGATCGCGTTCTCGCGGGCGACATTCTTGCCCGGTACCCGCGGGCCGAGGCGGACGTGTCGGCCCACCAGTCGGAGCATTGCCTGGAAGTACAGTTGCCGTTTCTTCGACGCGCGCGGCCGGGCGTTCGGATCGTTCCGATCGTGCTTGGCGCGACGAACGAAGAGGTGTGCCGGGAACTGGGGCACTGCCTGGCCGCCGCGATCACGGCGCAGGCGGTGCGCGAAGGCCTTGCAGCGCGGGCGCTGCTCATCGCCAGCACCGACATGAACCATTACGAGCCCGACCGCGTCACCCGCGACAAGGACCGGTTTGCGGTCGAGGCCATCGAACGCCTGGACCCCGCGGGGCTTCTCGCCGCTGTACGGATGCACCGGATCACGATGTGCGGCTTCGCAGCAACCGCGACTGTCCTCTACGCCGCCCAGATCCTGGGTGCCACAGGCGCCTCGCTCATCCGCTACGCTACGTCGGGCGATATGAGCGGGCACTTCGACCGAGTCGTCGGATACGCCGGCTTGACCATCACCTGAGAAGAAACCACAGCGGTCCCGACCGGCGTCGCGACCCTCGCGAGCCAATTGACAGGACCTCCCGACGATGGTATGTACTTGCGCCGGTACCGCCCTCACGCGTGACCGGGGAAGCGGACGTTCGATGCTCGGACAGTCGGGCCATTCAGCGACGGTGAGCGACCTCCTGGGATGGAGCATCCTGCTCGCCCGGGAACCAGACCTGGACCTGGAATCTGAAGAGCAGCCGCACAAACACCCGGTCAAACAACCTGCTCCGAGAACACCGAAGCAGCCGGGAGGGAAGCGGGGCCTGCTGATCGTTCTGCTCGTGATGGTCATCGCCGGCGGCGCCTACTTCTCGTCGGATCCCGCCCTGCTGCTGGAGCTGATCGATCAGGTGATGGGCAACCTTCCGGTCGCGCCAGCGACTCCCATTCCTCCCAGACCCCCCACCTTGCCAGCGACGCCACCACCGCCATCGGCCGCACCCTCGACACCCGCAGGGACGGCGCCCCCGGCCTCTCCAGCCATGACGAAGCCAACCGCCACGCCGGCACCCGGCTTGCCATCCCCGCTCTTCGTTGAAGGGCAGCGCGTCATGGTGTTTGCCGATCCGGCTCTCCCGCCCGGACCGGTCCCACTCACCATTGAAGCAGGGGGAACCCGCAGCAGCTTCACCATCCGCCCGGGCGCCACGGTGACCGTGGTCGACGGTGAGCTCCGGAACAACGCATGGGTCTATGCGGTCCGGACTGAAGATGGAGCTCAAGGCTGGATTCAAGAAAAGCGGCTGAAGGCGAAGCCATGATGGCCCTGCCGGCCCTCCCCTGAACGTCTCTCGCGTTGAAGCCTGTGCTATAATACCGCCTCTCTTGACGGACTCAACAATTCTACGCGTCGACCCTTCAAACGTCCGGGGATGTGTCTCGCTCGACTTGTGACCTACGATGCTCCGCGCGATCATCTTCGATTTTGACGGCGTGGTGGCGGACAATGAGCCGGCCCACTTCGCCATGTTTCAGCGAGTGCTGGGCGAGATCGGTATCCCGCTCACCGAACGAGAGTACTTTGCCGACTACCTCGGCTACGACGATAAAGGGTGCTTTGCGGCGGTCCTGGCGGCTCACGGGCGGCCCGCTCCGAAGGCCCTGGTCGATGACCTCGCGGCACGCAAGGCCCGCGCCTACTTCGAGCACATCCGCCGGCACCTGGTGATTTTTCCGGGCGTCCGGGAGTTAGTCCGTGAAGCCGCCGGCCGGTATCGCCTCGCGATTGCCTCCGGAGCGCTTCGGCACGAGATCGAGTTCATTCTGGAACAGGCCGGCATCCGGAAGGAGTTCGAGCATATCACCAGTTCGGAGAATGTCGCTCGCGGGAAGCCTGACCCGGAAGGGTTTCTCCATGCCCTGGCCTCGCTCAACCGCAGATCCTCCGGGGGACACGTCGGTCTGACTGCCGAAGACTGTCTGGTCATCGAGGACTCGATCCCCGGCATTCGGGCCGCCCACGCTGCCGGCATGAAGGTACTGGCGGTCGCCAATACGCATACCGCTCAGGACCTACACGAGGCGGAGGCGGTCACCAAGTCCCTCGAGGAGATCAACCTGGCTGAACTTGAAAGCCGGCTCTATGGAACGGGGGAGTATGACTAGCGGGTCCTGTCGCCGACCGCTGGTCTCCCGTTACAGGAGCCTCGGCCGACGAAGGGCGGAACGGGGCGGCCAGGCTAATCCCCCGTGCTCGCGCATCGCGCACTTCGGAAAGTGCTCGCTGGACGCGCGCAATAGCGGATCAGCCAGGCCACCCCGTTTAGTGGGCCACGCGATGGCGAAGCGCTTAGTGCGCATCCCTTCCGCCCTCGACTGTATAGATGCGCACAGATCGGCGCCACCCGCTAGTCAGACGAGAGAAGGGATGAAAATGAGGGACAGACATTTATGAGGATCTGCTCGTTGTTGCCCGGTGCGACCGAGGTCGTGGCGGCCCTGGGGCTGGCCGACGATCTCGTGGGGATCAGCCACGAGTGCGACTATCCCCCGGAAGTCCGGCACAAACCGGTGCTGGTCCACGCCGCCATCGACCCTGAGCACACATCCGGTTTCGACATCGATCGTCAGGTTCGGGCGACGTTGGAGGCCGCACAGCCACTCTACACACTCGACATCGTTCGCTTCGCGCAGGCCCAACCGGATCTCGTCATCACCCAGGACTTATGCCACGTCTGCGCCGTCACGCCGGACCAGCTCCAACACGCCATCGGCGCCCTGCCCACCCCGCCCCGCGTCCTCTCGCTGAATCCCGGGAATCTCGACGAGACCGTGATGGACGTGGAACGGATCGGCGAGGCGACCGGGCGTGCGGCCCTGGCGCGCGCGCTGGCAGCGCAGCTCCGCGCCCGCCTGCAATCCATTCGCGCGCGGGTCGCGTCTGTACGCCAGTGCCCGCGGGTCGTATGCCTGGAATGGCTGGCTCCTCTCTACGTGGCCGGCCATTGGGTCCCCGAGATGGTGGCCTGTGCCGGGGGCGACGATGTCCTGGGCGTTGCCGGCGCGGCATCCGCACCGGTGACGTGGGAGCAAGTCCTGGCTGCGGCGCCCGAAGTGCTGCTCCTCATGCCCTGCGGCTTCACCGTCAGCCGGACTCTGCGCGAACTCGACCGCCTGAGCTGCGACTCGATTTGGCCGGGCTGGCAGAATCTGCCGGCGGTCCAGGATGGACACGTCTTTGCCGTGGATGCCTCAGCCTACTTCAGCCGCCCCGGCCCGCGACTCGTGGACGGAGTGGAACTGTTGGCCGCGCTGCTCCATCCATCCCTGTTCGGCGGGGTCACACCCTCCGAGGCCTGCCGCGTCAACCTGAACGAGCACAACCCCACTGTACGCACGCGATGACCCCGTCCGAAGCTCAAGCCTATTGCGCCGCCGTCACCAAGCGAAGCGGGAGCAATTTCTACTACTCCTTTCTCTTCCTGCCCCCGGCACGCCGCGACGCCATGTACGCGGTGTACGCCTTCTGCCGGGAAGTGGACAGCGTGGTGGACGACGCGCCCCCCGGCAGCGACCCGCGCGAGCAGCTCCAGCGCTGGCGCGACGAGCTCAACGCGGCCTACCTGGGGATTGCTACCTTCCCGGTGACCATCAGCCTGGCCGAGCACGTCCGCCGCTTGGAGATTCCCCAGAAGCTGTTCGAGGACCTCCTCGCCGGAGTGGAAATGGACCTGACCACCCGGCGCTACGCCACGTTCGACGACCTGAGGCTCTACTGTTACCGGGTGGCTTCGGTGGTCGGGCTGATCTGTCTCAAAGTATTTGGCACCCGCACACCGCTGGCCTCCGAATACGCGATCAACCTGGGTATCGCGTTCCAGCTCACCAATATCCTGAGGGACCTGGGGGCTGATGCGGAACGGGGACGGATCTACCTGCCGCAGGAGGACCTCACGCGCTTCGGCTACCGTGACCAGGATCTGCTGACGCGCACCTATTCCCCGAGCTTCCTTGAGCTGATGCGATTTGAATGCGAGCGGACCCGCAAGTTCTACGAGGGCGCGCGTCGCGCGGCCCAGTTGTTGCCGGCGACGGACCGCCGCGCACTCACCGTCGCCGAAATCATGCGCGCCGTCTACGCCCGGATCCTGGGACGGATCGAGTCGTCCGGTTACCGGGTCTTCGGGCCCCGCATCAGCCTCGCCCCGCCCTACCGCCTGGCGATCGCCGCCGGGGTGTGGCTCCGGTCGCGCCTGTTGCTCGCGCGGAATGCTCCATAACCCAACATTCATCCATCGTCGTTCCGCGCTTCGCGCCCTGTGCCTAGCATGATGCGTCCTTCTGTGCTCATCATCGGGGGCGGCCCCGCAGGGCTTACCACCGCGCTTCGGCTGAGCGCGCGAGGGTACGCCGTGACGCTCCTGGAACAAGGGGGTGAGCTGGGCGGCCGGCTGATCAGGTCTGCCGCTGACGCCATTCCGCCCGTCTTCCTGGGATGCCACCGGGCCTCCCTCTCCTTGCTGAAGACGCTGGGAACGGCCCGCCACGTTCGATTTTCCAAGGGGATCAACCTGGAGTTCCTCCTCCGCGGCGACCGGACCGATCGCCTGCACCGGCCGTGGGCGCCAGCTCCCTTCCACGCCCTTCTGAGCCTCGCGACGTTCCGAGGGTTGCCGTTCCAAGACCGGTGGCGTGCCTTGATGTTGCTCGAGCGAACCTGGGAAGGCGACCCGGCGCTCCCTCCCGACCTTGAGAGCCGGACAGCCGATGAATGGCTCGCGGACCGCGGGCAATCGGAGGCCGCGCGAGCCCTCGTCTGGAGCCCCCTCTCTCGGTTCCTCCTCGGGGACGACCTGACCGTGGTCTCGGCCGCGATGCTGATCACGACGCTCGCCCGGTGTTTCCTCTCCGCCCGGCGCAATTCGGGAATCGCCATTCCCGCCCACGGGATGCGCCACCTGCTTCTGGAACCAGCTCGGGCTCAACTCCTTCGGTCCGGCGCCACCATTCGCCTGGGCACCGCGGTGAACCAGATTCGATTTGATGCCCAGCGCGTCAGCGGTGTTGACCTCCAGACGGGAGGGACCCTCGCGGCAGAATGGTATGTGGCGGCACTTCCGCACCGGAGCCTCTACAGGCTGCTTCCGGAAGGAGCGCTCGCCCGTTATTCCTACTTTCAGCAATTGACCGGGTTGACCGATTCGCCTGCGCTGACGGTTCACCTGTGGCTGGATCGCCCGCTCCCAGGTCCCCGCCTGCTGCTGCTACCGGGGAAAACCTACCACTGGATGGTCAGCCGACCCGACGGCGGACCGACGCTCGTGTCGCTGGTGGCAACCGGCAAGGTGGATGTGTTGGACAGACCGGATCGGGAACTCCTTGAGGTCGCACTCCATGAGGTCAGGGCGGCGTTCCCGGCCCTCTCGAGCGCCAGGACGCAGGAGTACCGGATCGTGAGAGAACCCCATGCCTTTCTCTCGGTGAAGCCGGGGACCGCCGCCTTGCGGCCGCTCCAGCAGAGTCCATTTCTAAATCTCTGCCTGGCTGGAGATTGGACCGACACTGGGCTTCCCGCCACCCTGGAAAGCGCCATCCTCAGCGGAGAGCGCTGCGCCGATGCGATTCACATGAAGATGGAGGAGGGCCGATGAAGACGCCGGATTCCCATGCGAGGGTGCCTGCCGGGAAGGAGGTCGTCACGCTGGCGGGCGGATGCTTCTGGTGCCTCGAAGCCGTGTACGACCGGATGAAAGGCGTGGAGTCCGTCGAATCCGGCTACATGGGCGGACAGGCGCCAAACCCGACCTATGAGCAGATCTGCACCGGCCGAACCGGTCATGCCGAGGTCGTGCGGATCACTTTCGACCCGAAGATCGCCTCTTATCGGGACATCCTCGAAGTCTTCTTCGCCATCCACGATCCGACCACCCTGAACCGTCAGGGCCACGATGTCGGCACACAATACCGCTCGGCCATCTTCTACCACTCGCCGGAGCAAAAGACCGCGGCCGAGGAGGTGATCGCCGGCCTGACCAAGGACCAGCTCTTCGATAACCCCATCGTCACCGACGTCGTCCCCGCCGGCCCCTTCTACATCGCCGAAGACTACCACCAGGAATACTTCGCGCGAAACCCGTCCCAGCCCTACTGCGTGTACGTCGTCAACCCCAAGCTCGCCAAATTCCGCCAGCAGTTCGCCGAAAAACTGAAGAAGTGAGCTGTGAGGCTGGCCGTAGCAACTGGGCTGGCCCGCAAAAGAAGCCCTTCTCCTGACGCCGGGCAAGCGACACCCCTTCGATCAGCATGTGATGCCATACTTTTGGAGGGTTGACCACCGCCCTTTGGAAGTGTAGGAATCTGAGTGGCAGCGCGAAATGTCACGCCCAGGGAAGATAGGGTGAGCCATGTGGATCAGAAGGCAGAGTGATCAAAGCGGCAGAGCGGGGGAGGAGGGCTTCACCTTTCTCGGAGAGTGCAGCTATTTCAAAGGCGTGGCTATCTTCGTCGGCACGGTTCGAATCGACGGACGGATCGAAGGCGAGATTCACACGAAGGGTAGAGTGGAGGTCGGAAAGAATGCGGTCGTCGAGGGGACCATCACTGCGGGCGAATTGATCAGCAACGGGAGGATCAACGGGAATGTGACTGCGGCCAACCAGGTGCGGCTCCTCAGATGCAGCGTCCTGATTGGCGAAGTCCACACGCCCGTCTTTTCTATGGAAGAGGGAGCCCACTTTGAAGGCCTCCACAGCATGGGGAGGGAGCCGTCAGGGGGAGATGGAGCGGTACCACTCCAGCACGATGAGAGACCCGCTTCAGAACAGCAATCCTCATCCCAAGACCTTCAAGGTCGCGCCTTCCGAACTCGGCGCCACCGGCCGCTCGCCTTCTCCAAGTTGCCTTCGCGCCTCCCTCCCCTCTCCCCCAAAGGGCGAGGGGAATTACCCCTCAAGGGCGAGAGGGCAACATAGCGCTCTCTCGCCCATCACTCTCCTTTCCAGTTCGTGGGGTTTAGGCTGGGATGGAAGGGATGAGCCTGAGTGGGTCCGTGAGGACGATGGCTGGAGCGGCCTTCGCGGGAGAGACCCGCTGCTTTACTCGCTGACGGCTGGAGTGTGGCAGGGCTCAGCGCTGACTTCGCCGGAGCGACTGGGACCCGCCCGGCGGCCGAAGAAGGAAAGCCGAAACTGACCAAGACACCCTGGTCACTTGACCAGGGTCGCGGGAATTTCGGAAGGCTTCCGCTTCGGAGCGCCGTGGAAGGGATGTCGCGGGAGGCGCGGAAGCGAGGAGCCCTGCCACAGTCCAGCCTTGACTTCTTTCGTGTCCCCCCCTATCATGCTGCCCGGTTTGGCTTCCATGGCATCCGATCCCTCGTCCTCCACAACCCTCCAGGAACTCAGCGCCGCCCTCCACAACTGCCAGCGCTGCAAGCTCGCCAAGCTCGGACGGACCCAAGTCGTGTTCGGCGTGGGGAATCCCAATGCGCAGATCATGTTCGTGGGCGAGGGACCGGGCTTCTACGAAGACAAGCAGGGCGAGCCCTTCGTCGGCGCGGCCGGCAAATTGCTGAACGAGCTGCTCCAGTCCGCCGGGCTGTCCCGGTCCCAGGTCTATATTGCAAACGTCATCAAGTGCCGCCCGCCGAACAACCGCGACCCCGAGCCCGACGAAGTGGACACCTGTAAGCCGTTCCTGCTCCAGCAAATCGAGCTGATCAAACCCAAGGTCGTCTGCACCTTGGGCCGGTGGGCGACCGAGACCCTGCTCGGCCGCAAGGTCGGCATCACCAAGATCCGTGGCCATGCAGTCCGGACCGAGAAGCTCACGATCTTCCCGCTCCTCCATCCCGCCGCCGCGTTACACCAGGGCAGCCTCATGGAGCCGCTCCGGGAAGACTTCCTCAAGCTGAAGGCCTTTCTGGACCAGGCCGATCGCCCCGAGCCAGCCCCCCCTGTCCCCTCCGAACCCCAACGGACCCAGATGGACCTGTTCGGCTCCTGAGCTCTCAACTGGTGCCAAGCTCACCCTACTTTTGGAGGGTGCCCCCCT
>MNDM01000074.1:0-4819 GCA_001914955.1 Nitrospirae bacterium 13_2_20CM_2_62_8 | reverse complement strand
CCCTCTGACCGTTCTGCTACCGTGGCCCGCCCCGCACGTAGTGGCCACGAAGAGAACACGGTTGGAAGGCCGCCACCCTATGCCGGCGATCCGCAATATCCTCAGCTTTACTTGCCTCGGGCTGTGCATTTTCTTGTCAGCCTCCTGTATCGTCAGCCGTCACCCGGCCGGGATCGCAAGTTCGACCGCTCCCGTCTCCTCGACCTATGCCGTGCTCGGATCCGTGGAGGAGACATCCTGCTCCAATCGGATTCTTTTCATTCCATTCGGCGGAAAAGACCCGACGGACGAGATGATCGAGAAGGCGATGAGACAGAAGGGGGCCGATGCGTTAGCCGGGGTCACCGTCGAGCACTATGGCTCCACCTTTGCGATTCCGTTGTTCGCATCGGATTGCACCATCGTCAAAGGCCTGGCTGTCAAGAACGTCCAATGAGCGTTCACGATCGCGCACCACGCTCCGGAACCGCCTGGGGGAGAGGCGACCTGAGGGGAATCCTGTCCACGGTCCTCGCCGGGATGATGGTCGCCTGCACCACCCCTGGGGCGGTGGCGCCCTCCACCATGCCTGTCACGGGGAGATATGTCGAACTGGGGACTGCCGAGGAATCCTCGTCTTGCGGCTATACGTTTTTGTTTCTTCCGTTGGGCGCTCCCAAGCCGGTTTCGGCGCTGATCGAGGACCTCGTGAGGAGCCGAGGGGGAGATGCGCTGATTGAGGTGTCTTCCGGCTCGTCCAGCACCTTTTACTTAGTCGGGATGAGTCACTGCCTCCAGGTTAAGGGAAAAGTCGTGAAGTTCACCAAATGACGACTGAATGATCAGGGAGCGTTCTATGTTCACCCGACCGAGCGGTCATTCAACCTGGTTCCTTCGGATAGTCCTGTGTGCAGCGCTGGCCGGCGCCTGTACCCCGTCCATCGTTCCTCCCTTCCTCACCGTCCCGGTGAAGGAACAGGAGGTGCCGATCGTCTTAACGATCGGCCCCATCCATACCGGCAAACTCGTCTACGAGGGAGCTCCCGTGGGCGGATCCATCGAAAGCTCGATTCAGCGGACTCTCCATGACACGCTCAGCCGCACCAATGTCTTCAAGGACGTGGTGATTCTCAACGCGCCCTCCCAAGCCGGTGAGAAGATCGACCCGGAGCAGATCCTGGCCGCCGCGCGGTCCCAGCAAGCCGATCTCCTGCTGGTCGGGGAGGTCAAAGAGTTCCACGCAGAGGCGGCGGCCACCTTCAGGACCGAATACTCGGTGCTGACTCGGCTCCAACTTCAGCTTTACAATGTCCATACCGGCGGCCAGGAGTGGAAAAAGACCGAGAAAGTCACCGTGGCTCATCAAGGATCCCTGCAGGAGATCGTCCTCAACGTCGCCGTTCCGTCCCTCACCGCCGGGTTGCTGCCTCCCTTGATTGACCATGTCCAGGCTGAGTACCTGGCCAGCCTGCGAGGGCCGAGGATCAGCGCCGGGGCAGTGGAACCGTTTGGAGTCTTCGGCGGCGCGGAGCTCGCCAAGATTGATGCGGAGTTGGCCCCGCCGTCCGGCATGACGCCGCCCAAAGACCATGCCTATGCGGTCATTGTCGGGGTCGAGGACTATCGAGACCTCCCCAAAGTGGACTATGCCAAGCGCGACGCTGAGATGGTGAGACGGTATCTCGTCAAAGCGTTGGGCTACCGGGAACAGAACATCGTCACCATCCTCAATGATCGGGTGACCAAGAGCCAGCTTGAGGCTCGCCTCGAGAAGTGGCTCCCCAAACAGATCGCGGAGAGCCGGGATGCCGAGGTGTTCGTCTATTATGGGGGACACGGCGCGCCCGATCCGAACACCAACCAGGCGTTTCTGGTTCCATACGACGGGGATCCCGCCTTCCTGGAGACCACCGCGTATCCCCTGAAACGCCTGTACCAGGTGCTGGGCGAACTGCCGGCGAGGCAAGTGATGCTCGTGATGGATTCCTGCTTCTCAGGCGCCGGCGGTCGCTCGGTGATCGCCAGGGGGACACGCCCGATGTTGATCACGGTGGAGGACCCGCTCTTGGCGTCCCAGAACATGGTGGTGTGGTCGGCTGCCGCCGGCAACCAGATCAGCACTGCGTTTCCGGAAAAGCGGCACGGCCTGTTCACCTATTATTTCCTGAAAGGGCTCCAGGGTGAGGCGGACGCCAACAAGGACGGGGCAGTTGACGTGGCGGAGCTGTACGCCTACCTCAAGCCGCAGGTGGAAACGGAGGCCAGGCGGATGCATGCCGAGCAGTCTCCGCAGTTGCTGCCCGGGGCGGACTTGCTCAAGGAGCGCGCGAAAGTACGGCTGGTTGATTTAAAGCGCTGAACTGGGAGAAAGCGAACGATTCACCGGGCGCGGCCGTTCAGGCTTCGGCCTTCTTCCGGTCGTCATCCGGGGCCGGCTGCTCCGATTCTGCGGGCGGTTCCTCCGTTTCCGGCTCCTCAAACCACGCCACCAGCATCTCTTCCCACCAGGCTTGATCCACCTCCGGGCCGGGGTCCACGCCGAGGGACGCCACATCTTCCTTGGTGATCGTCGCCCCCACCACGGTCGGGTCGAATTTGGCCCGTTCGATGACCTCCGTCGTGGCATACCCTCCGACGATCCACGAATCCGGATCGGCTCGTCGCGACTTATAGGCTTTCAGGCCGTGTTTCAGGTACAGGAAGATCGCGCGTTGGACTTCGTCGCCGACCCCCGAGGGTGACAGGCTGAGCGTCTTTTCGATTTTGTTTCGCCATTCCCGGTTGTTATAGCGGGAGGTGACGAGCTGCAACATCCGCTTGCCGGACTCTGTATCAAGCGCCATGCGGTCGCTCCAATGACTCACTGGATTCCAGCTCGACTGTGTCGGTCAGGCCGTGCCGCTCCAACATCTCACGGCAGAACCGGTGCTGGGCAGTGGGAACATAGACAAACAGCCCGGTATACTCCCCGCCCATCAATGACAGCGTCGTGAACGGCTCGAGGCTCAGCGCGTAGTCGACGCCCATTTCGGTCAGCCGCTTCTCGACCGCCTCGGCATCAGGGAGGTTGCCGGCGATATAGACCAAACTGAGGGGGTTTCCGGCCAGCTCTTCGGAGGTCCGGCGCGCCATGGTGACGAAAGGGGTATGGGGTTAGAGGGATACAGGGGTAGCACCCCGCTATCCCGTTACCCCTTTATCCCTTTATCCCTTTGCCCCTTGACCCCTATCCCCTTACCCCTATCCCAAGTGTTGCTTGAAGAAGGCCAGCGTCCGGTCCCAGGCATCCTTCGCTTCCGCCGGTTTGTACACATCCTTGCGGGTGTCGTTGAAAAATGCGTGGGGCGCGCCGGGATACGTCTTGACCTCGCCCGTTTTGTTGTACTTCTTGAGCGCGTTGGCCAGCCGCTGAACGTCCGCCTTCGTAATCCAGCCGTCATCTTCTCCATAGATGTAGAGCACCGGCGCACCCAGGTTCTTGATCGGGGTGTCGGGGTTGGGCACCTGCCCATAAAACGGGGCCGCCGCCTTGATCGACGGATTGACACAGGGAAGCATCAGCGCATAGGACCCGCCCATGCAGAACCCGGTGACCCCCAGGCGTTTCGAGTCCACCCCCGGCGCCGTTTTCAAATAGGCCACGGTTGCATTGAGATCCTTCAGTCCATCCTCCTGTCGAAGGGAGTTCATCAATTTGCCCGCCTCGTTGGGATCCGCCGTGACGGTGTGCCCAAGACGGGAATAGAGATCAGGCGCAATGGCCACGTAGCCCTCGCCGGCATAGCGCCTGGCTATGTCCTTGATGTGGTCATTGAGCCCCCACCACTCCTGCACGACGATGATGGCGGCGCGCTTTCCCTTCGCCTGAGGTTGAATCAGATAGGCGCGAACCGTAATCCGTTCCCCGGGATACTGCACCATGCTTTCTTGGAGTGCCTCAGCCATGACGTACCTCCGGTCAATGGGCGGATAGCTAATAGCGCATAGCGAAGAGCTTGGCCACTCCAAGCTATTCTCTATTCGCTGCTAGCTGTTAGCTAGTTTCCTGCGATCATCATCTCCCGGATCTTCATCGTGGGGCTGGCGATGCGGCCGCGAAACTCCAGGTCACTGCCGACTGTCTCGATGTCGGCCAACATGTGCTTGAGGTTCCCGGCGATGGTGATCTCTTCCACCGGATAGGCCAGCTCGCCGTTCTCGATCCACTGACCGGCGGCCCCCCGGGAGTAGTCCCCCGTCACCATATTGACGCCGAAGCCGATCAGCTCGGTGACATACAAGCCCCCCCGGACCGAGCGGATGATCTCGTCGGGGGACGCAGCGCCGGGGACCAGGTAGAAATTCGTCGGCCCCGCCGACGGACTCTCGCCCACCGCCCGCGACGCATTTCCGGTGGAGGCCAACCCCAACTTCCTGCCGGAATAGGTGTCGAGGAGGTAGCTGGTGAGCACGCCGGAGTCCACGACCGTCGTCTTTCTGGTCGGAAGGCCCTCCCCATCAAACGGCCGTGACCCCAATCCTCCCGGTCTCCGTCCATCGTCGTAGATCGTCACGAAGTCCGGGGCCAGCCGTGTCCCCAACTGCCCGATCAAGAACGAGGCTCCCTTGTACAGAGCATGACCCGAGACCGCGCTGCAAAGATTCCCCAGCAGACTGCCGGCCGTTTCCGGGTCGAAGACCACCGGCGCGCGCCGGGTGGACAGCTTGCGGGCCCCCAAGCGGCGCACCGCCCGTCGGGCCGCTTCCCTCCCCACCGATTCCGGGCTCTCCAGACGCGAGAACTGACGTTGCACGGCGTACCAGAAATCCCGCTGCATGCCGGCCGAGTCCGGAGCGGACG
>MNDM01000036.1 GCA_001914955.1 Nitrospirae bacterium 13_2_20CM_2_62_8 | reverse complement strand
GGAGAGCAAGGAGCCGCGAGAGGAAATTTGGGTCACGGCCGAAGGGATTGTCTCACTAGGGGACGATACCACTGTGGCTGAGGCGAAAGCCCGCTCTCGCGATGAGGCTCGGCGGAAAGCGATCGAACAGGCAGTGGGAACCTTCGTGAAAGGCCAGACGGTGGTGTATAACGCGCAGTTGGCCGAGGATCTGGTCAGGTCTCTGGTGCGGGGGATCGTGGTCGAAGAACAGGTGGTCGAGGAAGGGGTGCGCCAGTTGAAACAGGATTCAGGAGCGCCGGCCCTGCAGTATGCGACGAAGTTGAAAGCCAAGGTGAAGCCGGTCCGGGTTGAACACAAGGGGGAGTTTACACTGAAGTCCACCCTCAACAAGACTGTCTTCCAGGAGATCGATGCCCAGAAAGAACTGGTCTTTCCCGATGAGGCGCAACGGACGATTGGCATTCTGTTAAGGGTCTTTCCCCCTGCCGGCGCCAACAAAGCCCTAGAAAAGATCAAGCTGATCGCCACAACAAGGAAGATTGACCTACTCAAGGGGAAAATTCGTGAAGGGGTTTACCAGGTCTATCCGGGGAAAGATTCAGCCCTGGTGATCGATCTCCTCAAGGAGCTTTCTGTTCTGGATGAATCAGAATGGGCTGAAACGACGGTCCCGTACGAGGTGAGGAAATAATGCCTTGCGGTACCGATCGCTGCTCATCCCGGACCCATGATCAAAGAACGATGGCGAGGGTCGGCCAAGAGCACGAAGGTATTGTGGCCATGCGCTTACTCTGCGTAGGCCTGATGATCTTGTGCCTCACGGGGTGCAGTGTTCTTATGGCCTTGAGCGGCAACCCGCCGCGCGACTACGCTGTTCTCAAAGCAGGCAGCCCGCGCGAACTCGTGATTGAGAAATTTGGCGCGCCGACCTCCTCGAATACCGAGAGCGGGCGGATCACGGATCGGTACGACATTGAGGAGGGTAATACAACGAACCCCGCACGAGCAGGATTGAATTTCTACGTAGACTTGGCCACCTTTGGCATTTGGGAACTGATCGCAACACCGATCGAGTTCTTTCAGGGCAGCCAAGCCAACTACGTCGTGCTGTATGGGTCCGACGGCAGGCTCGTGTCGGTGACGCCAGCACCACTGCCTGAGCTCATGGGAGCCTTTTCCTCCGAGCCGACCAAGCCCCAACCCGTTGCATCTGCTGCAACTGGTTCACCGGGAGCAATCCTGCCTGACATAGCGGTCAGCGATGTCGATCAGGTTCCCACTATCAGTCCGAAGCCCAGGAAGAACGCCTATGCAGTCGTGATTGGGGTTGCCCGATACAGAGAGAATCTGCCCCAAGCCGACTTTGCCGACCGTGACGCCAAACTGATGAGCGCGTACCTGACCAAGGTGATGGGGTATGGCGAAGAAAACGTAGTCGTCCTGCTAAATGAGCGGGCCGCCAAGGGTGACCTGGAGAAGTACATTGAAGGATGGCTCCCGAATCGGGTTGAGGAGGGCGACTCGGTCTTCATTTATTACTCCGGGCATGGAACACCAAACCCCAAGACCGGCGAGGCCTATCTCGTTCCCTATGATGGCGATCCGACCTTTGCTGATAAAACCGGCTACTCACTGAAACGACTGTACGAGCATCTGGCCAAGCTGCCCTCGAAGGAGGCGGTAGTGGTCATCGACTCGTGCTTTTCCGGTTCTGGTGGGCGGTCCGTCATCGCCAAAGGAATGCGGCCCGTGGGGCTCTCCGTTGAGAATCCGATTCTAAGCGCAGGCAAGACAGTGGTTCTGGCCGCTAGCGCAGGCGATCAAGTCTCCAGCTCTTATGACCAAAAGGCCCACGGCTTACTCACGTATTTTTTCCTGAAGGGGCTCCAAGGCGAAGGGGACGGGAACAAGGATAGTACAATCGAGCTAGGGGAGCTGTTCGCGTATTTGAAGCCGCAGGTGGAACGCGTGGCGCGACGTGAGTTCAATAACGAACAGACCCCGCAACTCATAGGAAGCCCAGAGCTGCTCAAGAGAGGCATACTGCTATACGAACGAGCTGGCCCATAACTCAAGATTCGCCTCGCTTCATCAAAAAGACAGCGTTGTGCGCATTTCTTTATTTGAGCGCTGCGCATCCCATGCTATACTCACTCCCTGTTAGAGACCAGGCGCCCGCAGCCGTCGCAGTTGTCTAAACAAGGAGGGTCGCGATGATGAGAAAGATGGCAGTAGTCTCGTTCGCTCTTGCTTTTGTCTGTGTTCAGGCCGCCGGCGTATGGGCCGTCATGAATCCGGACACCGGTCCAGGATGCGGCCTAGGGAAGCTGGCCTGGGGGGACTTCAAGAAGCAAAAGAACATCGCGCCGCAGGTCATGATGGCCACAACCAATGGCACCTTCGGCAGCCAAACCTTCGGCATCAGCTCGGGCACGTCGGGTTGCACGAACGACGGCCAGGTCTGGGCAGAGCACAAGGTCACCATGTTTGCCGCGATCAATAGCGAGGACTTGTCGCAAGAGATGGCCCAGGGGCAGGGTGAGCACCTGGCGTCACTGGCCACGCTGATGGGCGTGCCGGCCGAGCAGCAGGCTGAGTTCTTTGCCATGACACAGGAGCGCTATCTCGCGTTGATCCAGGCAGGTGACGGCTCGCCAGTCGCGATGGTGAAGGCGCTGAACGAGGCGATCACCCACCACCCGGTTCTTGTCAAGGTTGCCACAAGCCACTGATCTTTCCGACAGGGCTCCTGCTGCTTGGCCGGAGCCCTGTCGATCATTTGCTTCAGAGTAGTTCAGCCGTTTTTCCAGAGCCCATAGTATGCTCTACGTGGCCCCTGCGCTGCGTGCGTTTCGGCGCGCGGCTGTCTGTGTTCAGGCTGCCTGTGTGCTGGCCGCTCTGAATCAGGACAATGATCTCAAACTTATAGCAGGTGGCTCCAAGATTGGCGAGGGCTCGAGAGCGCCCTTCCCATGTATTGGAAATGACCTCCGATGATCCTAGCGTTCCAGATTTATCACGACGCCTGCCGGTCAATTATCATGTTTCATTTCATGAACGACTCTAATCCGTGGTATACACTCACCAACACTCTGTATTCCGACGCAGTTGCACAGGCAGAGCAGGCAATCTAAACACGAGGGGAGCACATGAGCGTACGCAAATGGATCCGCATCGCTCTGGTGGCTGCCACACTGGTTAGCTTTCTAAGCATGACCTCTGCCTGTTATGGTCCCTTCAATCTGACGCGCAACCTGTACAAGTGGAATAGCCAGCTCAAGGGGACGAAAGAAATTGGAGCCAAGTGGATGCGGGGGCTGGTATTCCCGCTCTTGATTCCTTTCTACCTCCTTGCGGCTGTGGGCGACGCGGTGGTTTTCAACTTCATTGAGTTCTGGGGTGGAACGAACCCGGTCAGATCGGCACAAGAAGGCGAGGACGGCCGGACACGCATCGTACGAGCCGGGGACAGGACGATGACCTTGACCTTTGCGGAAGACGGCAATTCCGCCCATGTGACGTACGCGAAGGCAGGTGAGGTGTATAAGAAGGCGGAGATTATCCGGACTGGCAGTGGCTATCAGCTCTTGGACGAGAAGGGGGTGCCTCTCTATTCAGCCGAGCTGAGCAACGGCGGGGGAATAAATCTCCTGGATCGTGACTGTCAGTTGGTACACGCGGTCTCCCCGGAGCAGTTGAATATTGCAGCCAGCCGGTTGGCCACCTTGGAAGCTGAGACAAACTAGTTTCCTCGCTTCCCTCTGCATGGGCCCCGACCCCTGGGCCGTGGCCCAAGTTCTTACGCGCAGCTTGTATTGAGCTGCATTTCCTTCTCCACCTGTTTGATCGCGCTACACTAGAGAGGTCGGACTTATAATAGGGTTATTGCTGGTCGTGACGACGGTGGCGACCGCGCAGGTGGCGGTGCTCACAGCGTCGAACGATGCGATGGCCGTGCACCCGGTCCTCGCCAAGCTGCCCAGCAAACGTCTCTAGCTTCAACCGCACGACTTTGCAGTCAGTTGCTGCTCAATTTCATCAAATTATCTTAGCATCCGAGTTTATTACACGGTCTGGGCCCTGCGTGCTTTTGCGATTTTATTTGAGCGTCACGCACGGCGTGCTATCCTTTCAGCATGCTGTTTGCTCATTAACCGAGTAGGGAGGGTGCGATGATGGGAAAGCTCGCAGTCCTGCTCTCCATCGTTTTTGCGTGTGTTCAGGCCGCCAGCGCGCTGGCGGGTATGAACCCGGACACCGGTCCCGGTTGTGGTTTAGGAAAGCTGGCGTGGTCGGATTACAAGCAGCAGAAACACGTTGGCCCTCAGGTCCTGATGGGTACCACGAATTGGCTCCCCATTCCGAGTCAGCCCTTTGCCATTTCCTTCGGGACCTCAGGCTGCACCAATGATAAGAAGTTTTGGGCAGAGGAAAAGGCGAAGGTGTTCGCCCAGATCAGCTTCGACAACCTGTCACAGGAGATGGCGCAGGGGCAGGGCGAGCATCTCGCGTCGCTCGCCACGCTGATGGGTGTGCCGGCGGAGCACCAAGCCGAGTTCTTTGCCATGACGCAGGAGCGGTATCTCGCGTTGATCCAGGCCGGTGACGGCTCACCAGCCGCGATGGTGGAGGCGCTGCACGAGGCGATCACCCACCACCCGGTTCTCGCCAAGCTGGCCACAAGCCGCTGATCCCTACGAGGGGGCTCCTGCTGATCGGGAGGTGCCCTTGCAAAGGAGAGTCCTATGATGAGAAGGCTTGCCGTCTTGTCGCTCGCTCTTGCCACTGTCTGTCTCGGCGCCGCGGGCGTGTCGGCTAAACCGACTGCTGACACGGGGCCAGGTTGCGGGTTGGGGAAAATGGCGTGGTCGCAGTACAAGAAGCAGAAAAGCATTGGCCCTCAGGCCCTGATGGGGATCACCAATATGCTCTTTCCTCCCTCTAACCAGGGATTCGGTATCACTTATGAAACGCTTGGATGTACGAATGATGAGAAGCTCTGGGCAGAGGAAAAGGCGACGATGTTCGCCGGAATCAACTTCGAAAACTTGTCCCAGGACATGGCGCAAGGCCGGGGCGAGCACCTGGCCTCGTTGGCCACACTGCTGAGGGTGCCGGCCGAGGAGCAGGCCGAGTTCTTCGCCATGACGCAGGAGAAATACACCTCCTTGATCCAGTCCGGTGAGGCATCGCCGGTCGCGCTGGTCAAAGCTCTGCACGAGGCGATGGCCGCGCACCCGGTCCTCGCGAAGGTTTCCACCGCTCGCTGATCCTCGCAGGGGGCTCCTGCTATTGCTATAATGCGGGAGCCTTTTTCTTTTGTTCTCTTCGCCGCCTTTGAGAAAGCAACCCGGACTTGCGCTCGCCTTCCTGCTCATGGCCTCGACCGCTGGCGCGATCGAGGCGGCAGACGACTCCTATCTTGCCGACCTGATCCGTCGCGCCAACGAAGCCAAGCTTTCCGACGACCGGTACTGGCATCTGCTCCTGCATTACCGTCAGAACCTCACCGGCGGCTATACCAGCGAACAGGATGACACCGGGTTCTTTCTGGCCTCGAACGGGAAGACCGATCCTCGGGCGGAGCTGGAGGCCACGCTCGCACAGTTCTTCTCCGCAGAGTTGGTCGGGCGATCACGCCAGCCGGCGCAGTGCGCGTTCGTGGCTCGCTATCACTGGCTGAGTGAGAAGTTGGGCATCGACACCGGACGCCTGCCCGCCCAGAGGTGTGAACGATTTGAGAGATGGGTCGGGGAGTTCGACGCGCAGTCCGTTTCCCTCATTTTCCCCTCCGCCTTTATGAACAACCCCGCCTCCATGTTCGGCCATACTCTCCTGCGGATTGATCAGAAGGGCCAGACCGAGCAGACGCGCATTCTGGCCTACACGATTAACTATGCGGCCGACGTGCCGCCTGACGAAGGGGTTCTGTTTGCTGTCCGGGGCATCTTTGGCTCGTACAGGGGGTATTTTTCGACGATCCCCTATTACCTCAAGGTACAGGAATACCGGGACATTGAAAATCGCGACATCTGGGAGTACCGGTTGAATTTTTCGGATGGCCAGATCCGCCGAATGCTCATGCATGCATGGGAACTCGGGAACGCCTCTTTTGATTACTACTTTTTCAAGGAGAACTGCTCCTATCACCTTCTCTCCTTGCTGGAGGTGGCCGATCCGTCGTTGTCTCTTACCGATCGTTTCCTGTTTTGGACCGTCCCGGCGGACACGGTGCGGCTGATCACGCAGCAGCCGGGCCTCGTCGGTGAGATCGCGTACCGCCCGTCACGGAGTACCCAGATTCGGCGGAAGCGCGCGACCCTGTCGGACGAGGAGCGACGCTGGATGGAGCGAATCACGCAGGACCCTTCCCTCATCCGATCCGGCGAATTCAGGCGCCTGTCCCCGGAGCGGCAGGCCTTTGTCATGGACCTGACTTCCGATTATCTGCGCTATCGGGGCGTGGCCGATGAAGAGCACGCCGCCTCGTACAAGGAAAAGAACCGCGCGATCTTGACCGGCCGAAGCGCGCTCAGAGTGAAGCCCGACGAGATGCGCATCATCCCGTTTGCATCGGCGCCCGAACAAGGGCACAAGACCTCACGCGCCGGGCTTGGGGTCGGCTGGCGTAACGATGACACGTACGAAGAGCTGGCTATCCGAGCCGGTTACCATGACCTGCTGGATCCGGAAATCGGATACACGCCGGATGCCCAGATCGAATTGTTGTCGGCCAAATTCCGACATTACAACCGAAAGGACCAAACCAGATTGGAACAGTTCACCTTGGCGAACGTGCTCTCGTTGTCGCCGATGGATTCGCTCTTCAAGACGCCATCCTGGAAAGTCAGTGCGGGCACTCAAACGATCCGGCACAATGCCTGCACCTTGTGCACCAATTGGAATCTCAATGGAGGGATCGGGGCGGCTACGGAAACGAAACTGCTTCGGCGCGAAGTGTATTTTGCCTTTGCGGAAGCCGATGCGAATTACAGTCAGGCGTACGACGAACGGCACCGCGTCGGTGGAGGCGGCACCATCGGGATGCTGGCCGAATTGACCGACCGCTGGAAGCTGATGGCCTCCGGGAGTTACCTAGGCTATGTGCTTGGTGAACGATCCGATGACGTCCGCTGGTTCGTGGGCCAACGCTACACGCTCGGGCAGAACCTCGCCGTGCGGTTAGAGTACAATCATCGCGACCACGATAATGATGTTCTGTTCACGGTGCAGGCGTTCTTTTAAAATGAGCCAACAGCTAATAGCCATGAGCGAACAGCCAGAGAAGAAAGATCGTTGTCTCGGATCAGTCCTTAAGCTACTCGCTATTCGCTACTAGCTATTCGCTGAAAAGATGAGCAATTTGCTGGATCAGCTCTTCGTCTACCATCCGACACCGTGGACCGAGCGAGATTGGGGCCGGGTGAGCGGGCTCCCGCTGGAGGATGTGTGGTTTTCCGCCGCCGATGGCACCAGCCTGTTTGGGTGGTACGTGGAGTCCTCGGCCAGCCCGGCCGTCCTGCTCTGGTGTCATGGGAACGCGGGCAATATCATCAACCGGCTGGACAACCTGGCCGAGCTGTACCGGTTGGGAATCTCCGTGTTCCTGTTCGATTATCGGGGCTACGGCCGGAGTCGCGGAGGTCCGTCCGAGGGCGGACTGTACCAGGACGCGCTGGGTGCCTATGCCTATTTGCTCGGCACTCGGCGTACCCGACCGGACCGGATTGTCCTGTTCGGCCGCTCCTTGGGCGCGGCCGTGGCGGGCGAGGTGGCCAGCCAACGCGCGGCGGCCGGTCTCATTCTGGAGTCAGCGTTTCCCTCAGTCGAGGCCCTGGCTCGGGCGCATTACTTCGGGCTGCCGGTCCATTGGCTGCTTGGGGCGCGGTTTAACGTTGCGGACCGGCTCAAGCAAATCTCGATGCCGACTCTATTCGTCCATGGCGACCGGGACACGATCGTCCCGATCCACCTGGGGAGGCAGGCGTTTGAGGCGGCTCGTGAGCCAAAGTCGTTCTATCTCGTACCGGGCGCGGACCACAACGATGTGTACCTGGGCGGGGGAAAACCCTATTTTCAGCGGCTGAAGCGCTTCGTTGACGAGGTCATGTCGCGATGACGCGGGCCGCCCCTCCTCACCCTCCCTGTGCCCACCCATGACCCGTCAATGAACCATCACCTGCTAGCACTTACGTAGGCATTCTGGTAGAGTGCCGCGACCTCTCGGTTGCCGGGACAGCCGATCCCGGCATCCGGCGCCTGGTTCAGTGCGGTCATGCAGGTGGACGGGGGCGAACAAGGAGGGAGTTATGCGGAGAAGGTTGAATGGATCGGTGAAGTGGCTGGTCTGCATCGCACTGGCTGTGACAAGCGGGGGTTGTGCCATGGTTCCGGAGCGCCTCCCGGATATACGGGCGAGTGTGCCCCCGCCGGAGAGCAATATGTACGGCAGTCCGTCCCTCCTCGCAGTCGCCCAACGTCCCGATGCGGACGAAAATGGACCGGTACCTCGGATAATCACCGTTGCGATAGAAAGCTCCGCCGACCTTGTGGCCGCTGCTCAGGCAGGAAGCGAGCCTCCGGGTTCGGGAGGCCCTCTCAAGGGTCAGGGGCAAAAGCCGGCCAAGGAAGGGGATCGAGTGCCGGACGAGGCCTATGACCCTTTCGCTAGGAAGGGAGAATCGGTTGCCGAGGAAGAAGAGTATGACCCTTGGGAGTCGTTTAATAGCAGAATCTTCGAGTTCAATCGCAAGTTTGACAAGTATGTACTCAAACCGGTCGCAACTGGCTATGAGTGGGTGATGCCCGATCCGTTGGAGCGCGGGATCACCAACTTCTTCCACAATGTCCGGTTCGTCCCGCGACTCATGAACAATCTCTTTCAGGCCAAGTTCAAAGGCGCCGGCGTGGAGTTGGGCCGCTTTCTGATCAACACCACGGTTGGCATCGGCGGCCTCTTCGATCCCGCGAAGGATCTCTTGGGGATGGAAACACCCGACGAAGACTTCGGCCAAACGTTGGGAGCCTATGGAGTCAATCCCGGCCCGTATCTCATTCTGCCACTTCTTCCTCCGCTGACCCTGCGGGATGCGACCGGCTTTCTCTTCATCGATCTTGCACTGGATCCCCTCAATTACCTCGTCTTTCCCGTCATGCCCTATCGATTTGCCGGCCAACCGATGCTCACCGTCCGCGATACGGCGCTCATCGGATGGTGGAGCCAGCGCGTAGGCCAGATCGTCAATGACCGGGCCATCAACCTCGAGCGCTTTCAAGGCGTGGAGGAAGCGACCGTTGATCTCTATGGCGCCGTCCGCAACGCCTACTTGCAGTCTCGAGCGAATGCCGTCCGGGAGTGAGGTCGTTCGGACCTTGTTCGGTCAGCTTCAAACATCCGGCGCGGCACTCGGTTGTCGAGAAGGGGTAAATTCCTCTCGGCCTTTACTCCGGGCGCTACGCTTGCCATTTCTGAGCGCAGAGGTACAATTTCTCATCATGGACCCGTTCTGGTTTCGATCGGGAGCCGGCACGGGGCAGCCGTGCCGGATCGAACGCCATGCGAGCCTGGCTCCACCACATCTGGATACATAACGGGAGATGGATCGTGATCGCGATCACGCTCTCACTTGGGGGGGCGTTGGTTGCGTGGCTGCTCGGACAGTCTGGCTCGTGGTTCTCTATGGGCACTCCCACCTACCAACCCAAGGACGAAGAGCGCCGACTCCATTTGGAACGGCTGCAGCAACCGCCACAGGGAGGAGAACCACGGAGTCCCTCTCGGTGATACAGGGGGCAGCCCGAGCTTCTTAGGCGATCACGCCCAACTCGCGGCCGACAACGGCAAACGCCCTGGCGGCGCGCTCGAGCTGCTCGCGCGCGTGGGCGGCTGACATCTGCACACGGATCCGAGCCTGTCCCTTTGGCACGACCGGGTAACTGAACGCCACAGCATAGACGCCTTCCTCGAGCAAGCGGTCGGCCATACGCGTGGCCAGCGCGGCTTCGCCCAGCATGATCGGGATGATCGGGTGATCGCCGGGTACGAGGGTAAAGCCGAGCGCGTCCAGTTGTGCCCGAAAGAACGTCGTGTTCTCGCGCAGCGCGGCCCGCAGCGACTCTCCCTGAGCCGTGAGCTTCAGCGCTTGGAGGGCGGCAGCCGTGATCACCGGGGGGAGGGAGTTCGAGAACAGGTAGGGACGGGACCGCTGGCGCAAGAGCTCGATGATTTCGGCTCGGCCCGAGGTGAACCCGCCCGAGCCGCCTCCCAAGGACTTCCCCAGCGTGCTTGTGAGAAGGTCCACACGGTCGGCCACCCCGAAGTGGTCCGGTGTGCCACGACCCGACTTGCCGAGGACTCCGGTGGCGTGGCTGTCGTCCACCACGATCGCCGCGTCGTAGCGATCGGCGAGTTCGACGATCGCGTTCAGCCTGGCCAGGTCCCCGTCCATCGAGAACACCCCGTCGGTGGCGATCAACCGCAACCGGCAGCCGTCCGCCTCCTTGAGCACGGCTTCCAGTTCGGTCATGTCGGAATGGGCGAACCGGAGCCGTTTTGCCTTGCACAGGCGAATGCCGTCGATCAAGCTGGCATGGTTCAGGGCGTCACTGATCACGGCATCGCGTTCGTCGAGGAGCGTTTCGAAGAGACCGGTATTGGCGTCGAAGCACGAGCTGTAGAGGATGGTATCCCCGGTGCCCAGGAACGTGGTCAACGCCTGTTCCAGACGCTTGTGCAGATCCTGCGTGCCGCAGATGAAGCGCACCGACGCCATGCCGTACCCGTACAGCCGCAGTCCCTCCGCCGCGGCATGCCGGACGTCAGGATGGTTTGCCAATCCCAGGTAGTTGTTGGCGCACAGGTTCAGAACCTCGCCCTGCGCGACCCGAATCTCGCTCCCCTGGGGGCCCAGGATCTGCCGCTCGGCCTTGTACAACCCAGCGGACCGGATCTCGGCGAGCTGCTTGTCGATGACTCGTTTGAGGGACCCGAAAGCCATGGAGGTTAAGCGAATAGCTGGCAGCGACTAGCGAATAGCTCAGCACTGTTCGCGATGTGCTATTCGCTTTCCGCTCACTATGGGAACAGCACCACTTTCCCGCACTTTCCTGCCTTGATCAGCTCGAACCCGCGAGCAAACTCAGCCATCGGAAACGTGTGCGTGACGACGGACCGAACGTTCAGGCCGGCCTTGAACAACCCCGCCAACCGGTACCATGTCCCGAACAGCCGGCGGCCGGTCACTCCGTACACGCGGATGCCCTTGAAAATAATCTCGTTTGGCAGGTCGAAGCAAACCTGTCCGGTGGGAATACCGAACAGCGTCACGCGTCCGCCGTTCTTGACAGACCGGAACACCTGATGCAGTGCAGCAGGATCGCCGGACATTTCCAGCGCGGCGTCCACGCCTTCGCCGCCCGTGATCTCGAGCAGCGCCGCCGCCATGGACTCGGGCCTGTCGGTCTTGGCATTCAACGTATGATCCACGCCAAGCTGTTTGGCAAGCCCGAGTCGGTAGTCACTGACATCCGAGGCGATGATGACGGACGCGCCCGCCACGCGGGCCACGGCCCCGGCAAACAGGCCGGTGGGGCCGCACCCGGTGATCAGCACGGTCTGGCCGCTGACGTCTTCGGCCAAGGCCGCGTCCAGCGCGTTGCCGAGCGGTTCCTGGACGCAGGCCAGCTCCGGCGGGATGTCTCGCGAGGTTTTCCACAGGACGCGCTCCGGCAGCACCACGAACTCAGCACAGGATCCGTCGACGTCGATGCCCAGGATGCGGTAG
>MNDM01000038.1 GCA_001914955.1 Nitrospirae bacterium 13_2_20CM_2_62_8 | reverse complement strand
TTTTCACAAACAGATTCAACGAAGAATGCTCACTCAGCACTAAGTCCTGAGGGAATGAATTCGTCCTCGAATTTATGAATCGAAGGACTTAGGGAACACCCTCATGCATGCCGCTCATTTTCGATGGACGCGTAACCGTTCGCGCAACCCTGTACTGGTGACCGTGCCCTCTGCGACTTTTAATTCATAGCTGCCGCCGAAGGGTTCCCCGGGAATCTGTGGAATGATCCCTCTGGTCACCAGATCCTCCAGTCTGACCGGCCGCTGACCATAGCGCGCTTTGTACCGGCGGACCCCCTCCTCCAAAAACCGGATATCGCGCTCAGCGATCACCTCTTTCATGCGACGGCTGAGACCTTGCCGCACTTTCTCGTCCTCCGTCTGTTGATACAGCCGCTGCAGAAACTCCAGCGCTGCTTGTGGATCTCCGACTTCGACCGTCATCCGGGCGGCGAGCCTCGGCAGGTAGTCGGGAGCCCCGGGCAACACGGCCGCCATCCGAAAGTATCGTGCCGCCATGACAGGGTCGCCAAGCTCGTAGAAATAGTCATACCCCACATAGAAGGGAAGCTGCCACACATCAGGATGGTGGCGCATGCCCTTGGTCAACAGGGCGATGCTCTCGCGGGGGAGCCCAGCCCAGACACCCAGGACGCTGCCGGTCACCAGGTATGCAGCGACAAACGTCGGATCCACGTCAGTCAGGACATCCACAGCATGGTAGGCCGAGAGATACCCTGCATGAGTCTGAGCCTTCTCACCCAAATGTTGAACCGCTTTCAACCAGATCAGATCGGCTGCCAGTTGACGGTAGCCCAGCACCGCCAACTTGAGGTACTCACCCTTCGGGAGATAGGAGAGTTCCTCCGCTCTGGCCAGAGACGGACGTTGACGCTCCACCACTGTCAGCACTCCGACCGCGCTTCCGCCCAGGGCCAGCAAGACACTCCATGTCAGGAACCAGTCTGTCAGCGCTCCCATCGCGGCACGAGGGATCATGTGCGCGGCCTCACCCGTTTCAACTCAGCGGCGAGCGCGGTCACATCTGCCTTCATGAAGTGCTCTTCAAAGTCGTTTTTGTTCCAATCGGCGAAGCGCCGTTGACGTTCGAGGATCTCCCGATATTCACGCCCCGCCGCGTCGAGGCGTTCCGTTTGTAGGTATAGTCTGGCCAGCCACTCTCGCCCAGGAAGGAAGTTCGGCTCGATCTCAAGCACGTATCGGACGGCAGCTTCGGCCCTCTCACGGTCCCCGAGCGCCAGATAGAGACGGCCTAGCTCGAAACGGTACAACGCCGCGAACGGTTCCAAGGCGACCGCACGCTCGGAGGCCGACATGGCACCCCGGAGCCAGACCATCCGTTCTGTTCCCTGCGCCCCAGACTGATGACCTGGGAGCGTCAGGGACGAAGCCAGCGACGTATAGACATGCCCCAGCAGTCCAAAGAGCCGGCCGTCCAAGGGATTCAACGCGATGGCCGCCCGCAGTTCGTCCAGAGAGGCCTGCGCCGCCGCCCCATCCCGTGTCCGCTCGAAGACCTGGAAATAAGCCGCCGCCAGTGAGCTGTGGTACAGGGCTTTCCCGGGGTCCAGCGCAATGGCGGTCTGGTAGTCGGCGATGGCCTTCGGGAAATCCTGACGGCCGGCCGCGCGGGAGCCGGATTCATGGACCGTCCAGGCAAGCCCCAGCCTCACCACATGCACCGCCAGCATTCCCACCACCAACACTCCCAGCCCGGCCCAGAGTAGCCTGGACCGGTGAGAAGGAAGAGATACGATGTGCGACCGCTCGGCCACCCGCCCGGTCAGCCGCCGCGCCGAGAGGACGAGGCCCGCGCACAGCGTCAACACGATCGCAAGAGCAGGCTCATGTAGGTTGGAATCAACCGCTGCATGGACGAGGATTGCAGCCATCGCTCCGCTCACTCCCAACACCACGCCGCGTTGCCAGCGCCTGAGTCGTTGTCTCAACGCCGCCCTCGCCTCTCGCACCATGAGGACCAAGCCCCAGCCGAAAATCAGGACACTGGCCACCCCGAGCTCGACCCCCATCTGGAGATATTCGTTATGCGGCGTCTGCGCGACGCTCCCATACCGTGCGATCTGACCTTCCACCGGGAACATGTACCGAGGAACTATGTATTGGTACAATCCGAGTCCAATCCCGGAGGGATGATCCATCATTTCACGGACCGCGCTTTGCCACATCTGCCAGCGGGCATAGCCAACGGGATTGGCGGCGTGCTCCGCCCAGAGCCGATCGCGAAGTGGATTCGGGACGAGCAGGCCGACCAGGAGCAGCAGCGTCATCAGGCTGAGCCCCTTCACACCGAACCGCACGCTGAGCACCAGCATGGTTCCGGCCACCAGCGCCAAGATCCCTCCGCGGGAGCCCGTCCAGACCATGGCGAACAGCAGCAGGGCCAGGACGGCGATCGGGACCATCACCCTGATCAGATCGCTGAGGTGAGCCCCGTGTGCACGTCGCCCCCGCTTCCATCCGAGCCGAGCATAGCAGAGGGAGCCCAACACGATGGCCCACACCGCCGCCAGATAGCCGGCCAGAAAATTCGGATTAAAAAAAGTGCCGGTTGGCCTGGCGGCAGCAAACCATCCCGCCTGCACCAATGCCCATCCGGTCTCGAACAGGCCCATGCCCACCAGCACCGCAAGCAGTCTGGCGATATGATCCCATCCTTCGATAAAACATACAAGCAGATAGAGCAACGCGGCATAGCCCAGCAGCACCACGAGCCACTGCAGGCTTTGATGGGTATACGGTGAGATGGCTGTCGAAAAAGCGGCGAGCCCGAGGTAAGCCAGCACGGCCGGACCGATCCGCAGGGAAGGAACCGTGAGCGCGCCGTTCCGGATTCCCCTCGCCACATAGAGACCCAGCATGAGAAGGACCGTAAGCCTGATGATCATGACGGCAAGGTGCGTCGTGCCGCCCTCGAGCAAGGGAGAAAAAATCAACAACCCGCTCAGGAGGAGCAGGCCCGCGGAGGAGGGAAGTCGGTGGCGTTCGCGCGACGGATCAGAGAGGGATCCCAGGGGAGCGATCGCGTCGGAGGATAGCGCAGGCCGGAAGAAATTTCGATTGCTCACATCGCACGAGGTTGAGTTTCAATTCCGTGAACGAAGAGTCCGTACGCGTTGCCTAGGCGGAGTTGGCTGCCACCCGTCACCCCGGATCGGGCAGGGAAGGCGCATGCCTTCCCTGCCCGTCCGAAACCAGGCCAGCTTACAGGTTGACGTCGTTCTGGTCCGGTGTCTGAAGATTCATCTTGATATCGTTCACATGCCAAAGGACCCACGACGGGTAGTGACGTTTGGAAACACGACACACCCTGGGCACAGGCTCCATCTCCACCTACACCGGTATTGACTGGACCCCGATAGGTGTAGCGGTTGGTGGCACTAGCCAGGGTAAACCCGATTTCCTGGAAACTCCCATACCGGCCGGTCTCGCCCAGGTAGGCGGTCTCCGAGACAAAGATGCCGCCCAGGTTGGTCCTGCCCTCAGACTGCCGGGCGCGCGCCTGATACTGAAGGAAGTTGGGGATCGCAATCGCCGCCAGAATTCCGATGATGGCCACCACGATCATTAACTCGATCAAGGTGAAGCCTTTTTGATTGTGCCATGATGTCAACATGTCTCTACCTCCGTTGTTTGGGGTTCTGTCCACATTCGGCCGCTGACGTCTCTTATCTGACATGAGTCCCTCTAAGGGTTCGACGTAACACAGACTAACACTGCATCTTCCATGCCTAACAATTTTTCCATGCATTTAAAGGTTTAAATATTAACATAATCATGAAGTTATGTTGGTCTCTGATAGCCCTGCCTATCAATCAGTGATACCAGAGTCCCGCATTCTGTTCCTAAGCGCCGAGATTTGGCAGCATCCATGAGGCCACCCGAACGGGCACCTTGCCTGGTTCTTGAGACGAACTGCGGAAGGATCAACTGGCCACGTCATTGGATTCTGCGATTTGCAGTCCTTGTCTGAGCTCATTCACGGACCACCGGTCAATGGTGGGGTCGGCGTCCAGATTGGCGGCAGCGGTGGCGGTAAAGCTGTCCCCGCTGTTCATCGCGACTATCGCGCCTTCAACTTCCAAGGTTCCTACACTCGCGTTGATGGTATCCCGAGTGTCGCCGGGGGTTGTAACACTCCCATTGCCACCTCCAGCGACTCCAGCCGCGCCTGTCCGGTAGGTATAGCGGTTGGGCCCTACAAGAACATAACGAATCTCGCCCATGCTGCCGTATCGCCCTGCTTCAATCCAATAAACACGTTCTACTAGGTAGATGGCACCCAAGGTGGTCTTAGCTTCAGACTGACGGGCGCGCGCCTGATACTGCATAAAGGTGGGGATGGCGATGGAAGCCAGTATCCCAATAATGCCTGTCACCATCATCAACTCGATCAGCGTGAAGCCTCCTTGGAGCCTCCTGGCTCTGAGGCCTTTTCCCTTTCGGTCCAAGGCAGCCTCCACGTTGCTGAAGAACCTGTCCGTAGAGTGACTTAGAAGTGCATGTTACGTGCCATCGATTCTAACTCTCCCAGCCCGTGAAATAATTCGCTCATTAGATCATTTGGTTGGATCATTCCTCTAGACACAAACTGACCCAGAGAAAAGGCCTGAGCATGCGCAAGATTTGGCAGGTGCGGGAATCAGTCGGGCGACCGAAGAGCCTGTGCTTAGGGATGTGCCTGCTGCGAGGAAGGAGGGTGTGAGACCCGACGTTTGGCCTGTTGCACGCGCTCCTCCAGCGTGGGGTCGCCCAATCCTCGATCACGAAACCGCTCGATCAATTTGAGGTTGGAGGGATCCAATTCGAGTGAACGAAGCCAGGCTTCCCTGGCGTCTTGGGTCCGATTCTGCTTGTAGTAGATCTCGCCGAGATGCTCGTAAATGACCGGGTCCTCTTTCACGAGCGAGGCGGCCTTCTTCAGCTCCGCTAACGCCTCGTCAAGCAAACCCATCTTGAAGAAGGCCCAGCCGAGGCTGTCCACATAGTACCCGTTGTTGGGTTTCAGGGATAGAGCCCGCTTGATGAGGGACACCGCCTCTTCGATCTTGATGCCGCGCTCAGCGTAACTGTAGCCGAGGTAATTCAGCGCGTCCGCATGTTTGGGATCGAGCCGCAGCGCGGTCTCCATCGCTCCGACTGCATCGTCGAACCGGTTCAGCTTGTCGTACGCGGTCCCCAAATTAAAATGCAGATCCGGATTGCCGTGGTTATACGTGATGCCTTGCTCAAAGGCCTGAGACGCCAACGCATACTGGTCGGTCTGAAGATACGTCAGCCCCAGCAAGAGGTGCGCATCAGGCTTCTTCGGGTTCAGCTTCACCGCCTCCGTGAAGTGCACGATCGCGTCTGGATACCGCTTCAACCGGTAGAGCAGAAACCCAAGGTGCAGATGGCCGTCGACGTACGTCGGCTGTAGCTCCAGATTGCGCTCATACGCCTGCATGGCCGTGTCATAGTCCTTGAGCTCTTCGTACATCAGCCCCAGATAGTCGCGAACCTTGAGCTCCGCCGGCCGCGCAGCCAGGATCTTGTTCAAATACTGGATCGCCTTCTGATAGTCTTTCAGTTCTCCGTAAATCAACCCCGCTCGGAGCTGCGCATCGAGATCATCCGGGTCCTGAATCAGGCCGATCTCGAGCTCGGCGAGCGCCTCGCTGTAGGATTTGTCGCTGATCAGCAGCCTGACGAGATGCTGGCGCACTTCCTTGCTGTGCGGGTTCACGAGCTGGAGATACCTGCGGTAGACCGCCACGGCCTTCCCCCGGTCCTGCTGGGACTCGTACACCGAGGCCAAGGCGATGTACGCCGGTTCAAACGTCGGGTTGGCCGTGATCGCCCGCTCGAAGTTCGCGATCGCCCGGTCCGGTTGATTCAGTTCGACTCCGATGCGCCCCAGGTAGTAGTACCCGATCGGAGAGTCTTTTGCCTTCTCGATCCCCCGTTCGAACTCACGCGCCGCTTCCTCCAGACGTCTCAAATTGACCAGCAGGATGCCCTTGGAGAAGTACGGTTCGCTGCCCTTGGGGTCCTGAGCGATGGCGCGATCGTAGAGCGCCAGCGCTCGTTCGGCCTGTCCGGCGCCCGCATAGATCCCGGCCAACAGGACCAGGATGGCCTCCTCCCGCACGTCCGTCACGGCCACCCGATTGGCGAACCGGACCGCATTGTCCATGTCTCCTCGTGAGAAATAGAGCGCGGCGATCCGCGCCTGCAGATAGCTGGAGGATGGGTCGTCCCGGAGCGCGCTCAGGTATTCCCGGATGGCTCCTTCAGCGTCCTGATTCAGTTCTGCCTGGTACCCGAGCATAGAATGGTACACGGCGCCGGGATCGGCGGGGGCAGCCGGTTGCACCGACCGGATCGCTGACGGGCTTGAAGAAGCAGCGAGACTCGTTCCCGCCTGCGGAAGAGCGGTACAGCCGCCGAGGATGGACGCGATCGCGAGCACGCTCAAGACCGTCCGCGGCCACCTCGCCCGGAGTGGTCCCGCCGGGATCGACACGCGCCCGCGGAGGCATCTGGTCACGCTCATCTCCCCTCAAGAACGGCCGCTGCTGAAACTCGGGACTTCAACAGGCTGGCGTTCGAAATGATCTCAAAATTATACGAAGTCGCCAGGAGGGGTGTCAAACCGCTTCGTGTTTATCGAGGCTCTCGAACTTGGCGAACTTGTCGTGGAAGAACAGCTGGATGTCGCCGGTCGGACCGTTGCGGTGCTTCTTGAGCATGATCTCGGCGATTCCTTTCTTCTCCGAGTTCGGGTCGTATTGGTCCTCGCGGTAGATGAAGATCACCACATCCGCGTCCTGTTCGATCGCCCCGCTTTCCCGAAGATCCGCCAGCATCGGGATCGGGGGCTTGCGGCTCTCCACGGCCCGGCTCAACTGCGACAGCGCCATGACGGGGACATTCAGCTCCTTGGCCAGGGCTTTCAGAGATCGCGAGATGTCGGAGATCTCCTGCTGGCGCGATTCCGCGTCGCTCCGGCCTTGCATGAGCTGGAGGTAGTCCACGACCAGGAGGTCAAGGCCGCTCTCCGCCTTCAGGCGCCGGGCCTTGCCGCGCATCTGCTGCACGGTCAGCGCGCCCGAGTCATCGATGAATATGGGGGCCTGCTCGAGCTTTCCTGCCGCCTCCGCCAGCCGCCACCAATCCTCCTTGTGCAGCTTGCCGGTGCGCAGGGCATGCGAATCCACGTGCGCTTCCGAACTGAGCATCCGCAGCACGACCTGCGCTTTGGACATTTCCAGGCTGAAGATCCCCACCACGGACCCGTGATGGATGGCGGCGTGCTGGGCGATTCCGAGCGCCAGGCTGGTCTTGCCCATACTGGGGCGACCGGCGATCACCACCAGATCGGACGCTTGGAAGCCCGCCGTCAGGTCATCGAGGTCATAGAACCCGGTCGGGACTCCGGTGATCTTCTCTTTCCTCTTGGCGAGACGATCGACGAGATCCAGACTTTCTTTGATGATATGGTGGAGCTGAGTGAACGACCGGCCGAGCTTGCCTTGCGCCAGACTGAAGACGGACCGTTCGGCGAAATCCAGCAGGTCGTCCACGGAAGCGCTCCCGTCGTACCCTCGAGAGATGACCTCGGTCGAGGTGCCGATCAGGCCACGGAGGAGCGCCTTGTCGCGTACGATCTTGCAATGGTACTTTATGTTGGCCGCGGTCGGGACCACCTGGACCAATTCCGCTAGATACGCGGCTCCCCCCACCGACTCGAGCTCGCCCTTGGTCTTCAAGTGCTCCGTGAGGGTGATCTGATCGATGACCTCGCCGTGCTCCGAGAGGTCCAGCATGGCCTGAAAAATCTTCCGATGGGCGGTTCTATAAAACTCCTCTTCGGTCAACACTTCCATGGCCTTGGCCATGGAGGCGTTGTCGAGCAAGATCGCGCCCAACACCGATTGCTCGGCTTCAAGGTTTTGGGGCGGTAATCTGGGCGCTGACAGATCGGAGAGACTCACGGGTCCACACCCCTCTCTGACTCATGAAGGCTGAACGCGGGATGATGGATGACGCACGATCGGCAAGTTGAGCAGATCCTTGATCTTGACTTTTTTCGGCGCCAATTTTACGGAACGGCCCGCGTCTGGGCCCGTCGGGAATTCTGTTACGACCAGTGCCTCGTCGGCAGCCACACGCGGGCTTCCCAGAATCACCACGGCCGAGGCGCCCAGCCGGCTCCCCTCCGCCACGGCGTGGCCGACCGCGTCCAACCCCGGTGAAGCCACCACCGCCTGGACCACGCGAAAGCCCTTTTGTCGCAGCATCTGACCCACTTGGAACATCCGGTCGGCATGGCGTATCGGGGCCGAGATCAAAAACTCGGCCTGAGCGCTCGGGTATCCGTCCTCGATGCGTTCCATCGCGCGGAACAGTCGATCCATGTCCAACGCGAAGCCGGTCGAGGGAAGGTCCCGTCCGAACCGCCCGATCAGGTGGTTGTACCGGCCCCCGCCGCCCAACTCATACCCGATGCCTTCCGCGAACACGTCGAAGACCACACCGTCGTAATAGTCGAACCCCCGGAATTCGCCCAAATCCAGCAGCAGGTGGTCACGCAGGCCGGCGGTCCCCAGCAGGCGATACACGTCGGTCAGACGTTCGAGCGCGCTCCGCAGCTCTCGATCATGACCGGCGAGCGCCTGGCCCCGGGCCAGCACCTCTTCCCGCCCGTACAGGCCCGGCGCCTCCAGGATGGCCCGCGCCGATCCTTTCGGAATGCGCTCCGCGGCGAGAATCTCCGCGAGCCGAGGCAGGTCCTTCCGCGCTGCGGCGTGCTCGGCCCGCTTCTGCCCGTCCGGAGACATTCCCGATCTCGCCAGCAGCGCCTTGAAAAACCCGACATGACCCAGAGCGATTTTGAACGACTGCAGACCGAGCTGCTTCAGGCATTCGATCATCAGCGCGAGGATCTCGCCGTCCGCGGCGACATCATCAACCCCGATCAATTCGGCGCCGACCTGGAAGATCTCCCGTTCGCGCCCTGCGTGTTCGGGTTCATGGCGGAACACCGTGGTGCGATAACATAACCGGAGCGGCACGCTCGGCCCGACCATCCCCATGGCCACGATCCGGGCAATCTGCGCCGTGACGTCCGGCCTCAGCAACAGAATGCGCCCGGTGGTTCGGTCCGCGAACTTGTAACATTTCTCGATCAATTCCGGTTCCAGCCCGGCCGAGAGCACATCCAGATACTCGAAGGTGGGGGGGATGATCTCCTGGTAGCCCCAGCGGCCCAAGGTGGTCAGGAGCGTCTCCTCCAGATGGCGCACGCGCCGGGCGGCGTGGGGAAGGACGGTGGTCATGCCCACCGGAATCAGCGAGCGCTCCTGTTTCTTCATCGAAGCCGCAGGAGCGCGCGAGGCTTTGCTGGTCTGATGGGATGGCGCCGGGCGGGGCATGGACCGGGGTCGGGCCACTCAAAGCCCTTTTGAAAGGTCAACCAGTTTGACGGACAGAATGTGTTTCCCACGCCTGATGGTCTCGAGCACTCCAGCCGGCAGGGGCGCGTCCAGCCCGATGATCAGCAGGGCCGTGCCGCCCCTCTCCTCGCGGGAACATTGCATGCGGGCGATGTTGACACTGTGGTCCCCCAACACCTGACCGACGGCGCCGATGACTCCGGGCCGGTCCACGTTGAGGATCAGGAGCATGTGTCCTTCCGGCACCACCTCGACCTGAAACTCGTCAATCTCGATGATGCGGGGGTCCTTGCGATTGTGGAGGGTCCCGGCCAGGCGGTGAGGCTTTTTCCCGGCGTCCACCCGGACCCTGATCACGCTCGCAAAATCCCCGGCATCGCTGCTCTTCACCTCTTTGACCTCGATCCCCCGCTCCTTGGCAATCACCGGGGCATTCACATAGTTCACGGCATTCTCGAGGATGGGGGTCAACAGGCCTTTGAGCACCGCGATCGTCAGGGGAGCCAACGTCAGCGCAGCGACCTCGCCGTTGTACTCAACCGTGACTCGCTCCACTCCCCCCTCATAGAGCTGGGCCTGAAGGAGCCCGATCTTCTCCGCCAGCGTCAGGTAGGGCTGCAACCGCGGCAGCAACTCCGGTGGAACCGACGGAGTGTTGACGGCGCCCCGCGCAATCCCCTTCGTAAAATAATCCACGATCTGTTCCGCGATCCCGATCGCCACGTTTTCCTGCGCTTCACCGGTCGCAGCCCCGATATGGGGAGAGCAGATAAAATTCTCCAGCGTCAGCAGGGGGTGGTCCGGGCTGACCGGCTCATCCTCAAACACGTCGAACGCAGCGGCCGCCACCCTCTTCGACTTCAACGCCTGGAACAGGTCCGCCTCGTTCACGATCCCCCCGCGCGCGCAGTTCACGATCATCACCCCGGGCTTCATCTGCTGGATGGCGGCGGCGTTGATCAGCGACCGGGTTTCGGCCGTGAGCGGGGTGTGCAGTGAGATGATGTCCGCGCGCCGGAACAGCTCGGCGAGCTCCACCATCTCGACCCCCATTTTGGTCGCCCGTTCCTCGGCCAGATACGGGTCATAGGCGATCACGTTCATGGACATTCCTTGGGCCAGCTTCGCCAGGTAGCCGCCGATCTGTCCGATCCCCACGATGCCCAACGTCTTGTTGTAGAGTTCGACCCCCATGAATCGATCTTTTTCCCACTTGCGGGCTTTCATCGAGGCCGTCGCCTGCGGAATCTGACGGGTCATCGCACAGATCATGGCCATGGTATGCTCGGCCGTCGTGACCGTGTTCCCTCCCGGGGTGTTCATCACGACGATCCCGCGCCGTGTGGCGGCCTGGGTATCCACATTGTCCAACCCGGACCCGGCCCGGCCGATGACTTTGAGCCGCTCGGCCGCCGCGATCAGGTCGGCCGTGACCTTCGTGGCCGAGCGGACAATCACCCCGTCGTATTGCCCGATCTCCCTGATCAGCTCCTCTTTGGAAAGCTTGGTCTTGATGTGCACGGTAAACCCGGCCTTTTCCAGAATCTCGACCCCTTGCTTCGACAGACTCTCGCTGACGAGGATCTTCATCGCTTAGTCCGGCTCGTAGGAAACAGCACATCGCTCTGAGCTATTGGCTGTTCGCTCATCCTTTAGCCATGAGTAATTCCTGAGCCTTGGCCACCCCGCTCCCCAGTTTGACGGGGTGCCCCAAGCCCTTCAGCACCATCTCAATGGCTGCCAAGGTCAGGATGACATCGAAGGTGTCCATGTATCCCATGTGGGAGACCCGGAAGATCTTCCCCTTCAGATGATCCTGTCCCCCGGCGGCCGTGATCCCGTATTGCACTCTCAGGTTTTTGTAGATCGCCTGCCCGTCCACCGAACCCGGCGCCGAGATCGCCGTCAACGCGTCGCTGGGAGATTCCTTGGGAAAGAGCGAGAGCCCGGCGGCCTTGACCCCTTCGCGCATCGCATGGGCCAGCCGGGCGTGGCGCGCAAACACCGCGTCCAGGCCTTCGGCCTTCAGCATCCGCAGGACTTCCTGGAGACCCAGGATCATGGACACCGCCGGCGTGTAGGCCGTTTGATTTTTCGTCTGCGACTCCCGCTCCTTCTTCAAGTTGAAATAGAACGCGCCGTTTTTGGCCTTGTCAGCCAGCTGCCACGCCTTATCGCTGACGCTCACAAAGGCCAGACCGGGCGGCAGCATCATCGCCTTTTGCGAGCCGGCGACGACCACGTCCAGCCCCCAGGCATCTGTCTTGAGGTCGAAGACGCCCAGTGCGGTGATGGCGTCCACCACCAGGATCGTGCCCTCGTAGGGCTTGATCACTTCCGCGAGCCTCTTCGTGGGGTGGGCGACGCCGGTGGAGGTCTCGCTCGCCTGCACGTACACGGCCTTGATGGAAGGATCCTTCTTGAGGGCGTCGGCCACCGCCTGAGGGTCCACCGCATACCCCCATTCCACCTTGAGCTCCACCACCTGCACGCCGAACGTCTTGCAGATTTTGCCCCAACGCTCGCCGAACTTTCCTCCGTTCACGACCAGCGCCTTGTCGCCCGGCGACAGGAAGCTGGCCACCGCTCCTTCCATCCCTCCCGTCCCGGAGGAGGCCAGGATCAGCACGTCGTTTCCGGTCTGGAACAACCATCTGAGGTCATTCCGTACTTCACCAAACAACTGGGCGAATTCAGGAGCTCGGTGATGGATCACGGGCTTGGCCATCGCCAGCAACACCTCTGGCGGCACTGGCGTTGGTCCCGGCGCTAGCAGATACCGCTTCAACATCCTTCATCCTCCTCACGGCACAAAATACACAGAGAGAAGCGTCCGGCTCTTGGACCGGTAGGAGTCAGCCCCTTCATTGGCCGGGTCACCACTTGGTGTGCGCACACCCCAGGGCCCCGCCTCGCACCGGACATCCCGTCTTGTCGACGTTCGCCGCGCCGGACGCGCGAGACCATTTTCGCTGGGGAGAAGG
>MNDM01000042.1 GCA_001914955.1 Nitrospirae bacterium 13_2_20CM_2_62_8 | reverse complement strand
AGTTGACGTCCTGCAGCATCTCGCTCTCCTTCATGCGGCTCATCAGCGCAGCCGCGACCTCTGCGTTGACGGTGACCATGCCGCCCTGCCTGATATATAGATTGGGGAGGAGCACGGCATACCCTTCGCAGGCCAGCCGAGCCGCGAGGTCCTTGATCTGTGAGGTCAGTCCCCACCACTCGTGCAGCAGCACGAGGCCGGGATAGGTGCCTTTTTCCTGAGGCCAGAACCGCAGACCCTCGACCTGCGCGTCTTTGGAAATCCGCGTGACGGCGTACGGATCGGTCATGGTGTCCGACACGGAGGGGATCGGGACCCCGCTGGGGAAACGGACCGCGTTGACGCCGATCTTGTCGAGGGGGAATGGTGGAATTGGGACCTCCCGGAGACAACGGTGCGACTTGAGACCCTGCGAGTTGCGCGGCTCGCGTGAGGGGAGGCGTACTATAACTGCGGTAGTGGTGGTTGTCAATTGTGTGCAAAAGCGGGGGCCATTGGTTGACCTGTCCGTGAGGCAGGACTAGAATGTGCGGTCACAGGAACCGATCAGGCGGCCGGGCACATGCAGGGGATGCTGCACCGCCTCAGCGATGGATCTGAAGAGGAGGTCACCGTGGGAACCAAGCTTTATGTGGGCAGCCTGCCCTATACGACGACGGATCAGCAGCTCCAAGAGCTGTTCGCGCAACACGGAACGGTCAGTTCGGCCAAGGTCATTTCTGATCGGTATACCGGCCGGTCACGCGGCTTCGGGTTTGTCGAGATGGCGACGTCCGAGGACGCACAAAAAGCCATTGCGGCGCTGAATGGGACGCAGTACGAAGGTCGGGCTCTGGTCGTGAATGAAGCCAAACCGCAGGAAAAGCGGGAACGCTCCTCATGGGGGGGCGGAGGAGGAGAGGGAGGGGGCCGCGGCGGCGGCGGACGTCGTTAGCAGCACGACAACGGAAGTCATAGTGATGTGTTCGGAGAAAGGCCGTGTTGTCCAACACGGCCTTTCTGTTACGTAGAGACCAGGTAAGAGACAGATGGCCGCAGCATCGTGTTGACACCGAGAGGAATCGGCCTGATCGGGCTGGGCAGGCACGGCATGCGGTATGCCCGGCATCTGTTGGAGCCTCTCCCCAATGCTCGACTGGTCGCTGTCTGCCGCCGCAATGTCGAGCAGGGCTCGACCTTTGCGGCCAGCCACGCTCTCAGGTTTTACCAGGACTATCGCGGCCTCATCGCTGACGCGCGCGTACAGGCCGTGGTCGCAGTCACGCCGCCTTCCCTTTCCCGTCCGATCTGCCTGGAGGCTGCCCGCGCGCGCAAGCCGATTTTGATCGAGAAGCCTCTGGCCCCCACCGGTCTCGAAGCGCGGGAGATGGTCCGCGCCGCTGAATCTTCAGGAATCCCCCTGATGACCGCCCAGACGCTCAGGTTTGATGCTGCCCTGTTGGCGCTGAAGGCGCGGCTTTCGACTGTCGGGCCAAGACGGTATCTGGTGCTGACCAACCGGGTGGAACCCCGCCCGGAGGTCACGCGGAATCCAACCGACTATGCGGGCCGGGGCGTGCTGCTGGAGATCGGGATCCACCAACTGGATCTCATTCGCTTCCTCACCGGGGAGGAGGTCGCGGAGGTGCGCTGTGAAATGGATCGTTCATCGGCGGGAAGTCCGGAGTCCAGAGCCTTGGTCAGTCTGCGAACCACAGGCCATCTGCCGTGCCTCGTGGATGTGTCGCGTGTCACCAGCGGGCGAGTGAGCCGAGCCGAATGGGTGGGCGCGGATGGACAGATGATCGCGGACTGGGTGCGCCACCAGGTCAGCATGACCTCGGCGCGCAGCGGCTTGGAGGAATGGCCGGTTGAGGATCAGCCGACCGTGGTCGCCACGCTTCGGGCGTTTCTCGACGCGCTCGACCGCGGGGCCCCGATGCCGATCACAGGCCTGGACGGACAGCGGGCGGTGGAAATCGCCGACGCCTGCTATCAGTCAGCGGACACGGGGAAAACAGTCCGGTTATGAGTTCAGCATCCCCGGTTACGTTTCGGCCACGATGTGCGTGTCCGTTTCCTCCACGCCGTCGATGGTGTGGATCTTGGTGATCACCACGTCGGACAGGGCCTTCTCATCCCCCACGCTGACGAAGCTGAAGATGTCCGGCTGCCCGAAGCACGGGTGCGCTTGCTCGACGCCGGGGACCTTCTTGAGCGACTTGAGAACGTCCTTGGTCTTGCCGGCCTTCACCTTGATGAGAATGTAGGCTTTCGTCGCCATGTCGGACCTCCTTTCTGGTTTTTCCCCGCTCACTCATTCTTGAAACCCGGCATCTCGCCCTGTCGTGCAGCATAGGCTTGGTGCAGATCCTCCCCACGAGCGGCCAGTCGGCTGCGCGCCGTTCTGAAGGTCTGGGCCATTAGCTCGAAGTCGCTCCGTCCGACGTTGTAGGCCTGAAATCCCTCGATCAACACACGCTGGTTCCACACGGGCCGCGTCGCGGCGTAGTCGATGACTGCCTCCAAGGTCCGGGAGGTCCACCCCTTGGTACGGAATACCCGGACTGCTGCCGGTGCGTCGTTGCCCAGTCCCGCGAACAGGGCCTCGGTCAGCCATCGCCTCACCTCCAGGTTGGAGCTCTTCATGAACGCGGCCTGAAACTGGATGAGGGCCTTGGTCAGCCGGTCCGACTCCGGGCTGGATTCCGGGGGGAGCGAGCCCGCCTCCTGAAAGACTGCGAGCAGGGCCATGATCGTCCCCACCTGCTGGGCTGAGGCGCGGGCCTCGGGCTGAGTAGCGGCCTGGGTGATCGGGGGGACGAACAATTCGTTCACGTTGCTGAACGACCCGCCCGGCGTCGGCCCGCCCGCGATCACATACAGCCGGTCATTCACGGCGGCCGAGCCCAGGCCGTGACGTCCGGTCGGTAACGGAGCCATGGGTTGCCAGCGGTCGGCGCGCGGCCAGTAGGCCTCGTTGGTGCGGAACGTTCCGTCAGGTGATTCCCCGCCGAGCACGTAGATGAAGTCCCGAATTACCGCGGCCGTGATCCCGCTCCGGGCTGTCGGCAGGTAGGCCATCGGTGTCCAGCGGTCAGTGACAGGGTCATAGGCCTCGTTGATCGCCAGATTGTGCCCATAGTCGCGGTTCAGGCGGCCGCCGATCGCATACACCTTCCCGCCGACCGTCGCGGCGGCCAGATGGTCTCGAGGCGTGGGAAGGGGGGCCTTCTTGGTCCAGGTATTGGTGGCCGGGTCATACACTTCGACGGCGGCCGAGTTCCCGGATCCGTCATAGCCGCCGATCGCATAGAGCTGGCCGCCCGATTCGGCGACGGCGAGCGCCCCGCGTGGGGTGGGCATGGGGGCCCGTTCCGTCCAGGAGTCGGTCTCTGGTTGGTACATGTACACGCTTGCGACAGGGCCCCAGACCGAGAAGAACGATCGTGTAAACCCCCCGATGACGTACAGCCGTCCCCCGACCGTCCCGGCTCCGGCATGGTGAACCCCCGTGGGCAGGGACGCCTTGGTCGCCCATCGGTCTGTGGCCGGATCGTACTCCTCCACCGTGTCGCTGATCATAAAAGTTGTGAGGTATCGCAGGCTGGGCTCATGGAATCCGCCGATCACATAGATCTTGCCGCCCAGGGCGGCCGCGACGACCTCAGTGCGCATCGTCGGAGCAGGCGCGACTGTTTTCCAGGCTCCTCCGACCGGCAAAGTCTCCTGCGCGAAGGCGGAGACACAAGCCAGCGCGATGACGCCCAGGGTGGCGAGTGCGCGGGACGGAGAGACGAGAGTCGGCGGCTGGCGGATCGGTGTGGCGGTTGATTCCTGTTTACCAGGAACGGGCAGAGGCATGGGCCGTATTATACACAATGCCCGAGGACTGTGTTGAAAACCTGCGAGGGCACGCCTATAATCCGGCCACGTCGAAAGAAGTGAACAGCCAATAGCGAATAGTCAGTAGCGAATAGCAAAGAGGTCTCGTTCAGGGGGAGTTTGCTACTCGCTGTTCGCTGCTCGCTTTTAGCTACGAGGATATCATGCTGGCCAAGGTGTTGAGCGCCGCGCTGTTCGGGCTCGATGCGCATCTCGTTGAGGTGGAGGTGGACATTGGCGGCGGTCTCCCGCAGTTCTCGGTGGTCGGTCTGCCGGATGCCACCGTGCGTGAAAGCCGTGACCGCGTGCGCGCGGCGCTCAAGAACACCGGGTTCTCGTTCCCGGTAAAAAAGATTACGGTGAATCTGGCGCCCGCGGACCTGAAGAAAGAGGGCTCCGGTCTGGACCTGGCCATCGCGGTGGGCATCCTGGTGGCGCAGGAGGTGCTTCCGGCGGAAGCGGTGGCGGGGCGTGTGTTGGTCGGCGAACTCTCGCTGGACGGCGGCGTCAAGCCGATTGCCGGCGCGCTCTCGATCGGGATGGCGTGCCGCCATAAGCGCGCGCTGATCTTGCCGGCCGAGAATGCCGAGGAAGCGGCGGTGGTGGAAGGCGTGAGCGCGTATCCGGTCCATACACTCCCGGAGACGGTCGAATTCCTGAACGGAGCGCGAGCGATTTCCCCGGCGACGGTGGATCGTCGGGCGCTCTTTGCGACTCAGACGGCCGAGGAGGATGACTTTGCGGACGTCAGGGGACAGGAGCACGCCAAACGGGCGCTCGAAGTGGCGGCGGCAGGCGGTCACAATATCCTGATGATCGGCCCGCCGGGGTCCGGCAAGACGATGCTGGCCCGGCGTCTGCCCGGTATTCTTCCACCCATGGAGCCGGGAGAGGCCATCGAGGCCACGCGGGTTCACAGCGTGGCCGGGCTCCTGACCGACGGCCGGCCGCTGATCACGGCTCGTCCGTTCCGGGCCCCGCATCATAGCATCTCCGACGCCGGGCTGATCGGCGGCGGGACCGTCCCGCGTCCGGGTGAAGTGTCGCTGGCCCATCACGGGGTGTTGTTTCTGGATGAGATCATGGAGTTTAAACGGCACGTGCTGGACGGGTTGAGACAACCGCTGGAAGATGGGACGGTCATGCTCACGCGCGTCAGCGCGTCTCTGCGGTATCCCGCGCGCGTGATGCTGGTGGCGGCCATGAATCCCTGCCCCTGCGGGTACTACGGAGACCGGACTCGCGAGTGCCTCTGCACGCCCCACCAGATTCGGCGGTACCGGTCCCGTTTGTCCGGTCCGCTGCTGGATCGCCTGGACATCCATATCGAGGTGCCTCCCGTACCGGTCAAGGAATTGGGAGGGGAGGGAGAACAGGAGACGTCGGCCTCGATCCGAGCGCGGGTGACAGCAGCCCGAGCGCGCCAGGCGGCCCGCTATCAGCACCAAGGGTTCTTCAGCAATGCTCAGTTGAAGTCCCGGCAGGTCAAGAAGTTTTGCGCGATCGATGGGGCGGGGCGGGATCTCATTGAACAGGCCATGACGCGCCTGAAACTCTCCGCGCGGGCCTATGGTCGTATGCTTCGCGTGGCACGGACCATCGCCGACCTGGCGGGGTCGGAGCGGATCGAGCCTGCGCACCTGGCTGAGGCGATCCAATATCGAAGCCTGGATCGCCGCGTGGATCTCTAGACCATGGTCTCTTTCAGAATCTTCGCCTGGTGGTTTGTGATCGGCGCGACGATGGCCTTGTCGGTGATCATGCTCCAAGGCGGCATCCGTGAGGTGATAGTAGCTCAAGGATCGCTCTGGGAGGACAAGCTGGTGGAGTTATTGACGGCCATCGTGGGCGGAGGACTGCTGGCCGGCTGCGTGGCGTTGATCCTGCACCGGATAAAAAAGCCGTGAGGCGTGAGGGGTAAGGGGTAACACAGGAAGCGCAACGCCAAAGTCGGGACACTGGTAACGGGGAACGAAGATGGATGTCGAGATCGGGTCAAATCTCTATCGCAATACCGATGGGGCGGTGGAAATTGAAGGCGTGCCGCAGCTCATGCTTGCGCTCCGGAGACCCGGTGGGCCGCTCCTGGTGAATTTCGTCTTGTACGATAACGTGGGAAGAGTCGTGGCAAAGGTGGTGGACAGCACGATCGCCTTTAACGAACGTCGGGCCTATGAGTTGACGAAGCTGCCGGCCGGCCTGGTGCTCACCCATGTCGAAAGCGGCAAGGTGGCGCTGCAGGCGGAATTGAAGGAGAACGGCCGCGTGGCGGTCCCGAAGGGGGAATTCCTCACGGTCAAAGGCCATCTCCTGGAAATCTCACCGGTCGAGTGGCGGGTGGAGAAACGCCGGCTGAGTGGCGGAGACACGGACTTGAACGGGGGCGCGGTCGTGATTGGGTAGACACACCGGAGCCGCCGGATTCTGTCCGGCGGCTCCGGTGGCATTCGCATGCTTACTGGGTCTCGATCGTGATGCGGCGAGGCTTCGCTTCCTCTCGCTTCGGCAGCTCGATGGTCAGCACGCCCTGCTTGTAGGACGCCGACACCTTGTTCGGATCCACGTTGGATGGGAGCCTGAACGAACGGGAGAATGCCCCCCTTCCAATTTCGCGGACGAAGTAGGTCCGGTTGGGCTCAGGCGTCTCGTTCTTGCGCTCGCCTTTCACCGTCAGGACGCCGTCTTCAACCGCGATCTCGATGTCCTTCTGGTCGAAGCCCGGGACTGCAGCCTCCACCCAAAAACCCTGCTCGTCCTCATAGGTGTTGCAGGCCGGAGCCCACGCCAGTGCGCGTCCACTCAGAGTGCCGAACACCTCATTCAAGAGTCGATCCATTTGATCATCAACTTGCGAGTAAGTCGTCAGTGTCATGGTAAACCCTCCTTTCTCGATAGCTCATCAGCCGCCTACCAAGCCCGTCACTCGTCATTCGCCTGTGTGATAGTCAGTGGCTGATGAGGTTACGCCCGCGAGATAATCCTGCCTTGCCCAAAGTCAAGACCCGAGCGTGGGTCTTCACCCCAGCTTCACGTCGATCGCCTTCGGCTTGGCCTTTTCCGATTTCGGCAGGTGGAGGTGCAGCATTCCGTCCTTATACTCCGCTCTGACCTTGGTTTCGTCCACCTCATCGGGCAGCGTGAAACTGCGCGTGAAGCTTCCGTAGGAACGCTCCACGCGGTGGTATCTCTTGCCTTTCTCCTCCTTCTCATGCTTGCGTTCCCCATGGATCGTCAAGACGCCGTGCTGAACCGTCACTTTCACGTCTTCTTTCTTGACCTCCGGCAACTCGGCCTTGATGAGGTATTCGGCGTCCGTCTCACTGATGTCCACAGCGGGTATCCAATCAGCGACGGTGATGGCCTCTTTCCCGCTCTCAGGTCTCGCCACTGGACGACCGAACATCCGGTTGAGTCGGTCTGACATGTCTTCCAACTCCCGGAACGGATCCCAACGCACCAGGCTCATGATCGCACCTCCTTGCTTGGATTAACTCTCGCTCGTTGTAGGGGCAAGCGTAGTCGGGGGACCGACGCTCGCGAACCCTTACAACGTGTCTTTGAAGCTCTGTGCAGGAAAAGGTGGCCCGCCGTATCAAGGTGGCGGCCCCCTTATTCGGGCCGGAAATGGTGTGGGCAACGCCCACCTTGTTATGGGGACCGAACGCCATTGCCGGCTGGCACAACTGACGCGCCATTGCCTAGCGGCGCTTCGCCCGACGCACGTCGCGTCAAGGTACTACGCTTGCCCCTACAACGAGCGAGAGGGGATGACCACAATCTTCCCATCCTTGACATCCACCTTCGCGGTGCCACCGTCCCGGAGTTCGCCCTTCACGAGAAGGCGGGCAATCGGCGTCTCGAGATCCAGTTGGATCAGCCGCTTGAGAGGACGCGCCCCATAGACAGGGTCGTATCCTCGCTGCGCCAGGTCGGCGGTTGCGGCCGTCGTGAGCACCAACGCAATGCGCCGTTCGGCAAGACGGTCCCGCAGCCTGGCCAGTTGGATCTCCACGATTTTGGTCAAGTGATCGCTCGTGAGCGGGTGGAACACCACCGTTTCGTCCACTCGGTTCAAGAACTCGGGGCGGAAGTGCCGCCGGAGTTCGGCCATCACCATGTCCCGCATTTTGTCGTATGGCATCCTCCGCTGCTGCGCCTCCAGGATCTCCTGGCTCCCCAGGTTCGAGGTCATGATCAGCACCGTGTTCTTAAAATCCACCGTCCGCCCTTGTGAGTCGGTCAGACGGCCGTCGTCTAACACTTGTAACAGGACGTTGAAGACGTCGTGATGCGCCTTTTCGATCTCGTCGAAGAGGATCACGGAGAACGGCCGACGCCTGACCGCCTCCGTGAGCTGGCCCCCTTCCTCATAGCCCACGTATCCGGGCGGAGCGCCGATCAGCCGGGCCACCGTGTGCTTTTCCATGTACTCGGACATGTCGATCCTGATCAGATTGGCCTCATCATCGAACAGCGTGGAGGCCAACGCGCGCGCCAACTCGGTCTTTCCGACTCCCGTGGGACCCAGAAAGAGAAATGAGCCGATCGGCCGGTTCGGGTCCTTGATGCCTGAGCGAGCCCGCAACACGGCGTCCGCCACCGCTCGGACGGCTTCGTCTTGGCCCACGACGCGGCGGTGCAGCAGCTCTTCAAGGCGAAGGAGCTTGTCCATCTCGCCCTCCATCAAGCGGGTCACGGGAATTCCCGTCCAGCGGCTGACCACCAGCGCGATGTCCTCTTCGTCGACCTCTTCCTTGAGCAGTCGGCTCTCCCCCTGTTTCTTGGCGAGGGCTGCTTCCTCAGAGGCGAGCTCCCGTTCCAGCCGGGGCAGTTCGCCGTAGCGCAGCTCAGCGACGCGGTTGAGATCGTACGCCCGCTCCGCCTGCTCGATCTTGTGCTTGACCTCTTCGATCTGCTGCCGGAGCTTGCGGAGGCGGCCGACGGAGTTTTTCTCGGCATCCCATTGGGCCTTGAGCGTGTTGAGCTCCCGAGTCTTCTCGGTCAGCTCCTGCTCCAGCGTCTCTAGCCGAGCCCGGCTGCCCTGGTCGGTCTCCTTGCGGAGGGCCTCGCGCTCGATCTCCAGCTGCATCACTTTGCGCGACACTTCGTCCAGCTCGGCCGGCAGGCTGTCGATCTCGGTCCGAAGACGGGCCGCCGCCTCATCCATCAAATCGATCGCTTTGTCGGGCAAAAACCGGTCGCTGATGTACCGGTGGGAGAGCCTCGCAGCGGCCACCAGCGCGGCATCCTTGATTCTCACGCCGTGGTGCACCTCGTACCGTTCTTTCAGGCCCCGCAGGATCGAGATCGTGTCCTCGACCGATGGCTGGTCCACGAGGACGGGCTGGAAGCGCCGTTCGAGCGCCGCATCCTTCTCGATGTGCTTGCGATACTCGTCCAGCGTGGTGGCGCCGATCATGTGCAGTTCGCCTCGGGCCAACATCGGCTTGAGGAGGTTGGCGGCATCCATGGCGCCTTCGGCCGCCCCGGCTCCGACCACCGTGTGGAGCTCGTCGATGAACAGGAGCACCTGGCCTTCGGCCGCCTGGATTTCCTTCAGGACAGCCTTGAGCCGCTCTTCAAACTCGCCTCGAAATTTGGCTCCGGCCACCAACGAGCCCATGTCCAACACGATCAGCCGTTTCTGTTTGAGGCCTTCCGGGACGTCTCCCTTCACGATCCGCTGGGCGAGGCCCTCCACGATCGCCGTCTTGCCGACGCCGGGCTCGCCGATGAGGACCGGGTTGTTCTTGGTGCGCCGGGACAGGATCTGAATCACGCGGCGGATCTCCTCGTCGCGTCCGATGACGGGGTCGAGCTTCCCTTGTCCTGCCAGCCTGGTGAGGTCCCGGCCGTATTTCTCCAACGATTGGTAGGTGCTCTCCGGGTCCTGGCTGGTCACGCGCTGGTGGCCACGGACCTGCTGGAGCGCGCTCAGAAGCCGATCGCGGGTGAGCCCCAGGCGTCGGAGGACGCCGCCCTCCTCCGCCATCGACAACAGGACGTGCTCGACGCTCAGGTATTCATCTCGGAGCCCACGCATCTCCTGCTCGGCACGGGTCAACACTTGCGAGAGGCGCGACGTGAGGTGGATCTGTCCGGGTCCTGCCCCGGCCCCCTGGACCTGCGGGACCTTGGCCAGGGCCTGTTCCAAGGCGCCACTCACGGACGTGACCGAGATGCCCGCCTGTTCAAGCAGTGGTCCGGCTAGTCCGTCCGCTTGCTCAACCAAGGCCAGCAGGAGATGCTCCACATCGATGCCTTGATGACTGCGTCGCATCGCGTGGGCGGACGCGGTTTGTAACGCCTCCTGGAGCTTCACTGTCATCCGGTTCGTGTCCATGTCGGCTCTCTCCTCACACTGCCCGAAGACATCCTGATCTAGAGCGACTTGATAATCACGCCGTAGAGTAAGTCAACGGATTCTCGGAGAAGGATACAAAAAACCACCGGTTCGGGTCGGGGTGGTTCTTGTTCCAATTACTGCTTATAGGCGCGATTCGATGAGTGGTCAAGCGCGCGGCTTGACCGCGGGGGACGGTCCAGATTATTGTCCCCACAAGAGAGGGCGACGTGGAGGCTTCAGAAGACCTGCGCCCGTTTGCGATTATTACCGGCGCCTCCCGCGGGCTCGGCGCCGAATACGCTCGCGCGCTGGCCGCCAGGGGATACGATCTGCTGCTGGTCTCCCGGGACAAGCCGCGCATGGATCGCCTCGCATCGGACCTCGCCGGCCGATACCCCGTGACCGTCGACATGGAAGCGGCGGATCTGGCGCAGCCGGAGGCCGCTCATCGGCTGTATGCCGCGGCCCGTCAGCGTCGCGGCGCGCTCGACCTCCTGGTCAACAATGCCGGCTTCGGGCTAGTCGGGGAGTTCGTGGATATGCCGATGGCGCGCATTCAGGAGATGTTGCGGCTGCATGTCGACACGATCGTGGAGAGCATCCGATTGTTCCTGCCCGGCATGATTGAACGGCGCTCAGGCGGCATCATCAACGTCTCTTCGATCGCCGGTCTCTTCCCGCTTCCCTGCATGGCCGAGTATGCCGCGACGAAGGCCTTTCTCATCTCGCTGTCAGAGGCGCTCGCGGAAGAGGTTCGACCGTTTGGGGTGCATATCCAGGCCTGCTGTCCAGGCTCAACCGAGACGGATTTCCACACCACCGCCGGGGTCCGTCCCAGTAACCCGCTCGGGCTACAAACCCCGGCCAAGGTGGTTGCCGTCTCGCTGGCTGCGCTGGGGCGCGGTCCGACCGTCGTCACGATCGGCTGGCGAGGGCGCGTCCTCGCCCTGCTGAGTCGGGTGGTCCCGCGTGCGTGGCTCGCGAGAGCGGCGGCGAGGCGGATGAGGACGTCCAAGGGATCGGACTGATAGCTGCGGTCATTGTCGAGCGGATCGATGAACGACATCGTGCGCGCTACACTTCGCCTGTATCAGCATGCGCTGCGGGCGACCCTGCGGTCCTTCGGTCGAAGCTGGGTCATTGCCATCGCGGTGGTTGTCTTTGCCATTGTGATGGTGGGGGTGACTTTCCTGGTCTCGCCGCTGGGCATCCTGGGGGGATTCGTATTGGGCGCGCTGAATGCATTGGTGATCGGCGCGACGCTGAGCCTGATTGAGCAGGCGGTGACCAGCTCGCGGAGCTTGGGATGGCATGATATCCGGGGGAGCGTCGGTCAATACTTCTGGGATGTGATCGGCGTGGGCTTCGTGCTCTGGGTGCCGATGCTGCTCCTGGAGCAGGGGATGGCCGCCAATCCGAACGGGCCATTCTTTGCGGCGGCTATTTTTCTGCTGCTGTTCATCCTGCTTAATCCCGCGCCGGAAGTCATTTACCAAGTCCGGCACAGTTCTCCACTGGATGTCCTCCGGGAGAGCTACGAGTTCGTGATCGAGAACTGGATCGAGTGGTTTCTCCCCTTGGCGATCGTGGTGGCTCCGCTCGGCCTGTCGTTTTTTTTCGGCATCTCAGAACGGTTGGGGCGCGGGGCCGGCCTGGACTTCTTTCAGGTGTTGGTCCTTCCCTTTACGCTCCTCAGGGCGTGGCTGAGCTACCTCGGTCTGCCGAGCGAAGCCGGATCGACGCTTGTGATCGTGCTGACACCGCCGGCGGCGGTGGCGATGTTGATCTTCAGAGGCCATCTGTTCGCCGCGCTGCACGGCTCTTCACGACGGCAACGAATCTTTCAGGGTCGGGGAGTTGAGTAGGTCGAACTGACGAAAGCATAGATCAACAATTGTGCGTTAAATAAATCACATAGGAAAGTAATCTAAAGTGTCAGGTAAGCTATCTGGAGTGTGCGACAGGAGTCAATATGTCTCGGAGAGCGGCGGACTTGTCGGGTAGAATGAGTGCCTCCGTCTTTTAGGTAGGAAACCGTTTGTTGAGACATTCGGGGCAGATCCCGTGAGAAAAGTCCGCGTCTGAATATCTTCGAATGTAGGATTCAATTTGGTTCCAGTACCCCGTGTCATCGCGTATCTTTTTGCACAACGAACAGATCGGCAGCAATCCATGCAGCGTTTTAATATTGGCCAGCGCATCTTGAAGCTGAAGAATCAGTTTCTCCCGCTCTTCTTCCGCCTGCTTCAACGCGGTGATGCTGTCTATGAGGCCGGCCTTCTGCTTCCGTTCTCTTCGAGCCGCCTCGGCGCCGGCCCCGTAGAACGTCGCCATGATGAGGAGGACAGGGATCCGGAGGAGTTTACCCTCCAACCCAAGATCGGTCTCGCTGGATCCCCAATAGAGGATCAGCCCATAGACGGCGCACAGGATCGCTGAGAAGGCGATGTGCTGGTTCAATGTATGGGTGGATCCGGCCAGGAAGATGATGAGGAAATAGGTCAGGTACAGGTCCGATCCGACATCGCCCGACAGGTAGATGATCGAGCTGGTAATGGCCGTATCGCCGACGATCAAGGCACCGATGAACCAACTCGCCTCCCACAGATGAGCAGGCACCAGCATCAAGGAGGGCACAGACAGCAACAGTGCTACGACAACGAGTGCTTGGACCATGGAGCTGAGAAGAGTGTTGAAGCTGAACAGAAGTTCATACGACAGGACGATGACCACGATCGTCTGCAGCAACAGAAACTGAGATCTGTTCGAGGCGCCTTGAGAAGTACTGGCCCGGTATGGTTCCGTGACCGGCACGTCCGTTAGGGACTCGGTCAGAGGCATCGTGCGTGCTCCGTGAAGACGTGTCCGTTCCCACCCCGGTGGAACGCATGGAATGGTGAAAGAATCATAGCCTCCTGGTGGCAAAGGAACTCTCCGCCGCGATGTGACCCGTCGAGAGCCTCTGGGTCGAACGATCGCACGCGGCGGATCACACGAAGTGAAGAATCTAAGCTTACTTGAGGCAAAGGAACTCTCCGCGGCGGTGTGATCGAACGCCGCGGTTCAAGCAAAGCTTGGTATGGAGCTGGCGAGAGGAATCGAACCTCCAACCGTCGCCGGGTCGGCCCTGAACCCTGCCTCCCGGCTCCTACAGGGGGGCCAGGCCCCCTCGTACGCGCCCCCCGAAGGGGGCACGCCCCCTTCGGAACCCCCGGTTGGAGGTTCGATGATAACCTCCATGCCGTTGCATCAATGGCTCGCGTATGGAGCTGGCGAGAGGAATCGAACCTCCAACCTGCGGTTTACAAAACCGCTGCTCTGCCGATTGAGCTACGCCAGCCTTCGAAATTGTGTCCATCTTAGCACACTTGGCCAACAAGCAGCCGGAGACCGAGTGAAACTTCCCTTTACTCGAACGCGACGGAGGCGACAACCAGGACGTTCGGCTACAGTGTTCTTCCTGAGCCTGCACGGGGTACCGATCCATGTATCAAGATCGTGAAGAAGCGGGGCAGCGACTGGCCGCCGCCCTCAGCCGGTACTCAGACTGTTCCGATGGCATGATCCTAGCGATCCCACGCGGAGGCGTGGTGGTCGGTCTGCAGATGAGCCTAGTTCTCCATCTTCCCTTGGATGTCCTGATCACCAGGAAACTCGGAGCCCCGGACAATCCCGAGCTCGCCGTCGGCGCCCTGACCGAAACAGGGTACCTGCATCTCAATAAGGATCTGCTCGCGTGCTACCCCTGGCTGGCAGGTTCGGTGGATCAGGAACGCCGGTTACAGGAGAGAGAAATTGTCCGACGTCGCGATCTCTACCGAGGAGGGCGGAGCCTGCCCCCGCTGGCTGGACGCACGGTGATCCTGGTCGATGACGGCGTCGCCACCGGCGCCACCTATCTCGCCTCGATCCAGGCGCTGAAATCGGGCGGGGTGGCGCGGCTGGTGGCGGCCTTGCCGGTCGCGCCGTCTGAAACCGCCGAGCAGGTTTCCGCTCAGGTGGACGAGTGCGTGGTCCTGGAGTCTCCCGAGCCGTTCCATGCGGTGGGCCAACACTATGTCGATTTCCGGCAGGTGGAGGACGAGGAGGTCATCCAATGCCTGACTCGTTCGTGGCGCCCCTCGACACAGGCGCCATAGCAGGCCATGGCGATGCCGCTTGACTCGGTCAGGTGTGCCGGTTTATCCTCGCTCCGTTTGTCCCGCCGCACGGGGATTGGAAAGGGGGGCGCATGCGTCTTCTTCGTCATCGTGTTCTGAGGAGTCTTCTCGCACCGGTAGCGGCTCTGCTCGTCGCAGGCTGTAGCACGGCAGAATGGGTTCATCCGAACAAACCCAAGGATGAATTCAGTCATGATTATACCCAGTGTGAGACTGAGGCTTATCAGAATCCAAAAGCCCAAGGCGGGATGAAGCTGATCCTCCAGCAGTCGATCGACCGGTGTCTCGCAAAAAAAGGCTGGGTGCTCCGCCAGAAACGTTAACTGATCGCTCCAATCTCCTCCAGTTGTGGCAAGAGACCTCCGATTTCCTGAACCGAGAGCCCACTCATCCGAGCCAGTTGGTCAACAGTTCGCTGACCGTCGGCCGCTTCGACCAGCACCCGGATGTCTTGTGAGCAGCGGACCGCGGTGACCCGCCCGTCGCGGGAGCGCGCGACCAACAGGCAGGTCGGGGCCGCTTTCGCGATCGGGACAGGTGGAGCTCCCTTTCGCAGGTCGGCGATCACGCCAGGGATGTCCCAGTCCAGATCTAAGATCCGGGTGGACGGGGTACGACGCGGCGTTCCGCCCGGATTGCCTCCGGAAAGTGGCGCCCCGGCCTCTACTCGAAACATCGTGACGTGGTACCGGACCAGATCCCTCCAGTACGGAATCGCGAGTCTGATCACTGCGTCGTTTCCGATGAGAGAGTCTTCAATCAGCGAGACCAGGCGCTCAGCAGTCGCGTGGGTTCCTAAGACTGACTGATCCAGCGAGGCCAGCCCTGCTGGCGTATCGAGGACGGCCAGGGGATCACGGCCTGTGTGTGGTGCCAGGGTGCGTATGTGGCGGAACAGCCTGACGATCCGCTCGCGGTAGTAGTGACGTGCAAGAAACCGGGCCATGCGGCACAGGCGTTCAACGGACACACGCCTGAGCATTACCCACTCCTCACGGCCCAGCATCCCGCGGGCGCTGGTGTCTCCAGTCAGCAGCCGCGCGCGAAGCGGTCCGTCGCTCAGCACGGTAAGCAGCGCGTCGTGGAGAGAGCGGCCGGTCATCCGCCTTGCCCGAAGCGTTCGCGGAGCATGCGCACCCCGGCCAGAAGCGTCTCCGGGCGGAGAGAGGGGCTGAAGGCGTCGAACGTAATCGCGCGAAGTCCGGGCGCCCGCGCGGCCGCCAGCTCCGCCAGATCCAGAATTTCCCTATTCGGAAGGATCGGGGCGATCCACGGTTCCTCCAGGTCGGGGTCAGGCGCATGACCGGACACGTGCATCTCGATGACCCGCTCAAGCGGGAGCTGCAACAGCAGCGACCGCGGGTCCAGGCCGGCAAACCGGGCCGAGAGCCAGGTGTGGACGATGTCCAGCAGCAGGTGGCAGCCCGATTGTTCGCAGAGGCGGTGCAGAAACTCTGGTTCGCTCATCTGGGGCAAGTCGAGGTGCAGGTAGGTAGGAATCGGTTCAACCGCAAGCGGGACACCGAGGCGGTCCCGGAGCAGGCGCGCGTTCCGGGCGTACTCGGCTAAGAGGTCCTCCGTGTAGAGGGGAGGGAAGACGTAGTCGAGCAGGGGTCTGGCATCATTCCCGACGGCGCTGGCCGTGCGGCGGATGCGTTGCAGGTGTTCGGCAGCCCACGGCGAACGGTATTGGTCCAGCAGCGATCGGGCGCGGCCGAGTTCCTCTTCATCGAACGGCTCGCTGAGCTGGCCCAGGTAATCGTGGAGGAGCAGCGTATATCGGGCGCGAATCTCCGGCCAGGCGGGATCGTGTTGCCCCGGCGGATCGGCCATGGCGAGATGGCCGATCAGATCGCCGGCCGCCAGGGTTTCCAGGGCCAGGTGTGGGTTGTAGAAGGCCCCGATGCTGACGGAACTCGCCATCAAATGAAAAAGGCCCGATCAATGATCGGGCCTTCTCCTTACCGTAAGGGTGGCCTATTGATGACAGGTAGGAACGAGTTCCTCGAGGTCGACAATGTCCAGTTGATGACAGGTGGGTTGGAGTTCCTCGGTCTCCACCACCTCCAGATTGATGGCCTTGGTCTCCATCCTGTACCTCCTCGGTGTGAGTAGTTTCCGGCCGAACCTGGGCATGACTATAGGGAGGCCGCCTCTCACTTGTCAACCAGTTTTGCGCCCTCCCGGGTTGGCATCGTTGACTTGATTGCACGGCTCTCCCTACACTAGCCCGGACCGACCGGCCGACAATGGGGCGCTCGTGCACGATCAGGCGTTACAGATCGAGGTCAGACTGACTGAAGCGGCGATCGCCGAAGACTTTCTGGCGGCGCTGGCCAACCGCTACTTGCCCGAGCGGTTCTTCTACTGGTTCCCGCTCTCGGTCCGGGCTTGGCTCTCGCTCTGCCAGGACGGTCCTTATCGCAACTATGTCCGCTCCAATGCCCTCGTCCGCGCCAGCGTCTCACAGGTCACAGGCGCGCTGCCCGAGGGCCCCGTCGAGGTGGTCAGTCTGGGAGCCGGCCAGGGGACCAAGGACTTCCATCTTCTCACCGAACTGGCTGCCGGCGGCCGAGCCGTTGCCTATGTCCCGGTCGATGCGGGACAGACGCTGCTGGAAATGGCCTGCGCCGGCGCTGCAGAGCGCGGCCTGATCTGCCGCGGCATCAAAGCAGATCTTACGAACCCCGCACACCTGAGCGGACTCGTCCCCGGACGGGAAACCCCGTGCCGGCTTGTGCTGCTGCTCGGGAACACGCTCGGCGGGTTCGATCCACTGGACATGCTTCGCCGTCTCCGTCCGCTCGTTCGAGGCCATGACCTCTTGCTGGTGGACGGCGAACTCCAGAACGACTCCGACACGCGGGCAGGCTATGAGAACCCGCTCAATCGCGCGTTTGCGTTTGCCCCGTTACGCAGCATCGGCATCACCGAGTCAGACGGCGCGCTCGTGTTCGAGCCCCGGACCGATGTGCGGGCCGGCGTGCATCGGCTCGGCAAATACTTTCGTGCGGACGTTGACTTGGCTCTGCGGGTGGGGGGAGAGCCGTTCAACCTCAGGGCCGGGGAGCGCATCGAGATGAACCATTCGGGGAAATACGAACGCGGGGCGTTGCTGAAGCTGATCGCTGACGGTGGCTTCGAGCCGCGGGCCGAGTTTCTGAGTGAGGACCGGCGATTCCTCATGGTGCTGGCCCGCCCCAGGCCCTAGCGTGGAGATGGCGCGCTGATGACCGTGGCATCCACGGCAGTCGAGTTCCGCAGTGTGAGTTTCCGGCATGTCTCCGGTAGACCGGTCCTCTCCGAGATGTCATTCACCCTGTCCAAGGGTGAAGCGCTCGCGCTGGTCGGGCGAAGCGGCTCGGGGAAAACCACCGTATTGAAATTGATCAATCGCCTCTTCGAGCCCAGTGCCGGAGAAGTGCTGGTGGAGGGCGTGCCCACCACCGCCTGGGATCCGATTCGCCTGCGGCGACGGATCGGTTATGTGATCCAAGAGGTCGGGCTGTTTCCTCACCTCACAGTGGCTCGCAATGTCGGTCTGGTCCCCACATTGGAGGGCTGGGAACCGGAGCGCATCCGCGTGCGGGTCCGGGAGCTGCTCCGGATGGTCGGGCTTTCGCCGGAGCGATTCGGCGATCGGTACCCGCATGAGCTCTCGGGGGGCCAGCGGCAGCGCGTGGGAGTCGCACGCGCGGTGGCGGCCGACCCGCCGCTGGTGCTGATGGACGAACCCTTCGGGGCGTTGGACCCGATCACGAGGGCCGAGCTTCAGCAGGAATTCAGAGATCTACAAATGCAGTTGAAGAGGACCCTGGTGTTTGTGACTCACGATATCCCTGAGGCGTGCCTCCTGGGGTCCCGCATCGGCCTGGTGCAGGATGGACGGCTCGTGGAGTGTCTGACGCCGGAAGAGTTTCTCAGGTCGGAGCATCCTGAGGTGCAGGCGGTGCTGCGGACGCTTCGAGTAAGCAATCGATATGATCGGTAATCGTTCACCGTTCATCGTGAACACATAACTGTCTGGAGGACTGAGCAAAGCTTGCAAGTAAACGATTCACGTTGAACGAATAACGTGCGAGGGCGTATGGAATTCATCCAATTCTTCGTCTTACACGGTGACGAGGTGCTGCGGCTGACGGGTGAGCATCTTGTCCTGGTCGGGCTGTCTACGGGGGGCGCGGTCCTGATCGGGATTCCGCTTGGCGTCGGCCTGGCCCGCAACCCGCGGTGGAGGCGACCGGTGCTCGGGCTCGTGAACGTCATCCAGACGATCCCGAGTTTGGCGCTGTTTGCCATTCTCATTCCGCTGCCGGTAATCGGTGGCATCGGGGCGGGCACCGCGCTGATCGCGTTGGTCCTGTATTCCCTCCTGCCGGTGGTCAGCAATACCGTGGCTGGTCTGACCGGGATCGACCCGGCGGTGAAGGAGGCGGCAGTGGCGATGGGGATGACCAACCAACAGCTCCTCTGGCGCGTGGAACTGCCGCTGGCCCTGGGGGTCATTTTGACCGGCGTGCGCCTGGCAACGGTGATCGGGGTCGGGCTGGCCACCATCGCCGCCGCGATCGGGGCGGGAGGCTTGGGCATGTTCATCTTCCGCGGGTTGGCGATGCTGGACTCCCGCTTGATCCTGGCCGGCGCGATTCCGGCAGCTACCATGGCGCTGGCGGCGGATCTGATCCTGGGCCGCGTTGAACAACGCTTCGGCGCCCGGCCAACGGCATGATGCGAGGGCTAGTCTGGTGCGTCGGCTGGGCTGCGTTGGGAATCGCCGGGGCGGCGCTCGGCATGACCCAGGTGGCTGGCTGCGGCGGCTCCGAAACAGACCGTACCATCGTCGTCGGGTCGAAGAACTTTACGGAGCAGGTGATCCTGGGTGAGCTACTCGCGCAGCAGATCGAGGCGCGAACCGATCTGCGGGTGGCACGAAAGCTCAACCTGGGCGGAACCTTCATCTGTCATCAGGCCCTCATGGCCGGTCAGATCGGCGCATATGTGGAGTACACCGGCACGGCATTGACCGCCATCTTACAATTGCCGCCGTCCTCCGATTCCGAGACCGTGTTCCGTACCGTCCAGGAGGCCTACCGCACGCGCTTCCGCCTCGAATGGTTGCCTCCGCTCGGGTTCAACAACACCTTCGCGATCATCATCAGAAGGGAGGACGCCGACCGGTTGGGGGTAAAGACCATCTCGCAACTGGCCGCGCATACCCCCCGGTTGCGAGCCGCGTTCGGGTATGAGTTCTTGGAGCGGCCTGACGGGTTCCCGGGTCTTTCCCGCAGCTATGGCTTGCGGTTTGCCGAGGCGCCTCGGGTGATGGACCTCGCGCTCACCTATCAGGCGCTGGCGGATCGGAAGGTGGATGTCATTGCGGGAGACTCCACGAACGGACTCATTACCAAACTCGGACTGTTTGTGTTGACTGACGACAAGCGGTATTTTCCTTCCTACCATGCGGCGCCGGTGATGTCCGGCGCGGTACTGGCTCGCTTTCCAGAACTCCGTGAAGCGGTCTCCGCGCTCGCCGGGGCCATCACCGATGAGGAGATGCGACGGCTCAATTACTTGGTTGATGGTGAGCGACGGGCTGTAAAGGACGTGGTAAAGGAGTTCCGCGCGGCCAACCGGCGTTGAAATAGGAGCTGTCCGGCGTCAACGTGTCAAAATTTACAATTTGGTAACACCGAGGTTATTGCGCCGCACCCTCCACGGCGTACCTTACGAACGCACATGGTCTTGGGTGCAAAGAAAACCGAGGGAGGAGCACATCCCATTGTCGAGGCTGACGCTGGACCAAGTGGACGCGGTCTTCTCAACGACCCGAAAGTGGACTTTGGTACCGACTACAATAAGTGCGAGACGCAGGCCTACGACAGCCCCAAGTATCAGGCAGGCATGAAGCTGGTCGCGGAGAAAAGTCGTGACCAGTGCACGGCTGAGCTAGGCTGTCGCTTGAGCGAAAATCGGGACTTGATTTCGCGCGAACGGATTTCCCCGCTCCTGGTCGGTCTCTGGCTGCTTCCGATGAACTGATCCTGTACGTTCTTCTGTTCCTTCTATAGGAATCTCCTCGGCCGCTCGCCAAAACCGCAACGTAATAATTTACACATTCTTAACATCCCTGTCAGGGCGCGATAACACCTTCTCGCTATGCTCGCTCAGTTATTACAGATGTTTTCTTGCGATCTTCGCCTCGTTTGTCTTTGGCGAAGCGGCTCTAGAAGAGCCTTAGTTGATGCCTCGGAGACCCTTAGCCTGCAGTCTTGCGCTGAATATGTCTCGAGTGAGGAGGACGACCGGCGAGAACCGATCAGCACGGCGGACGCACAAGCGTCATTCCAAGGAACGGAGACCTTCATCCATGAGACAGCAGTTCAAAGTCATCGTTGGCCCGCTCGCGATAGATAGACAACGTCAATCGGTGCGGATGGGAAGTCGCTCAATTGATTTGACCCCCACGGAGTTTGCTCTGCTGTGGACCTTAGCGGCACGTCCTGGGGCGGTGTATCGGCGACAGGAACTCTTGCAGCGGGTTTGGGGGAAAGGAGTCTACGTCACACTCCGAACAGTTGATGTGCATATGTCAAAGTTGCGGCACAAACTTCGAACGTCTGCAAATGAGCGAAGCCTTGCAGAAACCGTGTGGGGCATCGGTTACAGGTTGCGAGATCCTTCGTCTTGATCATGGCACATCCGCAGCCGGATTTTTTATCGTGATGTCATGAGCAAGATATCGAGACATACAACAGTGAGACGCTTCGAAAATAGGTCTGCGAAGGCCGTTGCACTGAGGCATCCCAAAGGAGGTTTTCATGCGCAGCCATCCAATGGTTCTTACGGTTAGTATTCTGACCGTCCTACTGGCGCTTTTTGCTGGCGGATATGTCGCGTCAGCTGCTGACCCCACCAAGGAGAATCAAGGGCCCATCCAGCCACCAAGCTCCAAACCAACCCCATCGTCCCTGTCGGTGGAAGATCCGATGGTGAACTATGAAAAGCGCATAGGCGCTCTCGAGGAATGGAAAGCCAAGATTGAGAAACTTCCGTCGTTGAGCGGAAAGTTTAATGTCGGCATGAACGCCCTACAGATTTTATACACGCATCTGGATGCCAAAACGGCTGAGGGCAAGAGCTCCGATAATATCTCGGTCCGACGGTCTGAGCTGCTGTTTTACGGGAAAATCAACGAATACGTTCCGAAATGGCATGCCTTGGCTGAGTTTCAGAGCATCAACTTGACGAACAACACGCCGGGTTGCACTCCAGGGACTGATTGTACCAACAGAACGCAAAACCCTGGCGGTACGGCCGCCTCGACCACGTATTTCCGCGAGTCGTACATTGATTTCAGGCCGTTTCCCAGCATCGCGCCAACTTTCAACATGATCCGTATGGGTATTTTCCGCATGCCCTTCGGCATTTTTACGGAAACCTCTGGCGGTCTCCGAGATGTCATCAGCTCGCCCTATCTCACCTCGGTCGGCGGCAGTGGTACCACCGGATTGACGACCAATGGCACCGGTGGCACGATTGAATTCGTCCATGAGCGGGACTATTTTGCCGACGTCAGAGGGACCCTGTTCGATCGGATGGAATTTGTCGGCGGCATCATGAACGGCAATAACTTCCAGGCCAATGCCGTCGGCGCGAATAGCCCTAAAGTCTTTTATACCAGGGAACGCTTTCTCGTGACGGACATCTCCTGGGTCAGTTTTACGCTGCAAAGCGGCGAGAGTAATAATACCAATACCGCCATCAACGGGCGTGGCAAAGGGAAATTAGACCGGTTCGCAGTCGACGCCCGCTACACATCGAGACTCATCCCAGGTTTCATGATGCAGGGAGAATTCTGGCAAGGACATGATGGAGCCAATCAAACGCTCGTTGGGACTCCGGCTCAAGGCTCCTGCCTCACCAGAGCAATCTGCGGTGGCGACGGGGCGCCTGGCGTGCAACGGCGGACCTGGTATGTGTACGGAAAATATTTCATCTCCAATGGGCCTTTACAGAACTTTGAACCAGTCCTCATGTATGAACAGTTCGACCCCAGCACCACGACGTCAAATGATATGTATACACGCACCATCGTGGGGTTCAACTACTACTTTGAAAATCTTCCGCCGAAAATCCAGACTAAGCTCTCAATCGACTATGAATTTCGCCACCATCAGGGGACTGGCCCGGGCACTCCAGCAGTCCCGGTTGGTGATCCGTTCGCGAAAAATGCCCTTTTGGTTCAGTTCCAGGTACGCTATCAATAAAATAATGTAGGAGGCGGCCCAAAACGTTCTTGCACCACGATGAAGGCGAGACGAAGTGGCGTCGGGCGTCGGCGTCGGGTATAATGCCGGTCTATCCAGAGGCACCGCAGTACGCAGGTGAGGGTGTATCGTCAGAACGTTATGGTGAAGCGTGGGCACGCTTCACGTAAATGCCCACAACTTCATGTCTCATTGCCGAACCTGCTCGCCGGAATCGTTCTGATGATTATGCTGACCGGCTGTACCTCTCGAGCCCGTCTGGTCAAAGAAACGGCGACTGGAGGGACAATCAACTATCCAGTCCTCCAAGAACAAGACGTGCTTTCGTCTTCGGGCCGGTATGATGCGCTTCAGCTCCTTGCGAAAAAGTGCCCGAACGGCTACAGGACGATTCGCGAGGGAGAGACTGCGCGGATCAACCAAACTATCGATCGGGCATGGAATGGGCAGATCCCTTCGGAAAAACTCTGGACGATCCAATTTGAATGCAAATGAACAAGGATTCGCTCCGGCAAGGAATCGCTGCAAGCACGCTCCTCCTTGGTTTGTATTGGCTGCTGGCGTTGACAGCCTGCGCGGAGCAGCGGCTTCTCTATGACGCGTCAGGCATTCAGGTCGGCATCGTGACCGATCTATCCGTGGATATGGACGCCGCTCCGCCGGTTATCAATAGACACCCCGTCACATACACGCCGCAAGAAATTCGTTCGATCATCGGGTCACTCCAGGTATCAGGTTGGAGCGGGATGTTCCTCGATAGCTTCCAAACCCCTCAGCCTAAACCAGTCTTCACCGAAGCTGAACTCACTGCTCTGGCTGAGCCGCTCGCCGCCGCGTTCCACGCGGCGACATTGCGCGACCGAGTCTTCTTTATTCTCCGAAATCCGATCGCACGCTATGAGACAGACCGAACGTCCGGGAGCCTATTTTTTCGAGATGACTACCTACATGTGGTCCTCACTGATCATTACGCTTTTCTAAAAGCTGATCCAGGAGGAGGCGAGAAGCGTGATCCCCGTGATGCAAAAGGCATGAAGCTGTGGGTGAATCCACCAGCCCAGGCCGCCACCGTGCCCGATGCAAAAGAACCGCGATGGAATCCGTTTGAAACAGTTCACATCTCCCTCAACCCAGCTGAGGTCCTGGCTACAAAGGAGACCCCCCCGGTCGTCGCAGAATCATCCCGCCAGGAAGCGGCAGTTCCCGCAACTGGACAGCCGGCATTGAAAGCTGATTCTTCTATGCCGCGCGCGGCAGATTCGGAGAGTGACCTTCGCCTGCAACTGCGAGAGCTCACCAACGCCAATCTTGACCTTCGTACCCAGATGAAGGAACAATCTGCGACGATCGAGAAACTCAAAGCCGAGCTCGAACAGCTTCGTAGCGAAACCACATCGGGTAATTCAAAGCCTTCCTCCGGGCGCCAAGCCCCCCGTAAGCCGGCCGCTCAGTAAAAGTTTACACACAGTTAACAATTAGTTTTATCGCGGATAATACCACTCCATTACACTGGGTGGTGTAATTTGAGTGAGGGGATCGGCCCATAGCGGGGAGGAAAGAATGAGTGTAGTCCAACGTGGGTTTCTGTACAGTCTGAGCCTGTGCTGCAACGCCTGGTTGTTATGGGGCTGCACCACGATAGCCGTGCCTGTACGTGGGCAGGATGCGGTCTCAAACCTCGTGGCCAGATGTGAGATGGAATTCCGCCAGGGTAAGACCGAACAAGCTCTGGCAACCGCATCGGATGCCATCCGACAGGGACCTGAACGAGCGCAGGCGTGGAATGCCCGGGGGTTCATTTATGCTTCCCAGGGGCACAAGAGCGAGGCGCTTGAGGACTTTGCTCAAGCAGTCCGACTGAATCGAACCAATGCCATGTACCAAAACAACCTCGGGATCGCGTACTTAGAATCAGGCAGCAATCCGGATCTTGCTCTCCAAGCGTTCAATGAAGCGCTTAAGTTGGGACCGCAATCCGCTCATACGCTCAAACACCGGGGAATGGCGTACAGACATCTCGGGAGATTCGAAGAAGCCCTCGCCGATCTCACGACAGCGGCCGCGTTGGACAGCCAGGACGCAACGATCTACGCCAATCGCGCCGTCATCTATGCACTACGGCAGCAGTACCGTGAAGCGAAGCACGATCTCGATCTCGCGGCGGGTTTAAATAATGCGCTTCCAGAGGTCTATCAAAGTCGTGGCTTGGTTGAAATGTTTCTCGGCCGCTTCGATCAAGCCGAGAAAGACTTCTCCCATGCGTTAGCCCTGGGGACCGACGACAATGTGCTGGTCTACAACCGGGGGATTGCGCGGTCCATACTTGGGAACTCGACTGGAGCACGGGAAGATTATGAGCGCGCCTGCCGAGAAGGTTATCTACCGGCTTGCGGGTCCAGCCGCGTCATTTCTCGGTCTGTCGGATCCAGTCTTTAAATCACGCCCGTTGTCGGGTACAGCTAAGACAAAAGACCTTGTGAGGCGAGAGTGACGGAGCACAGCCCTGCCGTTCAACCGCGTTCAATCCGTGCTCTATGGCAAAAGTTAGTTTGCGCAGTATGTCTCCTGCTCTAGTGGATAATAGCCGTCGGACGTATGGGGAAAATCTGCGATCTCATAGTATCCCCCCGTCTTCCAGACATGCATGCACCGAGCAACAACATACGGTTCTCTATGCGGAATGCCATCCACGGCCACGGTTTGCCGCCCTTGGGCCAACGCGATGACGACGAACTTATTGCCATACCACAGCGCGCTTGGATCAACTTTGCCGGGGTAGAAGATTGCAAATGCCGGCGTGGACGCGCTGGTCTCTGCAGGTCCATAGACGGGATGCTTCTCCAAGGGAAGTTCATGGGCAAAGATGAGCGTACCGCCTGTGGATTCTTCCACTCCGATAATGCGTCCGGCAAGTTGCACGACTCGACCATTGAAGACGTCGGGTTTGGCTTGCAGCACCCCGAACTCCAAAGAGGTCGAGCTATTGGCGACATGCGGGGGGAACAGGGAGGGAGTCGAGCACCCTGCCGCCAATATACATGTAGCTAAGGCAAGGAGATCGTTGAGTATCTGTTTCATGGTTGACCCCCCGTAACGGACTGTTAACTAGCTTGTAACACACTTGTAACACAGAACTTAAGGAACCTCAAGCTTCATATTTGTGAAGATTTTCTGAAGGTCAATCAACCCACCCCTTAGCTGGAAGGAGCGCACGACAATGAAACCGTCTCCTCTCGTGGCTGCGACAATTACAGTCTGCGCGTTGATGTCTGCGTGCGCTGCCAACACGCTTTTTCCACCGAAAGCGACGGAAAAGGTCTCCCCAACTTTTCATTTCGAAGCCTGGCGCGATGCCTCTCCCTCGAATCCGTCCGGGAAGTCCGATTCAGGCATTACAGTCGAGCTGGGAGGTCGGATCGTACAGGCATACAAGAACGGCAAAGGTACAGTGATTGTCGCGGAACAACTTCCCATCGTGAAACATCCCGCGTATGGACCCACGGAGGACGTAAAAAGAACGGGCGACTACGAATTCGCATTTCTCTACCCAGGAGAGCTTGATCTGCGGGCTCTGAGGAGGGGGAACCGATTCATCATCGTGGGAACTACTACGAGCAGACGACCGGTCCTGGTGAACGGCGTGACGAAGACCGAGCCCTTCTTGATCGCGGACTGCATCCATGTTTGGCAGACAGGAAGCGCCGAGATCGCCGAATTTAAAGAAGGTGTCGGAGGAGGCTATTCCCCCCTTCCGGAGAAGACTTACTGCGTCGCTCAATAGTCATCGAGCCTAACCTATCCCGGCCGACCTTGTACCATCGGAAAGGTCTGCGCCGGATGCCTCGTGATTCCCTCGGACTCCTTTAAGCTCCTCTCGCTTCTTGAGATGCACCTGTTACGCGAGCGCTGTCACGAGATGAGGACCGGTCCGTTACAGACCTGTCAAAAACCGCTCAAGATGGGGGCCAGCCATGCTGCATGCCAGAAACCTTGTGTCAGGAGGAGGTTGGGGGAACGGTGTGTCGGATGATCTTGCCTTCGACCAGGTACACCACCAACTCGGCCACGTTGGTGGCATGGTCAGCGATCCGTTCGATGTACTTGCCGATAAACGTCAAGCGTATGGCACGCGAAATGGTCTGAGGATTCTCGATCATGAACGACATCAGTTCGCGGAATAACTGCTCGGTGAGGTCATCCACGAAATCATCGTCCGTGCACACCTTGCGCGCAAGCACGGCGTCCTGGTTCACGAATGAATCCAAACTCTCCTTCACCATCCGCAACGTCCAGTTACCCATGCGAGGAAGATCAATGTATGGTTTGAGCTGAGGCTCTTCGTTCAGCTCGATCGCGCGTTCGGCAATGTTCTCGGCGAGGTCGCTCATGCGTTCAAGCTCCGTGGAGATTTTCATGGCGGTTGTGATGAAGCGGAGATCCCGCGCCGCCGGCTGATGAAGGGCAAGCAGGCGCAGACAGTTCTCATCCACCTCGACATCCAGGGCATTCACACCGTGGTCGTTTTCAATGACCCTCCGGGCCAAAGCTGAATCCCGTTCGGTTAGGGCCCGAAGGGCTCCCTGAATCTGGCTTTCAACCATGCTGCCCATGCTGAGAATCTTGGCTTTCAGCTCTTTGAGTTCTTCGTCAAAGTGGCGGTCCATGTTCCTCCAAGCTAAAGGGCCTCATCCGTCGACGCTCGCCCTGAGCCCGATTCTTTCATCCGAACCGGCCGGTAATATAGTCCTCGGTCAATCGGTTTGACGGGGCCGTGAACATCTTATCAGTTTTGTTGAACTCAACCAATTCGCCGAGATACAGAAAAGCCGTGAAATCAGAGACACGAGCAGCCTGCTGCATGTTGTGGGTGACAATAATGATGGTGACTTGGGTCTTGAGGTCCAGAATGAGTTCCTCGATGCGTGCCGTCGCGGTGGGATCCAGAGCAGAGGTGGGTTCATCGAACAACAGAATTTCAGGCTCCGTGGCCAATGCGCGGGCAATGCACAACCGCTGCTGCTGCCCGCCCGACAGCGTCAGGGCCGGATGGGTTAAACGATCCTTGACCTCCTCCCACAAGACGGCTCTCCGCAAGGCCTGCTCCACTTTCTCGTCCAGCACCGCCCGGTCAGTCCACCCGCGCACTCGCAGACCGTATGCTACATTCTCGAAGATCGATTTGGGGAAAGGATTTGGCTTTTGAAAGACCATGCTGATCCGCATGCGAATTTCGATCGGGTCCACCGTGGGACTCAGAATATTGACGTAATCAGGATGGAGAATAACCTCGCCCTCATAGCGGTTACCCGGATACAGGTCATGCATGCGGTTGAAGCATCGCAGGTACGTGGTCTTGCCGCACCCTGACGGGCCAATCACCGCCGTGACCTGCTTTTCGCCAATGGTGAGCGAGATGTTTTTGAGGATGTGCACCGAGCCGTAATAGAAGTTGAGATCCTTCACTCGGGCTTTCTCGACCTGGGGACTCGATGGCAACATGCGGGCCTCGGTCACCACTTGATCTGTTTGCGGAAACGCGCGCGAATAAAAATCGCCAGCCCGTTCATCGCCAGCGTCATGCCCAGTAATACCAGGCCAGCCGCGGCAGCGTTCGTGTGAAACTCTTCTTGGGGCCGGGAGACCCAGTTGAACATTTGAATCGGCATGACGGTGAAGGGGTCTAGGAGCCATTGGAATGACAAGTAGGGAAACTCTGGTTGCCATGGCGGATGGGGCAAGAAGGCAATGAACGACAGGGCCCCAATGGTAATCAGGGGAGCACTCTCTCCGATCGCCCGAGACAAGGCGATAATCAACCCGGTAAGAATGCCACCAGTCGCGTATGGGAGCACGTGGTCCTTTACCGTCTGCCACTTGGTGGCGCCGAGAGCATGCGCCGCTTCCCGGATGCTGTTTGGAACGGAGCGGATCGCCTCTCGAGCCGAAGTCACGACGATCGGAAGTATCAGCAATGCGAGGGTCAAGCCCGCTGTCAAGATGCTTTGGCCCAGATGCAACTGGTACACCAGCAGCCCCAGGGCCAGCAGCCCGTACACAATGGAGGGCACCCCTGCCAGATTGGCAATGTTGATCTCGATCAGGTCTGTCAGCCAGTTCTTGGGTGCATACTCCTCAAGATACACTGCCGCACCGACGCCAATAGGCACGGCCGTGAGGGCCGTGACGAACATCACTGTGGTCGTCCCCACCCAAGCCGACAGGATTCCGGCTTCTACAGGGAAGCGGGACGGATAAGACGTGAAAAATCGCCAGGTCAGGCGCGACCAACCATCCAGGGCAAGTCCCAGGAACAGAGCCAGGAGCGTGACCAATCCTACCAGCATGGCCAGTAGGCCCAAAATGGCGAACAGGGAGTCTACAAACCGGTTCCTCGCGATGGCTGACTGGAGGCGCATCTCAATAGGCTTTCCAGAATCCTTTTCGGAGCAGGTAGCCCGCCACGTTAAACAGCAGGGTCATGAGCAGCAACGTCAGGCCTGCAGCAAAAATACTCTGATAACCAATGCTCCCATGCGGTAAGTCTCCTAAACTCACCTGGACAATATAGGCTGTGATCGTTTCCGCCGGTTCCAGAGGGTTCCAAGTCAGGGTGGGCTGCATGCCGGCAGCGATGGCCACCACCATCGTTTCGCCGATAGCTCGAGAGATCCCCAGGGCATACGCGGCCGCTATCCCGGAAAGCGCAGAAGGTACCACCACCCGCAGAGCGGTCTGCATGCGAGTAGCACCCATGGCGTACGAGCCTTCCCGGATGTCCATCGGGACGGCCCGCATCGCGTCTTCGCTCAACGAACTGACGTATGGAATGATCATGACCCCGATGACCAGTCCTGCGCTGAGCATATTGAAGCCAGGCAGGTCGGCCCAGATGAGCTGAAGGAACGGGGTCACAAACAAGAGCGCGAAATATCCAAACACCACGGTGGGCACGGCGGTCAGCAGTTCCAGGAGCGGTTTGACGGTCTCGCGGACGACGAGTGTCGCACACTCGCTCAGGTAAATGGCTGTGATCGTGCCGACCGGGAGAGCCATGAGCAACGCCACGGCTGTGGTGACCAGCGTGCCCGCGACGAGCGGTAAGATCCCGTAATGAGCCTCCGAAAACAAAGGAGTCCACTGGGGATCTGTCAAAAACTCTGCGAGGGATACATGTCGGAAAAAGGGCAACGACTCATACACCAGCACGCCAGCGATGCCGACGGTGACGGCCACCGAGGTCAGCGCCGCGAACAGGAGCGCCCATTCGATCGCGCGTTCTCGCGCAACTCGACTTGAGTGAGCCCCCCGAGGACAGCCCCCTGAGCCGTCAGGGCTTGGCTTCACGTCTTAACAACTCATCAATCTGGAGACCCACTGCCGGGCTCCCGTGAAACACGGTCCCTAACTTTCCTTGCCGAAAATGTTCCATCGTGAGGCGGTACGTCTGAGCAGGGAGAGGGACATATTTGACTTGCTCGATCAACGTAGCCCCCTGCGTGAGGTAAAATTCCACGAACTCCCTGACTTCAGGTCGTTCGGCTGCATGCCGATTGACATAGATAAAGACAGGGCGTGAGAGCGGCTGATAGGTGCCATTTTCAACGGTCTCACGGGAGGGGAGTACGGGTCCTTTCCCACCATCGACCGCGAGAGCCTTGAGCTTCCTCTTGTTCGGCTCAAAATAGGCGAACGGAATGTAGCCCAACGCATGTTTCTCATTCGCGATGCCCTGAACGAGCGTATTGTCATCCTCGCTCGCGGTATAGTCACCTCGACTCGCCTTGGCTTTTCCCGTAATCGCTTCGGTGAAGTAATCGAACGTGCCCGAATCGGACCCAGCGCCGAACAGTTTGAGGGGTGCATCAGGCCACGGGCTGCGTACCTGAATCCATTTGGTGATCCTGCCTTGGGCTGAGGGCTCCCAGATGGTCTTCAGTTCCGAGACGGTGATGGAGTCTGCCCAGGTATTTTGTTGGCTTACGGCGATCGTCAGCGCGTCAAATGCTATGGGCAGTTCAAGGTATTGAACCCCGGTTTTTCTACACGCCTCGATTTCTTCGGCAGAAATCGGACGCGAAGCGTCCTGGATGTCGGTGTCTCCTCGACAGAACTTCTTGAAGCCGCCTCCTGTCCCGGAAATCCCAACGGTCACGCGAACAGCGCCCCGGTTGGCCTTTTGAAACTCTTCGGCGACCGCTTCTGTGATGGGAAAGACCGTGCTGGAACCATCTATCTTGATTAAGGCTGCCGGTTCAGCGTCCAGGAGCCGCGGGAAACTGAATAGGGCGAGGAGAAGAAAGGCCGCAATCGTCCGCAGCATCGGTCGAGCATCGATCATCCTCGTGTCCTCCTTGAATCAACTGGATTCAAACGAGGCACATCGTAGGTCCCCTGTGTTTCAAGCGAGTTGAGGGCGCGTTACTGGAATGTTAAATCGGTGAGGCTAGGCGTGGTCCCTATTCGTGGGCTGATCGCGATTCGCCGCTAAGGGCTCAAGCAGGCAAGGGATATGGCCCTATCGTTCCCCGTCAATGAACGGGCGGATACGCTCGGCGATCTCATCCCGAACGCGGCGAAAAACCCTCTGTCGTTCCTCGATCGTTCCCACGGCTGCCGCCGGGTCCTCGAAGCTCCAATGCAACTGCACTGACGATGCCGGAAAGATCGGGCACGTCTCTTTAGCCCGGTCACATACCGTGATGACGTAGTCGAACCGCGCGTCCCTATACTCATCCACCCGCTTCGATCGGTGCGACGAGATGTCAATTCCGATCTCCTGCATCACGGCCACCGCGCCCGGGTTGAGGCCGGCAGGGTGCGTTCCCGCACTGGCTGCCTCGAAACGGTCACCGGCCAGATGTCGTAACAACCCTTCCGCCATCTGGCTGCGGCACGAATTCCCCGTGCAGAGGAACAGCACCGTCTTTTTCATAATTCGACCTCGCAAGGCGCCTAACCCCTTACGCCTCACGCCTGGGCCACCGCATGCGGGACGTGCAGGAGTTTCATGAGTCCGTAAGCCAGCGATGAATTGAAATACACTTGCAGCAGAATGGGCACGGCGATCAGGAGAACATGCAGGAACCTCCGGGTGAGGTTGTCGGCTTGAAAGGCGAAGATGAGGATCAATGTGGCCAGGAGGGCGACAATAGTTACCGGGGCAAACCGAGGCAGCAGGGTCTGTTCGAACCACGTCTTCCCATGTCGCGTGATCAACCATCCCCGGAGGCTCATCCCGATCGCCAACGGAATGACGATGAACGCCACGACCGAGTACAGCAGCACGGCGAAGGGAACAGAGAGGGACGAAGCGCCGCTCACCAATAGCCCGACGATCGGAGCAAAGAGAGCGAGCATGATCAGATCGTTCATGGAGACCTGGACCAGCTCAAGGTCACGGAGTACCTGCACGGAGCCGGGGACCCACTTTCCCAGCGCGACGCCCACGAGCATGCACAGCCCGACCCAGACCGTGAGATAGCGCTCGAACAGGTTCAGCCGCTTCTGCGTGACAGGAGGCTGCGCTGCAGCAAGTGCAATCTCCATAGTGACTCCTTTTTTCCTCCTTACCCCGGCTTCCGAGCGCGCACAAAGGCGCTGATGAACTTACCATCCACCTGTGGCGCGACGGCGTCGAGATTCAGTCCCGAACCGGCCAGCAACTCCCGGGCATCTTCCATCCGGTAGACGCGCGTGGGAACCAGGTCGATCTCCTGAAACCCTGCCTGCGCCAGCTTGTTCCGGTATTCCGATTCATCGAGGGCTCCTGCCACGCAACCGATCCAGAGTTCCACGCTGAGGCGGATCTCGGCTGGGACGGGGCCTCGCACGACGATGTCGGAGACCGCGAAGCGGCCCCCCGGGTTGAGGACCCGAAAGGCCTCGGCGAGCACGCGGTCCTTGTCCGCGGCCAGATTGATGACGCAGTTCGAAATGATCACGTCCACTAAGTTGTCGGGCAGGGGAATCTGTTCTAGATCACCGTTCAGAAACTCGACGTTGGTCAGCCCGGCTTTTCGTTGGTTCTCGCGGGCGAGGTCCAGCATCTCATCCGTCATGTCGAGCCCATAGACCTTCCCTGTCGGGCCGACGCGCTTGGCCGACAGCAGCACGTCGATGCCGCCTCCGGAACCGAGATCCAGGACGGTCTCGCCGGGATTGAGCCGGGCCAGGGCCGTCGGGTTCCCGCAGCCCAGGGAGGCCGCGACGGCTTCGGCGGGTAAATCGACCGTCACCAGTGCTGAGTAATGATTGGATGTGATGGGGTCATGGTCGCGACGCGACCGCTCGGTGCTGCAGCACGAGCTGGCGCCGCTCGCAGCCTGTAACGCCGCGTGGCTATACTCCTCTTTGACGATCTCCTTGATGTGCCGGTCTTTCATGGCGCCCTCCTCTCTGTATTTGAATCAAGGTTTCTTGATGCGTCAAGGCAAAAAAAGGGTCAGTCACAACATGGTGAGCCGCCCGTGACCGCGTGGCTTCGTGTCTTGAGCGAGCCAGCGTACTCCTGCAACTCTTCGATCGTGTCCGGATTCAGTGAATAGTAAATCCAGCGTCCCTCTCTCCGGTCCTTCAGGATGCCGGCATCCTTGAGTATCTTGAGGTGAAACGAAAGGCGGGATTGCCCGGCCTGAAGCATGTCGGTCAGATCGCACACGCATTGTTCACATTCGAGCAAGCAGTCGATGATCCGCAGGCGAGTCTGGTCGGACAGCGCATGAAACAAACGGGCCGCTTGCTCCAGGTCTTTCGTCTTGGATGACGGCATGCCGGGATTATATCAATATTTCTTGATTTGTCAAGCGGGGGGATGTGCCACTCCATAGCGGGCCATTGCCAGGCGAAGCTCGTGACTGGTCGTGCGGTTCGAAGGTAGCCCCGATTCCACGAGTCGAAGACCTCTTCCTGCTAGCGCGTCAATGAGTCCAGTAAGTTTGGCCGGGAGCGTGCGGGCGCGGGTCTTTGCGCGGCGCCAGTCCTTTAGAATCCTGGCGTATGACTTCAGATGGAGGGTGCGCGCCAACTTGCGGAACTGCGCGCGTTCCTCGTAGTCACCCAGCACGGACTGGGCCCGCTTCAACCGGCTCACGATCTCGGGTCTCGCATAGGCCTGGTCCAACGCCCAGTCTTCCTGATAGCGGATCGGTTTGATCTTCAACCGGAGTGCATGGAGCGTCTTGCGCCGAGGGTTGGCTGTTGCCTCGCTGATCCGTTCGTGGAGGCTCTCGGCATGCTCCCGGCGCAACTTCTCCATGCGGTCAGCCATCCAGTCCGGGGAGGCGGGTGTGGGAGAAAGCGCATGGCGGCGTACGCGGCGCTCGATTTTCAGGTAGACCTGCGACCGGTCCAGCTTCACACGTTTTTTTCGGATGCAGTCTTTGACCTTCCGGATATCGGATGGAGCGGCTCGCAACCGAGTGAGATAGCGTTCGAACACCTGCAAGGTTCTAAAAGAGCTCAGGCGGGAGGCGCAGTTCGCCATAATCTCCGCGTTTCGGTCCTCACCCACGAGCTCAAGGTAAGCCTGTAACCGTCTGAGGTGGGTGCGCAAACGATGGACGGTTTTCGGACGGACGTCTCCTGCCGACAGCTTGGCCAGCGCGTGCAGCGCGACGGTCTGGTACCTTGCCGCGCGGTCATCTTCCGCTGACAGGTGTCTCATGTCCTTGGGTCTAGACCTCACCGAGGATCTCGCCGGTTGGCTGTAGCCCGCATTATTCATGAACGCTTCTGCTGCAATCGCGGATTCGCTGCTGCGACAAGCCTGCGTGCGGCTTTCGCGGCACGCTGGCGGGCGGGCTCGCCGCTCAGTCGGTCAACGTACTGCGGGGAGTATGTCTCCCTCCTTCGCGGCTCCACGCGCCCGTCTCGCGACGCGACTGCGCGATTTCGCCACGAACCGTCATGAATAATGCGGGCTAGGGGGCCAAACTTTAGCATGCCGGGTCCGGCCGATCAAGGGGCTTCATTTGGACCCGTCCGGTGTGCTAGAATCCGCCGCCTTGTGAGGTGCGTATGGACTGTCTGCTGTTTCGGCACGGCATCGCGGTAGAGCGGGAGGACTGGGACGGTCAAGAGGCTGAACGGCCACTCACGCGCAAGGGGGCGGAGAAGGCGCGCGACGCTGCCGTCGGGCTGCGTCGTCTGGACATCGCTCCCACCCATGTGCTGTCGAGCCCGTTGACACGGGCGCTCGAGACGGCCAAGCTTGTCGGGGAGTTATTCCGGCTGGCGGACGTGAAGGTGTGTGATGAACTCCTACCCGATGCTCCGCCTGACAAGCTCTTCCCTCTCTTGGCCTCCTTGCCCGAAGACGCCTGCGTGATCTGCGTGGGCCATGAGCCGCATCTCGGGCTGGCGGCGGGAGTCATGCTGTTCGGTCGTCCCGCCCCCGGGCTTTCTCTCAAAAAGGCGGGGGCCTGCTGCATCCGTTTTGATGACGGGCCGAAGGCGGGGAAGGGAGCCTTGTGGTGGTGGCTGACCCCGGATCAGCTCAGGAGGCTGAGGAAGCCTTAGCCGGCTGGCCGGTCGAGGGTTGGGTGAGACGGCCAGTCTTGAGGACCGGCTCGATTTTGGCCCGGAGCGCCTCCTGAATCTCATCCGGCGGTTTTCGCGCATCCACCACCTCGAAGTGGAACTCCTCCGCCATCCTGTCGAATTCCTCGATCAGCAGCGACTGGTATTTCTTGAAGCTCTCGTACAGATCGGCGCCCAGCTTCAGGTCCATCCCGGATTCCCAAAAGTTCATCCCTTTGCTCTCGATCACCCGCAGCGCCAGCGTGTCAACGTCGATGCGGAGGTAGCAGATCAGATCCGGGACGATGGCGAACCCGAACACGTTCCGAATCCAGGTGGGGTCCCCGCTGCGGACCACGTCGCGCGCCAACGCGGTATAGATGTAGCGATCGGCCAACACGACGAAACCGGAACGGAGGGCCGGAATGATCTGGTGCTCCAGGCGGTCGGCGAAATCGGTGGCATACAGCAGGCTGAACGACCATCGGTCCAGGATGTTCCCCTGTTTGGCCACCTCGATGGTCTTGGACATGAGACTGGACCTTGTCCACCCGGTCGTGAGGACGCCGTATCCCTGCACTTCGAGCCACTCCTGCAGCATCTCGATATGCGTGGAACGGCCCACGCCGTCGGTTCCCTCGATCGCGATCAGTCTCCCCTTGAGGTCACTCGGATTTAGGTAGGTCAAACCGTCGCCAAAATAATGCCCGTTTCCCATGGGTGCCTCGCTTCGGCCGGTAGTTCTCAAGCGCCTTTGAAACCAGTTGGCGCATGTCGTTCTGTTGCTCCTCGATATCCTTCGTCGCATCCATCGTGATGAACCCGTACTCGCTCACCATCTTGTCGTATTCCGCCAGGATGCGGGACTGGAAAATGCGGAAACTCTCCGTGATGTCCTGACTGAGGCCCATATCCATCCCGGCCTCATAGTATTTGAACTGTGCCCGCGTGCCGCCCAGCAAGCGGTCGATCGCCACCTCAATCGGCACCTTGAAATAGAAGGCCATATCCGGCCGGATCGCAAAATTGTAGAGCTTGCGCACCCACATGGGAGAGACCCCGCGCACGGCATCACGCGAAAACGCGGTATAGACGTAACGATCGGCCAGCACCAGCATCCCGGCCTTCAGCGGTGGAAGAATGTCGTGGTAGAGCCGATTGGCGAAGTCGGTCGCGTGCAGCAGGCTGAACGTGGTGGGGGTCAACGCCTTGCTTTTCTTCCCGCGGCGGGTCGTCTCGCGGACCAGCTCCGAGGAGTTCCACTCGGTAAAAAACACGTTATAGCCCTTTGAGTCCAACCATTTCTGGAGCAACTGCAATTGCGTGCTCTTGCCGGACCCGTCCAGGCCTTCGACGATGATCAGTTTGCCGGGAAAGGGATGCGGCTGATCGAACGTTAAGACGGGCGGGCTCATGCCGGTGCTCCTCCCGACGCCTTCGCCACGAACTGGACCGGTCTCTTAAAGACCTTTTCGAACAGATCGGAGCGCCCGCGGGCCGCCCAGATTTCCAGCTCGGGGTCGCCGGCGGTCCGGAGCGTGATCGTGACCGGCTTCCCGAGCTTCACCTCCAGATCCTGGATCACGGAGAAGTGGCTGCGATCCAGGCCGTCGGCGATCCTGAGCAGCGCGCTCAGGGCCTCCAGCCTTCTCCGATCCCGGGCGGACAGTATTTTCAGGGGTACGTGCTCAGCCTGCGGCAAGGCCCGGCGATGGTAGCGCGCGATGTTCGCAATCATTTCGATTTCGTCCGCCGTCAGGCCGTACAGGTCGCTGTTCTTGATGAGGTAATAGGCGTGCTTGTGATGCTGCCGGGAATTGATGAGATAGCCCACATCGTGCAGGATCGCCGCGTATTCGAGCCACTCGCGCTCGCGCTCGCCTAACCCGTGCAGCGGCTCGGTCTGGTCGAATAACCGGGTCGCGAGCTTCGCCACGTGATGGGAATGGGTCTTGGGGTACTGACAGCGGCGGGCCAGGTAGATGACGTTCCGCCGACGGACGTTGGGAATCTCCCGCTCGGCGCGGAGGCCCTCCCGGTTCCTCTCGATGAAATCGTAGATCAGCCCGTCCCGGATCGCCTTGTCGCTGATCGTCATCTGGTCCTGGTCGAGATGCTCCATCAAACTGCGGACCACCGTGGTGGCCGGCAGCAGCGTGTCGACCCGTTTCGGGTCCAGCCCTGGAATAGCCAGGCGAGCCTTGGGCCTGGCGTCGATCAGGAGACGTTCGACGGCTGCGACCTCTTTGAGCGTCACCGTGGCTAGGTTGAGCTGGGGGATCGGCTGGCCGGTGCGGCGCAGGTAGATGATCTCGGCCAGGTTCCCGATCATGCCGGATGTCCCGACCAGCCGATCAAACTGTTTGGTCTTGAAATGCTTCAGAGCGGATTGAAGCTGTGCGTCGATGGCCTTCCCCATGTCCCGGAGCATCGGCTTCGTGGGAGGGTCCTGCTCGAGATACAGGTCTTTCAACCTGATCGCGCCCAGCTTCAGGCTCTGTCCCTGGACCATCGTGTCCCGGTTGCCCACGATCAGCTCGACCGAGCCTCCGCCCACGTCCACCACCAGCGCGGGCCGATCGCTCAGGTCCATGCTATGCCGGACACCCAGGTAGATCAAGCGGGCCTCCTCCTGGCCGGTGACCACCCGCGCCGTCAGTCCGGTCTGCCGCGCCACCTCCTCGAGAAACTCCCCGCCGTTTCTCGCCTCGCGCACAGCGCTCGTGGCCACGGCCTCGATCCGCTCGTAGCCTTTGTTACTGGCGAGCGTGGCGAGGGTTCGGATCACCTCCAGGCCGCGCGCCATTGCCGCGTTCGACAGGCGACGGTTCTTGAAGGCCCCGTCGCCCAGACGGGTCATGTCCTTGAACCGGTCCAGGATCTTGTAGGAGGAATCAGGCTCGACTTCGGCGAGAACCAAATGAATCGAGTTGGTGCCGATGTCCAAAACGGCCAGCTTGGTCATGAGGAGCAGCTTAGGGGAGCGCAGCGATCAAGTCAACTGGAGGTTTCGACAAACAAATCAGATAGTTTGCTCTTCAAGACGGCTGGCGCAACTACGGAGTTCGTACTCAAACCCGCTACGCCGGAGAATGATCGCGCCTCGTCGGCTCAATGCGTCCACGGCGTGGAACAGCTCGTTCCAACTCAGCTCCGGAAGCTTCGCAGTCGCCTGCTCGATCGTCAGAGACCCTGAAGACCTCAACACACTGAGCACCAATTCCTCGCAGCGGGAATGATGGCGAGACATAGGGATCGCTCCTGTTTGCGGCAGTGAACAGTGACAGCGGACGGACCCTGTTCGGGACGGCTACCCGATCGCTCGGGCGACCTCCCGTTGGATCGCCTGGGACAGATCGTTGTCGGCGTTCCGGTACAACGGGCACCATCGGTGGCGACCTGAGGCGCAGAAATCCCTCTGATCGACCGAGCTCGGTTCAAACGGCACCACCACCCCGAAGCATTGCGAGGTCGTCCCTGTGATGCGACGATCCACGAAGTAAGGACACTTCATTTGCGCACTCACCTCCTTCCAACTTTTCCTCAGTATTTCCCTTCCCCTCAGTCCCCCTCCCCT
>MNDM01000078.1 GCA_001914955.1 Nitrospirae bacterium 13_2_20CM_2_62_8 | reverse complement strand
AGGGCGTGGCATGAGAATCCTGGTGATTGATGTGGGCGGGAGCAATGTGAAGGTGCTTGTCTCCGGTCAGCGCACCCCGCGGAAGGTCCCTTCCGGGCCGGCCATGACTGCGTCTAGCATGGTTCAAGGAGTCAAGCGCCTCACGAAGGACTGGGAGTACGAAGCCGTGTCCATCGGGTACCCGGGGCCGGTGCTGCACGGACGTCCCGTCGCCGAACCGAAGAATCTCGGTGGTGGATGGGTGGGAGTCGACTTTCGCAAGACCTTTGGGTGTCCGGTGAGGGTGGTCAATGATGCCGCCATGCAGGCGCTGGGAAGCTATGAGGGTGGGCGCATGCTTTACCTGGGTCTCGGCACCGGTCTCGGTTCAGCCCTGGTCATTGACGGTCGATTAGAACCCATGGAGCTCGCGCATTTACCATACAAGAAGGGCCAGACGTACGAGGACTACGTGGGTCTGCGAGGGTTGAAGCGGTTTGGGAAAAAGAAATGGCGTCGCCATGTCGCGAAGGTGGTCGAGTCACTGAGCAAAGCTCTTCAGGCTGATTATGTGGTGCTTGGCGGTGGCAACGCGAACAAACTCAAGAAGCTGCCCAAAGGCGCCCAACTGGGGAACAATAGCCACGCCTTCATCGGCGGATTTCGCTTGTGGGGCGAGGCACAGCAGAAGCAAGACCGTAGGACCGCGCTCACCCTCCCCTCTCCTCCTCCGAGGGGGAGAGGATTGCTGGAACGGCACTAGCGGGCGCGCTGCCGCGCATGGAGGCTAGGGTTGTATCCAGACGATACAAAGGGGTCAGACCCCTTAGGTTCACACGTACGGAATTCCATCGCTTCCCTTTTATTGAAGTCGTCGATCCCCTCCAGGCATAGCCCCGCCCCGTTGGTTTCCGCGCAGCTTAGGCCTGAAAGTCCCGCGCGTACGCGTCCGGCGGTGAAGGCGAGGCACGACGGCTCATTTCATCCCGGCCAGGAGATCCAGCAGAGCCTGATCTGCAAAGTCGAGCCGAATCAGGCCGAACCGCGGATAATCGAGGTCGAAGATCACATACACGGTGGCCGTCAGGACAAGGGCAAACGCGACCGAGTGGAGCATCACATTGCGGGGCTTGCTGCCGGCCATGACATATCCGGCAAGCATCGAGCAGACCAGCGCCAGCATGACGAGCAGGCCGAAAATCAACAGCGGAGTGTGGGTGAGCGCCGCATTCGTGCGAGCCGTGGGGATGTTGATCATCTCATTCATCGCCGGAATCACGACGATCGTGACCTGCGGCGGCGCCTCCCGAAGGGCGGCGATCGTCCCGGTCCAGATTTCTTGTTGAAGCGAGGCCGCGACGGCCGCCTGCTTCTTCGAGGCATCGATGTCGGGCAAGAGACGATAGACGGCAACCCGGGCCTCCAGGTACTGGCGGAACTTCTCCCGCAGGGCCGGTTGTGCCGAAGCCGGCAGCATATCCAAACGCAAATAGGCCGTGCCGATGGTATTCGCCTCCTCCACCACGAGCTGCCGGCGGAGCTCATACCGCCCTGCCGCTCCGAAGAATGTAAACGCGATCAGTAAGCCCATCAGGCCGAAAATGGCGGCCTCGACGGCGGTCAAACGCGCCCGCGCCGCATCCGTCTCTTTCGGGAGATTCCGCCGTCCCAGGCGCTGTCCGACCGTGAGCAGCAACAGCATGCCGATGAAGAGGCCCAGGACTAGTAACACGACGGAATAACTATAACTCATGCCCGACTCCTCCCTGGTGATTCTCGCCGAACTGGCCGGTGGTGTACCCCTGCTGCTTGAGCAGGTCGGCGATCGTCGTCTTGAGTGCCGATATCAACAATACGCCGAGCACGGCATGGCCGATCCCGGCGGCCCACAGCAGCATCCCCCCGAGGCTCAATCCTACCGCAGCCCACATAATGACCACGGCAGCGAGCACGTTGTAGCTGGTGATCCCGATGCTCACCGCCAGACCGGCGGCACTGCCGACATCATCACGAGCTTTCAGACAGGCCAGCCCAAGCGCAAACACCCCTGCGCCGAAGAGTCGCGCCAGGACTGCTGCGATCGCGTCCGTCGGCCCTCCGAGCAGCAATGAAACCGCCGTCGCCGGACTGATCAACGTCAGCACTCCCACCACCGCTTCAAGACCGCCAGAAATTATCAGCAAGAGTCTCAGCGACATCTCTGCTCATCCCTCCATTCAGAACACGGCATCCGCGCCGTCGACAACTTAGCCCACAGCCCCAGAACGACGCGAGAGCCGCGGCTGGTTTCACGGTATCTGGAGCCGGTTGATGGGCGATCGTCAGCACGTCGTCACGCGCGCTAGCGGTGGCATCGAGCGGCGAGCGCGAACTCAAGAAAGTACCGGTCGAGGTCCCCCAGCGTGGCCCCGTGCTCGCAGCCGCCCAATGCCGCGTCACAGAGCAGCTCCCGCGCGCGGGCGATCTCCCTGAGCCGGCCGCGCCAGCGAGGATCGGCGAGGGTGAGGTCGAGTAACTCGAGCGCACGATCGAACGCGCCGGCCGCGAGCCGCTCGTCCTTGCCGCGCCAGCGGCGCAGTCGTCCCACCTCGGTCCCGACGTTGCCGAGCTGCTCGGCAAGCGACAGCCGACCCCACCCCCCCGCGGCCAGTTCCTGGTGTCGATAGGCCGAATCTGTCATGCGCCGATGAGTCTCGTCACGACGTTCACGATCTGCTGCCGCAGGGCCGGATCCTCGACCGAGCGCGAGCGGTTCCCCTGCGACGGCCGGACGTTGATCATGGAATCGAACTCGATACGATCCGTGCCCACCCGGTCTGGATAGAGGTTGATCCCCCAGAGGTCCGCCTGATGGCCCCCCTGCTCGATGAGGAGGGCATCCTCGTCGGCGTGGAGTTCCCCTCCGATGGCCATGACCCCCAGGCGCACATCTACGACCGCCTTCACGAACTCACCGAACTGCCCGTGGGCCAGGGAGCGCAGCTCATCGAGCGTGATCGGCTCGCGAACGATCTGTACCGCCATAGAAGTTGACGTTCAGTGAATGGCCAGCGCCGCGTCTTGCGCCAGTCGCTGGATTGTCTGTTGATCCGCGATCGCGAGTTTCGCCGGCTCCAGATCAATGGCCACTTTTTTGAGTTTCATCGCGACCTCCCCTGTCTTGCCGCGTACATCAGGGTTTCGTCCCCACGACCGGATAGACGCCGGTCAGACGCGCGATCAGAATGGCCACGTACATCACGCCTGTGACCATCTCAAAGATTGTCAGGAAGCGGGATTGAACCAACACAGGAGTAATGTCGCCGAATCCAGCGGTCGTGAGCGCCGTAAAGCTGAAATAGATCAGCTCCCTTAGGTCGAGTGCCTTTACCGTTCCCCCGAGCGCATAGGCGCCGGGGTAGAAATACTGCAGCACCCCCAGGACAACGCTTTGTACCCCGAGTCGCCCGACTGCAACACCAGGAGCTGAAAGGTGAGCGTGGGCACAGCCAGGGCAATGGCAATGGCTAACGAGACCCTGGACCGTCCAACCGCCGCGACCGCGGTCACCAGCATGCTGATGTTGACGAGACCAACGATCACACGACCGTGGGCGGTCTCGCCCAGGAACGGAATTGCGACAAGTAGCGCAAGCAGCGCCAGGAACAGGAAGAAGCAGCGCTGCTCGAGCAACTGCGCCAAGCGCGGGTGAGGCATTACGATCGGCATGACGAATCATCCTCTCTCGCTTGCCGGCGAACTTGGCCGGCGGCTTGTCGCGGCGATTCAGCCGCGTGCCGCAGCCCTCGCTTAGGTTGAAGGATCGACAAATCAGGGGAACAGGCGCCTCTGTGGGCGGAGTCAGGATCGTCTTGCGCACGCTCTGTATCCTGCCGGCAGGCTGGTCCTGGGCGTACGCCGGTACGGCGAACGCGGCACAGAGGACCGGCAGGGTCACGGCTTGATCTTGCTGATCTTCGTCCCCTGCACACCGAGCCCGGCCATCAGCCCCGTCTGGTCAAAGAAGAAGACATAGATGTCGGCGCGGGCCGATGTCGTCGAGAGGGACCCAGCTGCACCCTTATTCACGACGACGAGGCTTGGCGACCCTCCGATCTCCCAGCCTTCACTTTCATCGAGATACTTCAGCTTCTCCTCATTCATGAAGAACACCGCGTAGCCGAACGTCTGCACGCCCGCCTGCAGACCGTACGACGCCGCAACCGCGTTATAGTAGCCTGCCGTCTTTCCCTGCACGCGCAGAGCGCCTTCGCCGTACATCCCGCCGATGATGAAGCCGCCCTTGACGATGCTCGGGAAGACGAGGATCCCCGATGCCTTGTCCGCGAGGGCCTTGGCCGCTGGCTCACTGCCCAAGAGTTTCTGCAGTGCAGCGGTTACGTCACGGTCTATCTCGGCCGTGGAGGCCGCACTGGTCGAGCGCGGACTCACCAGGATGGTGACCGTGATCGCCATGATGACTGTGGTCCAACCGAGTAGATGCCACCGGGAAAAGGCACACTCTCTTTCGAACGTTGTGGATGTCTTGGCAGGCATCGAGTCCTCCTCTTTCAGGTTACAAATGGCCTCCGTTGGTCCCATGGTATCAGCGCCTCTCAACGGGCCGAGGGAATCGTCAGCAAGGGGGACGCCGGCACCTGGTCGGGTCGCCGCGTTGCTAGTCGTTCTTTTGCCCGCCCTTCACGGCAGCCTTGAAATCATCCTCCGAGATCTTCTTGACCTCCGAAGACTGTAGTGTCACCACGCTGCCGCTCTTCTGATCCGTGAAAGCGATGGCTCCGGTCTTGGTCTGTTCGATTTTAGTCGTGTAGTACTCTTTCGTTCCGGCCGGATCGTTCACTCGATAGTAATCGGTGCCGCAGCCGGCCACGACCGCCGCCAGGCCGCACAGCATCCACAAGGTGGTCTGACTTATACGCATCGCCTCCTCCTCTCCTCCGCTCGCAAGGCCGTTAGTACACCAACGGGATTTCCATGGCAAGCTGGGCCTTGATCACGCTGCCGAAGGGAACCATTGCGTGCTCGACTCTACCTGATTGCTCCGCCAGATTTCTACCGTCGCGATGCGCCCTTCACAGCCGCTTCCGCAGGCGATCATAGCCCCTCTTCAATTCCTCCATGGCCAGACTCAGGGCCGTGCCGACGGATTCCGCCGTCTTGCCGGCTTCCTCCCTCGCCGCGTCCAGTTTGGGCCTCATCTCTTCCCACTGCTTCTCCAGCCGGGCCCATTCGTCCTTCGCGTCCGCCTTCGCCAGGTGCAGCTTGACCCGAAGCTGGTCGCGCTGCTGCTTGAGATGCTCCGCCGCTTTCGTGATCTGCTCCTTTGCATCCGCCATGCTCCTTCCTCCCTTGTTTCACTTCAGCCAATCCGCCGTCACCGTGTTCGAGTGGCGCCCGTATGCTGCCGCTCACCGCGGCGCCAGGCGCCAAGGTCGTCGTAATGCTTCAGGATGTGACGGCAGGTGCCGAAGGCGAGACGCCTTGGGTGGGGTCGGCGTCGCCTTTCCTCCCGGTCGCCGAGTCGCCTGGTCAGACTCACTTGTCCTCAAGTTTGACCTCCTTGACCTTCGCCTGGATAATCCAGCCCTCTTTTGCGAAAAACTGCGACAGATAGGCGACGGCCTGCTCGGCGCTTCGAGCGGCCATCTGTTCGTGCTCAGATCGATAGATTTTGACGCCGCTAACCGCCACGTTGGCCGCGGCCATGCCCGCCGTGGCCCCTCCTTGCGCGGCCGCGCCGGCTCCCATCGTCACCGCGGCCCCCGGAAGCTTTCCGCTATCTCCATGTGTCATGAAATCGAGAAGCTTCACGCGGGCGTCCGGCCCCACCTGATGCACCAACACGCGCGCGTCCACCCGCGCGCTGCCGGAGCCGAACCCGACGACGATGCGCCGCATGCGATTGCCTTGATCCACGTCGAGGAACGCCCCTTCGACCGTAAGTCCGTTGGGAGGGATGGCCGTCTCTTTGTACGCGCGCCGCGCCGGCAGACCGAGCTCCGAGATCCCGCGGACCAACTCCTCCGCCATGGCCTCCGCCGCCTCGCGGCCGATCTCGCGCAGGCGTTGCTCAGGGGTCATGTCACCGTGGGATTCCATGAACTCATGAATGATGCTCTGGTTTTCGATGACCTCCGTCGGACTGACGGCAAACGTGTACACCAGGACTTGCGGGGGACGAGGCAACCCGCGCTTTTCGGTTTCCGTCACTGGCTGCACGACCGTCTTCGCGCAGCCGGCAAGGCCAATCACGCACGCGATGATCACTAACGTGGAGAACGATCTGTGCTGCATCATGTTGCCTCCTCCAAACCCAAGTGATGGTTCAATGATTTCCTGAGGCTATGTGGTGGGGGGCATGATGATAATCACTTGTCCCCTTTTTCTCAATAGAAAAATCGGGCGTCCTCGAGATTGTGGTGTGAGGGATTCCTCCCGACGCATCAGAACGAGAACTGGAGACGGACGCCGATGACGGTTACCGTGTCCACGGCTTTCCCGGTCGCGATGACCTGCTTTTGGCCGGGCCGGATGACCTGGACGTCCGGCGTGAGCCGGATGCCCGGCACGACCGCGACGTTGTAATAGACCTCGACTCCCTGCTCATCCCTCCCTAACTCCCTCGTCCCCGACGCTACGGTGACCTTCAGCGGATTGATGTCCAGGTAGTAGTACCCGATGCCGAAGCTGTCTCGGGGCCGGCCGGGGATCACCCCGTTGACGCCGATTCCGGCGCTGTAGAAATAGCGCGCGGGGTTCGGATTGCCGTCTGAGATCCCCCACCGTGCGAAGATGCCGATCCCTTGCCCGGAGCCTTTTTTCGTCTCGTATAGATACTGATCGAAGTTGTAGTACACGTTCCACGAATTGGGCTTCCGCTCAATCGTACCGGTCTCGATGACGAGGCGCGCATTCTGGTCCAGCGACGTAAAATTCTTGGACGAGTACATCCCGCCGATAAGCTGGTGCCCGGTGAGCCCGAAAAAATTCGTCCTCACCCGCCCCTCGAAGTTATAGGTGGTATTGCCCTTGAACACCGTGTCAAAGCCGGTGGAGTTCGCTTTACCGTTGGAGTCAAACGCTGTCAGGGAGAGGAACGCGGCGTCCGAGTCTTTGGTCGGAAAGAGGACGACACCGACGCTCAGCGTTGAGTAAGGCGACGGTATCACAGTCACCGGATTCACGTTGAAGGCGAGATTGAAGAACTGAATCTCGCCTTTGCCGTTGCCGTAGGCAAACTCATTCGCATCCCCGAGGGTCGTATCGACTTTCCCGATGCTCAGGCCAACATAGGGAGAAAGAAACTGCGTGTACGTCACGGCGGGGATGGCGAGCGCGTTCCTGCCCGGCACGGGGTAGAGCCGATTGCTGTTCACCGGCATGAGTGAGCCGGTTCGGAGATTGACGGCATTGCCCCAATTGCCCTCAACTTCCACCCACAAATTTCCCCCGCGCCACCATCCGAGCGTTTCAGTGTCCACGATCAGGATCCCTAAACTGTGGCCGCTGTACGCCGAGCCGGTATCCTTGCCGCCGCTGATCACCGCCTGCCCGATCTGGGTCATTCTGAGATCAATCGCCACACCCTTCGCCACCATGGTGTTGCGGACCTCTTCCCAGTCTGCGTTCAGGGTTGAGAGAGACCACCGCGCGCCGGAGTCTGTCTTAGCCCCTTCCTCTGCAAACCCCGTGGTTGACAGCGCCAGGAAGGCCAGCAGCCAGGTCAGAAGGAGAGTGATGAAAAGCCCCAAGCTAGAGACGCGCTGGTCGCGGCAGAGGCTCGTCACCTTGATGGAGACATCCCAATCGCTTGATACCGACCTTGATGTTCCAGTCATAGGCCTGCGGGATGCTTTTTCCTCACAACCCCACGCAGGGCCGGACAAATAGTCGCCAACCCAGCGACCTCAATGGAAGCTCAGAACGATGCGAACGTGCGGCGAATGCCCACTTCGATGTTCCAGTCATAGGCGCCGATAACATCCTGCCCCCACACACCAACACCGGGGCGTACGAACATCCCCAAACTTCCCACTACATTCCGGCCGACCTCGAATTCGAGCGTCATGCTGCTCTTCGCGCTGCGCTCCCAATCGACTTGCCAGACCCCCTGCACGAGAGTCCACCATCGCTCGGCCCAGATCGTATTGATTACCGCTGTCGCCCGCGTGAGTTCGACGTCCGCTCGAGCAGGATCGCCGCCGACGGAGACTTGGTGCTGGAACACCCCGAACAGGAAGGACTCCCATCGGGGAAGAAAACGGCCCGTGGCAATTAAAGGACCGATCGTGTATTTCCCCAAGCCCAATGTGTTCTCTGCGGCAGTAGGGAAAGTGGAGAGCGCACCGATAAAGAAGGCGTATTCGGGCGTGTTATAGGCGCGCCAGCCGGCTACAACGGCCAGGTCGCCCTGGCCACTCTCGCTGGAAACGCCGGGACGATTCGAATCGCTCCCTCTAAGGAACGGGATGTCCGTCCTGAGCAACCAGTTGCCCCGGAACGGGAGATCCACACGGGCTACGGTGTCAGAGAGTCGCCCGCCCTGAGGCAGGTCCGCGTATTGGGAAGAGAGCTGCACCCGGCCCACGATCGCCGTGGGGTCGGTCCCATACTTGGCGGCCAGCGCTCTCAGACGTTTGGCTTCTTCGTGTTCCTCTGGTGTCAGGACCTTGGGTCTGAGTCGGGGCGGAAGAAATCGAGGCTCCCGAGGCGGACCTTCGGGCTCCGGCCCCGTGTCAGGTTCGGGCTTTTCCATAGGCTCGGGCCTCTCCATCGCCGGCCTCTCCGGATCCGGGTTCGACGCAGGGCCGCTCTTCCCCTCTGGATAGCTACTCGGCACGTCCTGCGCCCACACCGGGGGCAGGCTTCCCATCAGCAGCAGCCCGGCCAGCGCCCACACAAGCCCCTCTGCCGAGAGTCGTGGCGACGCCCTCATCGAACGCGCCGCCCAGACCTTGGCGAGCCCTGGGCCTTCGAGGCCCAACCCTTCCGCGTTAAGAAACGACAGTTGGGCGTCCTCGGGCCGGGCTTGGCGTCATTTTCCAAGCGGTCCTCCGAAGAAGGTCTCGGGCAGGAGCGGCGTCTGGAACACCCAGCGCACCCCGGCTTGCACCGTCCAGTCCACCCCCAAAAACGTATCCTGTCCCACTACTCCCGCGCCGGCCCCGGCAACGGCTCAATTGGCCTGGATCGTGACGAGCGGCGACTGGACCTTCTCGCCGGTTTCGGCCAGGGTCATCAGGATAAGGAGGAATGTGAACGTTCCCTTCGAATGAAGATCACGGTTATCGATCCAAAACCACAAGTCGTTGTAATGAACTTGGGCGAAAGCCTCGGAGGGCCGGGACGCATCGCTCAGGATACGAATCAGCGGTGGGGGAGCTTCCTGATTATTGGGCTGGACTATCGCATGCGGAAACACGCGCTGCTCAACGTGGTGCTTCTCCGGAACCTGGACATGCGATGACAGTTCGCGGAGGATCTGCATTCCCGAACGGGTCTGCACGGCCACGACGTCATCCCGATCCTGAACCGTGCCATAGATCACATGAAATTCCGTCGCCGCCGGATTCAACCCGAGCATGCGTCTGACGCCGTCGCGCTCGGCCTGGATTTCCGGAGGGACCGTTTTCTTGGGGAAAGACAGGATGAGCTTTCCACCTATCTTGTCTGGGTCAGGCTCGACGCGTAATCCGATGGCGCCGGACTCCTGGATCCGCCGCAGGGACTTGAGCAGTTTGGCGAATTCCGGGTCCGCCGGTCGCGCTCGTCCTCCGCCTCTGGCGTTCGACAGGGCGTTCACACTCTGCACACCCACGTTGAACAACAAATCAATCGGAAACCCGGATTCGATCAACTCGAACAGCCGGATCGGCGGAATGGGAGTCATCAGCGTGCGGATGAACTGAGACCCGGTCAGGGGCACGTAGGTGATGGTGGGCCGATCCGTGTACTGTCCCTGCGTGCCGAGATTGAAAAAAGTGTTGCCGGCTGCTCCCGTCGGGAATATGGATCCCCCAGCCTGGACGGTGCTGACCAACTGGTAGCCGCTCACGATTTGGCCGACATCGACAAAAATCGGCGTGTCCGCATAACGCAGCTTGACGATATTGAGCAATGTCTGTTGCTTCCAGGAGTTGGCCACGGCCTGTGTGTAGTCCAATCGGTCACGGTCAAGCGTCAAGGCCCCGAAGCTCATGCAGCCATTCAGGCTGAGAAGGGCGGCCAGGGCGGCCAACGGTCGTAACCACCCGGACCGACGAGTGTCATCGAAGTGTGCTCTCATCATCTGTTCTCCTTTCCAGCAGGAGGCCAGCGCTTCAGGGCCTGTGCCGTCTTAGCGGTGCGTGTCATCTCGGGCTGGCGGGAGGGCCAAGTGGCCCTCCGAAGAAGGTCTCAGGCAGGAGCGGCGTCTGGAACACCCAGCGCACCCCGGCTTGCACTGTCCAGTCCAGCCCCAAAAACGTATCCCGTCCCACCCCCCCCGCGCCCGCCCCGACAAACGCGTTCCAGTGGTTATCAAACCGGTGGCCGACCTCGCCCAGCAGGTTCATCGTGGTCTTGCGGTTATTGTTCCAATCCATGTCCTATGTCACGAACGCCGTGCTCCACCATCGCTCGGACCAGATCGTGTTGACGGCCGACTGGACCTGCATGAAGTGGATGTTGGCCCGACTGGGATCACCCCCGACGGAGTTGAAATCCTGAATCACCGTAAAGAACAGCGAGCGCGCCCGGGGCATCGGGACAGCCACCGCGCCTCCCGGTCCAAGGGTGTACTTGCCTGTGCCCAGTTCCTTCTTCGCGGCTGTCGGAATCGAGGCATCGGTGCCGACGAACAGGGCCACATTCGGGCTGGCATACAACCGCCCGCCGGTTCGCACCACCGTGTCGCTAGGGCCATTCGTCGTGAATCCACGGGGTTGGTTCAGATCGGCCCACACATATGGCAGCGTCACCCGTAAGAGCCAGTTGGGTGTGATGGGCAGTCGGACCTCGGCGGTCGCAGTGTCCAGGCGCAGATTGTTGGTGAACGCATTGTGCCCATACGTCAGTTGATAGTACCCGATGATGGCGGTGGGGTCTGTACCGAAGGCCGCGGCAGCCGCCGACAGGCGCCTTCGCTCTTCGGCAAGCCGTTCGCGCTCCTCAGGCGTGGCGCCGTACAGCAGCTCCCGCAGCGGGCGTCGCTTGCCCTCCGGCGGCTCCTCCGCTGATTCGGCGACCGGCTCGCCAGGAGGTTTCTCAGATCTCGCGGCCGCGATGGACAAGGAGCCTGTTCCGGAACAGACCGCCCAAAGGGCGCCGAGTGCGCTCAGCAGGCCTACTCTCATGGCAACCCGCCCACGATTTCCCGACTCAACCTTCATGTGCGCCTTCGTCCGCAGCAACATGGTGAGAATCTGTTCCCGCGAGTCGGTCCTTTTATGATCGGCAGCGAACAGGTTCAGAAAGCGGTGAAGACCTAATAGACATAGAACATGTATCTCATACCGACTTGCGCGGCCCAGTCGTAAGTGCCCCGGACGTCCTGTCCCCACAGCCCCACACCCGGGCGGACCCACGCTCTCCAGTGGGGGCCAAAGCGCCGCCCGACCTCGCCCTCGAGCACCGCTCCTGTCTTGGCGGCCCGCGTCCAGTCAAGATTGAGATCGCCTTCGACGAGTGTCCACCATTCCTTCGACCAGAGGGTGTTCAGTTGGAGCTGGAGTGTGGAGTAATCGACGTCTGGACGCGATGGATTGCCACCCACAGACACGAAGTGTTGGACAAGAGGTATGAAGGTCGACGTGAGTGATGGGATCGGAATGGAAGCGGCAATGCCGGGCCCGATCTCGTACTTGCCACGCCCTAGCTGAGTATCCGTTGCGGCTGGAAAAATCGCGTCGCCCCCGACGAAGAGACTGAAGTCCGGTGACTGATAAACCCGCCACCCTGTTCGAAGGAAGAGGTCATTCAGCCCAAACGTGTCCGATACTCCGGGTCTATTGGGCTCTACCCAGCCGGCCCCCACATCCGCGCGGAATAGCCAGGCGGGCGTCAGGGGAATGTCTATGCGAAAGACCGTATCGTTTCGCTCTGCTCCCCGCGCTAGGTCTCGATAGGTGTTCGAGAGCTGGAACCGTCCGACAATGGCGGTGGGATTTGTGCCGTTTTCGGCGGTCAGGATGTCGAGGAGTCGCTTCTGCGTCTCCTGGTGAACTTTCTCCTCTTTTTGGGTCAGCTTTTCGCGATGCTCTGCCTGCGGTGCCTCGGCCGGCCCGGACTCTTCAGGGAGGTCAAGCTGCGGGCCCTGGCCCCAAGCCGGCGTCACCGTCACGCACATGAGCCATACCATCAGCCCTGCGTCGGCGCGGACGATGGAAGGCACGCACGTTCTTCGCAAGGCCTGTCGGCCTCTCCGATGTCGGGACCTGTTTCCCATTCATCATCGCCATGGCCGGGCGCGGCCTGGCAGTCTCACAGGCGCCGCAGCATACCAAAACCGCTGTTACCTGTACATGTTCGCCGGCCCATGTCCATGTCGGTGTGCGCGCATCCTGTAATGTCTTCTCTTCTCGTTCATCGCGGCCTTTGCCTCGTTGAGCATACTCTCGTGCGCCAAAGGCCGTTACGCCCGCGTCCGGTCTGCTTGACACGATCGAAGCCTGCTTGTTATCGTGGCGCCCGTGCCGAGGTAGCTCAGTTGGCAGAGCACAGCCCTGAAAAGGCTGGTGTCGACAGTTCAATTCTGTCCCTCGGCACCATACCAAGCTTCGCTTGACCCGCCGCGTTCGATCACCTCGCGGCGGATAGTTCCTTTGCCACCAGTAGGCTTAAATTCTTCGCTTCCTCCGCGGCGTTCCTTCCACCCCTCACTCCTTACTCCTCACTCCTTACTGTCTCTCGCCAGGCCGCTGAAGTAGAACAACGCGATCGCGGCAGAGGCGGCCACGTTGAGCGACTCCACGTCCCGGCTGATGGGGATGTGAAACCGCAGGGCCGCTCGTTCGAGCGTCGCCTGGGACAATCCCCGGCTTTCGTTCCCGAATGCGATCACGGACCGGGCGGGAATCGTGTCAATCTCGTCAAGGCGGCGGCTCCGTTTGCCGGACGAGTCGGCGGCGAGGATGGCGCAGTCGTGACGCGCGAACAGCGCGACATCTTTCATGGAGAACACCGGCAACTTGAGCAGCGCGCCGGTCGTGGCGCGCACCACCTTGGGACTGAACACATCCGCCGAGTCCGACGAGAGCCATAGCGCATCCATGCCGAATGCCACTGCCGTCCGCATGATCGTCCCGACGTTGGCCGGATCCTGCAGGCATTCCCCGTAGATGCCGAACAGCCGGGGGCGCTTGAAGATCACGCCCTGATCCCACTCGGGTTGGCCCAGCACGGCCAGCATCCCCGGCGAGGTGCGGACGTCCGACAAGGTCTCGAAGACCGTTTCCCGGCAGGTATAAACCGTCGGGCGGGTCTGGGCCAGGGCTCGTTGCAACGACGAGCCGCCCTTGCCGAGGCAGGCCGGCGTCACCACAACCGCCAGCAGGGATGGCGAGTTGACCTGCAGCAACTCCAGGATCGGCTTTATCCCCTCGAGCACGAAGGCCCGCTCAGCGTCCCGGGTTTTCTTCTTCCGGAGCAGGTCCCGGATCAGCGCCGCTTTGGCGGCTGGGAGAGTGGGAAACGGCGCCGCGTTCATATCTCGATCTCCCGTTGCCCCCATCTCGCTAAATTGGGTATGATCACGCCATGCCCATCGGTCCCCACATCCAGGCCTGGCGGCTCTCGCGTGGACTCTCCGTCCCGGCGGTGGCCGCGAAGGCCGGGCTTCAGGCCCATCTCCTCGAGGTCATCGAGTCCGGCGAGCTGGACCCTTCGGCTTCCACCATGGAGACCCTCGCCTCTGCGCTCGGCGTTCCGACCTCCTGGCTGTTTGGCGATCCCAAGCATCTCGATCTGCTCACCGCCGATGCTGACGGAGATGTGTCGGAACCGCCCGGCACCGATGCAGTGGATCCGGTCATGGAGCGGATCCTGCTCGGCGCTCACCAGGAACGCGAGTTGTACGTGCTCCTGACCGTCCTCCTCCAGAGCGGCGAGCCCAAGCTCGTGAAGGCGGCCGAAGCCAGTCTCCGCAGTCTCGTCAAGCAGTCCAGACAGGCGTCCGTCCCCTGGCAGTCCCGTCCGCCGGGTCACTTCGAACCACCGAGCGACTGAGGGCTCGGGATACCGGGATAGTCGGGGTAGAGGGGTAGACGTCGCGAGGGTGTCGCCGCTAGCCCGTTACCCCTCTACCCCGTGGCCTGTCGCGCGCAGTGAGATACAGCAGTATCCCGACCATCGCGACGGCCACCACCCCGGGCCAGGCGCCCAGCGGCGGCGTGTCAAAGAGTCTGAACGGGTCCGCATCCAGGCCCGGCCAGATCCCGCTCAGCGCGATCGGCACCGCGAGCAGGACTCCCATCAGGGCTTCGCCGGTCACGAGTCCGGCGGCGAACAGTAAGCCGCCGTGCCCCGCAGACTCCTCCGAGTTGGATCGTCTTCTGTTGGCGAGCTCCGCGATGATTCCACCGGCCAGGATCGCCGCGGAGAGCTTGAGCGGCAAGTAAATCCCCAGCGCCACCGCGAGCACCGGCACGCGCAGGGACGCCCCGCGGGCCTCCTGACCGCGATCGACCAGAATCACCGCAACACCGATTGCAGCGCCCAGCCCCACCAAAGGCCAGGGTAACCCCTCCCCGAAAACGGCCCGCGCCAGGCTGGCCATCAGCGTCGCTTGAGGGGCGCTCAGAGGAAATGGATGATCGGCCGTCACCTCGCCGATGCCGTACTTGGCTTGAAGCAGCGCCAGCACGGGCGTGATCACCACGGCGGCCGTGGCGACCCCGACTACTTGCATCACTTGCTGTTTCCACGGCGTCGCACCGACTAGGTACCCGGTCTTGAGGTCCTGCAGGTTGTCGCCGCCCATCGCCGCGGCACAACAGACCACCGCCCCGATGAACAGGGCGGCCGCCGGTCCGGCCGGGTTGCCGCGCCCCATCACCAGGACCAGCAGGAGCGCTGCCAGCATGATCGTGGCGATCGTTACCCCGGAGACAGGATTGCTCGAGCTGCCTACGAGACCGGCCATGTACCCCGCCACGGCTGAGAACAGGAACGCCGCGATGACCATGATGAGCGTCATGCCCACCGCCAGGCCGGCGCTCCCGACCACCGCCCGATAGATCAGCGCCATCGGAATCAATGAGAGGAGAAACGGCACGACGATCCACGGCAGCGACGCGTCGCGTTCCGTACGGAGAGGAAGGCTCCTACGCGGTCCGACGGCTCGTGCGGTCTCGTCCCGGTAGGCCTCCATCAGGGTGCGGACGCTCATCAGCACCGGCTCTCGGAGTTGGGCCACCGTCCAGAGTCCACCGACCAACATGGCGCCGATGCCCACAAACCGGATATGACGACTCCACAGGTCCTTCGCCGCCACGATCGCGGGTACGTTGTCGGGGACGCCCACCAGCGCCCCGTAGGCCGGCATCAGCACGACCCAGCCCAGCACCCCGCCAAGAAACACCACAAAGGCCGTATTGAGGCCGATGATGAAGCCGACTGCGATGAGCGCCGGCGAGAGGTTGATCCCGAGATACATCACGGACCGCCCCACGGCGGTGGCACCTTCCAGGGCCTCGGCCCACAGCCGGCAACCACTCTCGGCCACCTTGGCCATTCCCCCCAACAACGAGGCGGCGAGCAGGATCCGGAAACCGCGGCCCGCTTCAGACGTCCGATTCGCTCGGGCTGCGGCCATCCCTCGTGCTGTTCCTGGCCCCGGCTCGGCCTTCGACCCCACTTTCAAGACCTCCGCCGTGGCGACCCCTTCCGGAAATCGGAGGCGTGCCTGGACGATCAGCGCCCGCCGCAACGGGATCGTGAACAAGACCCCCAGCACCCCTCCCACCAAGGCGATGGCGGTCGTCGGCCAGTACTCGAACGCGGTCCAATGTCCGACCAGCAGCAACGCCGGGATCGTGAAGATCACCCCTGCGGCGAGCGCCTCGCCCGACGACGCAGCGGTTTGGACGATGTTATTTTCCAGGATATTGGAGCGGCGAAAAAGGCGCAGGATGGCCATCGAGGCCACGGCGGCCGGGATCGAGGCCGACACGGTCATCCCGGCGAAGAGCCCGAGGTAGGCATTCGCGCCGGCCAGGACGGCGGCCAGGACAATCGAGAGCACCACGCCTTTGAACGTGATTTCCGGCAGCGACACCTCTGCGGGAATGACAGGACCTCGGCCGGTTCCGCCCTGAGGGTTCGGCATGCCTACCCGGTCTTGGCTTTGCTGTCGCTGCTCTTCTGCGCAAAGACCGTGGCGTCGCAGGAGATGTACTTGATCTGTTTCATCGGAATGATGATGACTTCTTTGGCGGAGTCCACCTCCAGCACCTCCATGTCCTCACTGATGGTATGCCGGATCGCATCCCTGACGAGCAGTTCCTGATTGTCGGTGAAGACCACTTTGACCCAATAGACCACGGTTTGCCTCCGGCTTAGTTTTGAGTGCTGAGTTCTGAGTACGGAGGGGATCCTGCTCCTCACTCCTTACACCTCACGCCTCACGTCTTCCACGCCCTGTCCCAATTCCTGCGACCGCTTGGTGGCGGCTTCGACCGCGGCCATCAGCGTGGCCCTCAGCCGGCCTTCCTCCAGCTTGTGAATGCCGGCAATCGTGGTGCCGCCAGGCGACGCGACGCGATCCTTCAAGCGCCCGGGGTGCTCTCCACTCTCAAGCATCATCCGAGCCGCCCCGAGGACGGTCTGGGCAGCCAGGAGCTCGGCCACCGGGCGCGAGAGCCCCATCTTCACGCCTCCATCGGCGAGCGCCTCGATCATCAGGAAGACATACGCGGGGCCGCTCCCGCTGAGGCCGGTCACGGCGTCCATCAGCCGCTCTTCCACCTCGACGACTTTTCCCACCGACTCAAAAATGGTTCGCGCCACCCGTCGGTCGTCATCCGAGACACGAGCACCGAAGGCCAGTGCGGAGACTCCCGCCATCACGCTGGAAGGGGTATTGGGCATTGCGCGCACGACCCGAGATGCCGGCTTCAGGTGAGCCGCGACGCGAGAGATCGGGTACCCTGCGGCCACGGAGATGATGAGGGCCTCCACCGCCAGAGCGGGTCTGATCTCATTCAAGACCTCATCGAGAACTTGAGGTTCAACTGACAAGATTATGATCTGGGAGGATTCGGCCGCTTCCTTGCTCTCACTGCCGACCCTGATCTTGTATCGGCCCTGGAGATGGGCCCGTCGCTCTGGAAGGAGATCGGTGGCATGTAATTGGTCAGCGTGCGCCACGCCGGCCTGCAACATGCCGCAGACCAGTGCCTCGGTCATATTGCCGGCCCCGATCAGAGCGATCTGCTTCCCCAGCAACATGCCGCGATTATACCGACGCCCCCGGTTTCCTTCAACTTGCGCAGGAGCCCGGACCTTGGGTACAGTAGTTTCTCCACCAGATCTGCTGGTGTCATCCCCGCGACATTGCAGGAGACGAAGATGAAAAAGGCGACCTGGATATTGACGCTGCTCCTCGTCAGCCTGATCGGGACCGACAGCTCCGCTCGCCGGGAAGTTCTCTCCCAAGAGCAGAAGGAGCTCCTCAAGAAAGTTCAGCGCGTGTTGGTCGAGACGGTGGCCATCACCGACGAGGGCACGATCGATCCAGGGCCGCTCGACGAAGTGGTGACCCGTCGCCTACGAGACATCGGCTATACCGTCGTGACCGATCCGGCTCAACCTCATGACGTCGTGTTCCGAGTCAAATGCGAGCAGCGAAAGGTGTGGGAGGGCACCAGCGCGTCGGGTGGCGATGCGGATCTGCCCGATTCCCCCTCACGCGTGTGGAAAGGCCCTGCCTGTCAGCTGACCTATCTGCTCGACGGGAAAAAGATGGGATGGTACAAGGAGGTTCGCACGGACTTTCAGGACGCCATCCAAGCCGCGGGACAAGCCAAAGCCGGTGACCCGGGCATCTACGCGATGGCCAAGCTGAAGGAACGCCTGGAGCAGTATTATTTCCCAGCGCTGGTGACCGCCGATTGGGGACAACAGGAGCGCTTGCTCAAGGTTCTTGATGACCCGACAACGGCGCCGGCGCGCAAGGCGAAGATCATCTCCCAGCTCGGAGAAATCTTCGCAGCCGAAGCGGCCCCGCGTCTGGTGGTCTCGCTGAAGGATCCCGACATCGAGATCGCGAAGGCGTCCGCGATCGCGCTGGGGAACATCGGCAAGAAGGAGAGCATCCCGGCGTTGCTCGATGCCCTGAAAACCGGGAAGCCGGATCTCCAAGCCACCGCGGCAAAAGGACTCGGCCTCTTAGGCGCGCTGCACAGCGACTTTTCGATCATCCCGCCGCTACTCGAGGCGCTGAACACCGACGACCTCACGGTCAAGACCGAGGTCGTCTGGGCCCTGGGCAAGCTGCCGGACAAGAGAGCCTATGAACCGCTCCGCGCCCTCCAGCAGTCGTTGTACACCCACAGTGGAACCGATCCCGATCCCAAGGTGAAAAAGTTGAAGGA
>MNDM01000011.1 GCA_001914955.1 Nitrospirae bacterium 13_2_20CM_2_62_8 | reverse complement strand
CGCTCCTAACTCCGCATCCTGCCTATCAAAATACCGAGGGCTCAATCTAGCATAACTTCCGGAGCATCACAAGGCGACCGGGTCGCCTCCGGCGGGCTCGGGAAGACAACTCGAGGCTGTCGAAGCAGGTGCTCACAGGCCATGACCAGCTCCTCTGCCTGGATCTGGAGGCAGGGTTTGTCGGGGCAGGCTTGGACCGTATCCCAACCATGACAGCGGCAGGGCTCCCCGGTCAGGACCGTCACATGCGAGCCACGTGGCGCCCACCGCCAGCGATCCGTCGGCCCGAACAGAGCCACCGTTGGCACATGGAGTGAGGCGGCCAGATGGGTGAGACCGGAGTCGTGGCCGACAAAGAGATCTGCGTGGGACAACAGGCCGGCCATCGGAAGGAGGTCCTCGTGCTGGAGTGTCACCGGCCGGCTCGCGCAGGCATCAGCCACCTCGGCGACCATGTGGTCGTCCGCCGCCCCTCCGACCAGCACAGGAACAACGTCGTTGGCCTGGAAGTGCGTGATGGCCGCGGCCAATAGAGCGGGCGCGACGCATTTGTGGCGACTCCCGCTGCCCGGATGGAGGACCACCAGCGGGTGACGCGTGAACAGCTCCAGAGCGGCTAGTCGAGCCCGTCCTTCAGTGATCACAGCGGCTGGGAGGTGGAGTCTCTCCACGACTCGCGCGACCGGCGCCACGTCCTGCACCGTCTCCATGAGGCGGTCCTCCTGATGGATCGCCTCGCCCTCCGACGAGGCCAGAGACCGCACGATCACCCGGCCGACGCCCAGACCCTGCAATGTCGAGGACAGTCGGTCCCCCGGATCCGCCATCCAGCAGACGGCCAGGCCGCACCTGCCGAGCCATTCACGAACGGTCGGCCCCACCCACGGGAGCCCAGCCAAGAGCCCGGCCAACACGCCGGCTTCGAGTGAAAACACCGTTGCGACCTCGCCGCACACGCGAAGGAGACCGCCCACGGCTGCGCCGGCCACGAGGCCAAGCTGATGGGTTGGGAACGACGTCCGCAACGCCCGGATCGCCGGCAGCGCAAGCAGGACATCGCCCAAGGCGCCGGGATGCACCACGAAGATCGTGCGCGGCATGGACTCAGGTCTCGTCGCCACGATTCGCCCGTTGTCCTTCCAGCAGCTTCCTGGCGAACTCTAGGTCGCCCGCGGTGTTGATGTTGAGGAAAGACAGGAACTGCGGATCCGCCCCCCGGAGCTCGTGTTCGGCAACCAGCCGTACCGAGAGCCCCGGAGCCTGGCTGAGTTCCTGAACCTTGAGGTTGCCACTGTTGAGCATGCGCTCGAGATGGGGCAAGCAGGCTTTCGAATAGACCGCGTGCATGGGCTGAAGCCCGCTGGCGAGCTGCGCCATCACCACATCGGCATCCGGGTCCAGCTCGGTCATCCATGTGATGAGGGCCGGGTTGAGGAATGGCATATCACAGGCAGCGGCAAAAATCCGCCTGTGCGTCGCGGACGTAAGACCGGTATGGAGACCGCCGAGCGTCGCGCAATTCGGGACCAGATCCGTCACGATCCGGTGGCGAAGACCGGCGAGCTGGGAGGCAGGCTCCGCCACCACCACGATCACTTCGGCAAACAGCGACTCCAAGACCGCAAGCGTCCGCTCCAGCAGCGTCCGGCCGCCCAGTTCAAGAAACCGTTTGTCCCGGCCCATCCGACGGCTCTTGCCGCCGGCCAGGAGGACCCCCGTGATGTCGGCCTTGCGGTTCAGGTGCAGCCTCTCTTTGGTCTGCGCCAGACGGTGGAGTCACCAAAAACAAAGGCTCTTCCGGTTCTCGTGTGGGTCATGTCCAGTCCGCCAGGGCGAGGCATTCCGCTCCGTGCAAGCTCGCCGCGCTGCTGTAACTAGCGGCGGCCCGGCTCCGGCTCCCCCCATCCCCCACATGGTGGGGGTTCTCCGATCCGCTTCGGCCTGGGGCAACAGTCCGATGCGGTCGGGCCTCGCTCGGGCCGCCGCTGCGCACATCAGCGGGGCTCCCCCGCAATGTCGCGTCACCCTCGCCCTGACGGCCTCGTGCGGGCGTCCCGACCAAGCCGAGGCTGGACGGCTGGGCGCGAAGGATCATCACCATGGCGGGAATCATGAGAGGGGTGGCCTGGCTGATCCCCTATTGCGCGCGTCATCACCCGTTGCAATCTGAAAAGCAACGGGTACCCGGCACACCATCCGCCTCATTTCTCAGGGGGGGCGAGCGGCTGGGCTGGCCTTCACTGCGCGCGTCCACCGAGCACTCCATCCGCCTAGGCCCGGAACCAATCAATCCTGAGTGCGCGGTGCGCGAGCACAACGGGCAGCCCTGCCGCCCCGCCCTCCCCACCCTTCGCCAGCTGAGGCGGCTTTTCCCAAGGTCTTCACCGCGCGAAAGCCGGAAGAGCCAAAACAAAAAAAAGGGGGTGGGCTGCCCCACCCCCTTTGGACTGTGCCGTGCGTCACGCGAAGGGCTAAATCCGACCCTTCCGTTTATTCGCCCGCCGCGTCAGGACCCACCCTTCCAGGATCACAATACCAACGGCGATCACGGTGGGATAGATGTACGTCTCCTTGGGAATTGGCGGCTCCAAGATCGTGTAGTAGAACGCCGAAACCGCCAGCTTGCGCCCGACATCTCCGTTATGACCATCCCACGCAAAGAACACGGTCGGGATGTACTTCCCCATCTCGAAATAGGTGTCTTCGTCGTAGTCGCCCTTCAAGGGCCTCTGGATCATGAGCGTCCAAAGACCATCTTTCCACTCGGCCTTGAGTAGCTTCATTTTCTCGGCAAAGTCGTCACGCTCCTCAAAGTCCTGATCCCAGCCGGTCCCGGCGAAGGCCCGCAAGGACCCGTCGGCCTCCCACTTCACGATATCCACGGGATACTTCTGGTCTCCCCAGAAAAACCGTGGCTTCTCAGGTGGCGGGAGCTCCTGCCACTTGACCGGGAACTCGAAGGCAAACGCGTCGTTGTAGACCGTATAGTTGTTCTGCTTCGCCGCAATCGAGTCCGGTTCTCCGGTTTTCGGAGGCTGTTCTTTGATCCCGTACTCGTCCAGGTTGACCTGGGTCGGCTGGAAAGGCCGCTTACCCTCAGCAACGCTCTTGGACCGATCCTCCCACTGGAACATGAACACAATGTGCTTGTCGTTATAGATGGATTTCACCCAGACATCGTCGAGCCGGTTGACGAAGTTCCTCGGCTTGTGCGTGATCTGGCCGCCTAAAGCCACGATTCGCCGCTCACGCTTCTGCCAGAGCTCGTTCTCGGGATCGGCTGGGATCTCGCCCTCGATGGGCCCGGACCGTATGACGAAGTTAGTTTTCGGCTTATCGGTCAAGGGATCGATCTCAAGCGGGTTGCCCTTGGCGTCGCGTTCGCAGAGCGACTGCACGAAGTTGGCGATGTGCCACCGTTCCTCGATCGTGGTGTTGTCCGCAAACGACGGCATCGGGGTGCCGTTGACCCCCGTGGAGAACGTCCGGAAGATGTTCTTCACGTTATACGGGTCCTGGCGGCTCCCTCTGAAGTTCCAGCACTTGTGCCAGCTCGCCGGCTGGATCGGGAACCCCCAGTCGTCCTTCAGGTTGAACGCGTTTCCGTCACCGTGTCCTTCCACTCCATGGCATTCGATGCACTTCTTGTCCACCACCAACTGAGCGCCCTTCTCGAGGCTCTCCTTGCTAGGCGGAATCGGCTTGAGGCTGTCGAGTTGCAGGACCGTGAAGGTCTCGGTGTCCTTGTCATCGAACTTGCGATCCTTGACGAGCTGGCTCGTCACGAACGCAATCACTTGACGGCGCTGGTCTTCGCTCAGGATGCCCTCCCACGACGGCATGGCCGACCCGGGCAATCCGTGCGTGACGGTCTGGAAGAGGTCCATCTGCGGAAGGGGCAGCTCTCCGCTGGCCGTGTGTCGAATCTTGAAGGTGCCCTGATTGAAATTCCTGGGCCGGGGCCAGAGACGGTCAGCGGAGGGGCCGTCCCCCCCTCCGTCCACTCCATGACACCAGACACATTTGGTGAAATAGACCCGCTTCCCGGCTTCGATGTCTTCCGCCGCCGGCATCGCGGGAAAGTCGGACTTCTTGAATCCCTCAGGGACTCCGCTGCCCCCGCTTTCCTGGGCATAAGTCCAGACCGCCGCACTGCCGGAGATCATGCTGATTCCAACGGCGGCGATCAGCAGAAGCAGCCGCTGACTTTTTAACCGAAGATGCCTCATAGCTGTACCCCTTGTCCCGTTGCTGTAGGATTAATCCCATGTCCTCGGATAATAGCCGGTGTGCCAGTATTCAAACAGGACCACTTTCCAGATCTCGTCGGTGGTCAGATGCTGCTCCCACGGCGGCATCACGGACGCCCATGGGAACGACTCCCGCGGCAGTCCGATCCCGCCCTTGGAGACGCGCCAGAACACGAAGGTCTCCTGAAGCTGGGCCAGCGTTCCGGGATCGGTGAAATTGGCCGGAATCGGGTTGAACGCGAAGGCGTGCAGCCCCCTGCCGTTGAGATTATCCCCGTGACAGAAATGGCAATTCTGGAAGAAGATCTCTCCCCCCTCCCGGACAAACTTCAAGTAGCCTTCCGCCTTGGGATCCCAGGGATTGGCATCGGGCTTCAGAAGCCGCCCCATGCTCTGCTCGGTGATGAGCTTGTTGGAATACTCTTGGTCGTATTTGCCCTCGGCATTGACTCGGTACGGATTCGATGCAGTTTGCAGCACGAACGTCTTCCCATGCACTTTGGTGCTGGCCGGTGGAGCCGGGTGAACCGTCCTCAGCTCGATCGGCTCATCCAGGTTGGGAAGGAAGGAGTTATACGAGAACCCCCACAGGATAATGGGAATGGCGATCAGGTAGAAGGTTCTGAGCGCCTTGTGGAACGGGGTCACCGCATCCAACACGTTGAGAATGGGCTTCTTGAATTCCTTCCAATCATCTTCGGCACCGGACATCCACATAAAGACCCCGACCATCGCAATGGTCCCATAGATCGCGCGCACGCTGAATGGGATCGGCGGATAGATGCGGTACTTCAGGTACAGGATGATGAAGAGCCAGAAAGAGATCCCCTGCCAGAACCGGGGAATGCCGAGCCCGTTTTTCTTGAGCAGGTAGCTGATCAGGGTGAACACGGCCACGAAGAAAGCCAGCTCCGCGAGCAACTGCATCGGCATATATCCCTCAACTAACCGAATAGTTTGAGGGGGGAGCAGGCCCGCCACCATCACCAGGAACACAACCAACGCGATGCCGCCAATGACTGCGCCGGCCAAAAGTATGACTCTCATCTTAGGACTCTCCTTGGGGCTACACTTCCCCGATCAACCGGTCCATCACAAAATATCTATCGTTCTATATCTTAGGAGGCTCCTTGCCCTCTTCAACCTGAGAGAGATAATCCACGATTTTGTTCAACGCGCCAGCGCTCAGCTTCTGGCCGAAGACCTTGGGCATGACCCCGTCCGGGAAAGGTTTGACCACATACGTACCGGGGGAAATCACGGACTCCGTGATGTACTCGCGGACGGTCTTGGCGCCGCCCTTGTACGCCGGATCCTTGATCCGGTTCGGCGCATTGGTCTTCTCGACCAATTTTGGTCCGACGGTCCCCATCGCACCGGGAATCCCGGGGATGGTATGGCAGACCACACACTGAGCCTTCGCGAAAATCTGGGCCACCGGCTCCTCGCCGGTTGCCAGCAGTCCGCCACCGCCTGCCGCAGGCTGGTCCTCCGTCTGTTTGGGACGATCAGCCTCAGGGATGAACTTCTCGTATGCTTTGATGATCTCCTCGTACGAAGGCGGCTCCTTCCCCTCACGAACGTACAGCCAGGTGTCCACCGCCGCCAGCTCTCCCAGGCTCAGTGAAATGGGCGGCTTATGGATCGTGGGCATCGGGCTTTCCTTGTCGTTGGTGCCCTTCACCCCGAAACCCGACACGACGTAGCAGCTTGGGCAGGCGTGCGACTCGGCGATGTACTCCTGGCCGCCCTCCGCAGTACCTGAGCCCGCGAAGGCCTCCTTCTGAGCCGTATCGCGGTCGCCCGGCTTCCCTTTGTGGTAACGGGGATCCTCGAGCTGCTTCTTGGCCCGCTCCGGGATGCCGAACAGGTTGGGCGCCCGCTCGCTCAAGAATCCTTCATTGAATCCGTGGCACAGCGGACACTGCCCTTTTCCGATCGCGCCCTGGACTTTACTTTGCCCGATTCCGCCGAAGATGATTTTCTCTCCCTCATCCGCCAACTGCTGGGCAGTCATACCGCCGAAGTCCAGTTTGACTTCCGGGGGAGGAAAGCCGCCTTCCACCTGGGGCAGCCAGTTCCCATATCCGGACAACGCCGCCGCCACGAAGAACATGGTGCCGCCGATCTTGAACAGCGCGCTGACGTTGTAAAAGTACATGGCCATCATGAACGAGAGGGCCGTCACCATGGCAAGGGAGACCGGAAGAAGACGAGAATTCCCGAAAAAGTTCAGCTTGTAGTTGGCGATCGCGATGAAGGCCATCACGGCCGCAAGCATTCCGATGAATGTCTTGAACACCGCGCGCCGCCTGGTTGCACGATCCGGGATGGTGACCTGAAAATAAATCATGAGGCCGACCAGGAGAACCAGAACAGGCCAGCCTAAACCAAAGGCCGCTGCGAATAACTCCGCCACGTGAGAAACCTCCTTGGCCTCACCCTCGGCAAACTCGAGGATGAGGCCAGTGAAATCGATAATGTTCTAGGGATTAATGTCCTGTTGCAGGCTCGGGGACCCTTCCAGGGACCGACACCTTGGCCTCCGCCGGCGCCTTCTTCACCCCGAGCGTGGCGAGGAAGAAGACAAACAGGATGGTCAGCCAGAAGAACAACACGTTAAACGAAATCATGTTCGCGGCGAATCCGGTGGTGTGGGTATAGGCCCAGGGCGAGTTGTCCCGCATGATTTCGTTCACATGCCAGAACAGACGAACCGACGAGCGAATGTAACCCATCAGCCCCATCATCCAGGTAAAGGCGGTCGCCAGCATGATCAGGGCGTACTGGGATCGGACCGATATCTTGCCCCATTCGATCGCCCCGCTCTGCTTCGCCCCCTTGAGCATGACGAGGTTGAGGGCCGTCATGAAGAACAAACACGAGAGGGTGGTGGCCACCTGCGGCACGGACAGTCCGACGCGGACGTTTGCCGGGATGTAATACCCGTAAATGGCCAGCCAGATGATGTTCACATAGGCCAATGCGAAGAAGCACCCCATGAAGATGTTCCCGAACTTGGCCCATGACACCATCGGTACCTTGTTCCCGCGCTGATACCAGATAAAGCTCAGCACGGTGGTCGTAATAATGACGTTGATGCCCCCGTTCTTGGCCGACATCACGCCATAGTTCCCCAGCACCGGGTGCTGCTGGCCCCCCATGGCCTTCAGTTCGGCCGGCGTCATCACGATCGTGTGCGGCGTGATGAAAATCAAGAACCCGCACACCAAGACGAACACCATGTATTTGATGTACCGTTGATACTTCTCCGCCCCTCGCATCCGTCCCATCGCCTGCCAGAGGTAGTAGTTCGAGCTCAGGAACAGGATCCCGATCATCGTGGCTTGGATGATGAACAACCAGGCCAGCAGGCCGCCCATGAGCGTAATGCCCATCTGCTGCCGGTAGGCATAGACCTCGCGCATGAGCCAGTAGCCCGCAAACGGCAGCGGGATCAGGAACGCGACGCCGATGGCCATCGCGATATAGCCCATCCAGTCATAATGGGCCCGCTCTTCATCGGTCTTGGAAGCCAGGAACCGGTAGGCTGCATACGCGGCCACCACTCCGCCGCCGAAGGCCATATTGCCCAGCAGCCGGTGGACATTGAGCGGGTTCCAGAGCGCGGTATGGATGCTGTGCCAGATGTTCCCCAGAAAGCGCCCCTGCTCATCCACGCCTGCCGGCGACATCATGAACCCGATCCAGGAGTTGGCGAGGAACATCAACGTTGTTCCGATCACGTTCAAGACCACCGACATGCTGACGTGAATCCACTTGAGCAGCCCTTCCTTCATCCGGTCCCAGCCGTAGTAATAGATGTAGATGGTGCCGCTCTCCGCCACGAACAGCAACGCGTAGATATGCATCACCGGACGGAAGATGCTGGAGAGATAGCCGAAGAAGGCGGGATAGAGCGTCAGGAACGTGAAGATCAGGATCCCGCCCAGGATCGCGGTCAGCGAGTACGCCGTGAGGCTGATCTTGATGAAGTCATAGGCGAGCTGATCATATTTCTTGGCCATCGCCTTGTCCTTCGATACGATCCCCATGAACTCGATAATCATGCAGAAGATCGGCACGGCCAAGACAAAGCTGCCGTAGTACAGGTGTTGCTGATTGGCGATCCAGAGCAGCACGCGGCTTTCAAAATTGTAGCGCGGATAGAACTGAGGGTTGTCCGCCGTCTTGGGAGCCGGAGCGCCCGTCACAATCCCCTCGGTTTTGTAATAGACGTCCCGCGCCTTCTCGACCTTGGCCGCCTCGGGCGTGTCCGCCTTCTTGGCCACATCGGGCGGAGGCCCACCGGCCGCAGGAGTCCCGCCGCCTCCGGCGAGCGCAGGCATCGAAACAACGATTGGTAGGAGGAGAAGGCCAACCATTGCGCCCAACGCCAGGATTGACAGCATCTTGTTCGGGGTTAATCCACCCATGGCTTACCTCCTTAAACAGTCCTCAGGGATACCCCTGTATGAGCACACCGTGAGACTTTATTTCCTGAAGAGATACCAATAGTCCAACCCTTGCATGTCCATCAGATAATGGTCGACGAGATGAAAATAGGCCACCGCGATGAGCAACGAGATGGTCACCGCGACGTAGACGTTGTTCAACAGGGCTTTCGTCTTGAATGAAACGCCGACTAACAGGACCACCCCCAGCACCAGCATGGCGGTCCAAAAATTTGGGCTCGTGACAATTTCCATTTTCCTGCTCCCCCGTTAGCCGTGCAAGGACGCCGCCTCGGGCACGTCCCTAAGCGAGTGCGTCTCCGCGACAGAATGCTTCGATCAGCACGGGCAGTTTATTCCCGCGAACCAATAAAAGAACCACAGCCCCAAGGCAGCCGTGAGATAAAAAATTGACTTTCCGAGTTTGATCTTGAAGTCCTCCTGAGCTCGTTCCATCCGCATATCTCCTTATGCCTGGATAAATACGGCGCACAGCCCTGTCGTGACCGGTTCTTGACAGGTCTGTAAGTCTGTGTTACTGCTCTGTACGTTTTTTTTGTAAGGATGAGGGCGCACGATGCGTAAAAATTCAAAATTGTTCGATATTATAGTTTTGGCCGGATTGGTTGTCAACCTAATTTTGGCGGTGTTTCTGATTCTCTACTATTTTGATTTTCTATGATTTTCCAGCGACTTCCGTTCAAACCCCACCCCCCTTTTCCTCCCCCGAAACGGCACAACGGAACCCGATGGTCTCATCACGAAAATCGGGGACCATGCGGCTTCGGCTGGTGATCCGCACATCGGAGCCGGTGCTGGTATACCCGCCCCCTCGCAGCACTTTATAGACTCCGTGAGCGGGGCCCTTGGGGTTTCTTTCCGCAGGGTCGCGGTAGGCGTCTTCCGCGTACCAGTCCGCCACCCATTCCATCACGTTGCCGGCTCCATCCGCAATCCCAAACTGGCTCACGTCCCGCTTGAACGATCCGACCGGCGCGGTCACTTCGAAGCCGTCCCTGGTTGAGCCCCAGTTGGCGGCCAGGAAGTCCCGGGTGTTTCCCCAGGGCCAGAGCCGGCCGTCGACACCGCGGATGGCCTTCTCCCACTCCGCTTCGGTCGGGAGACGCTTGCCCTTCCAGGTGCAATAGGCCTCGGCATCGTGCCACGAGACATACGCCACGGGCTGATTCACCCCGCGCATGCGCGACAGGTTCTTCGCGTACCGCGATGGCGGTGCCGCCTTGCGATGCCCGGTGGCGGCCACGAACGCCTGGTACTGATGGTTGGTCACCTCAAATCGGTCCATCGCAAAGGCGTCCAGGTAGATGGCACGTTCCGGCTGCTCGTCATAGCCACCGGCCTTTGTGCCCCGGATGAAGGAGCCCGCCGGGATCGTGACCATCTCGTCCTGAATCGGCTCTTCACGCGGAGGGGCCTCGTCTGGCGAGGCGACGGATGGGCTCTCCCCGTCGGATGACTGAATCGGCTCCTCAGGCGGCCGCGAGGTGCCTTTGAGAATCCCCATCACCGGCAAGCCCGTCAGGAAGAGCACCGTCAGGAGGAGCGCAATTTTGAATTTCGTTTCGAGCACGGCTGCCTCGTGAGAGCTCAGAGAGTCTAGTTTCTCGTCTTCCGGGGCTCGGCCCGCTGTTCCTCCGCGTCTCTGGCGCACCGGATGCCGATGGTGCTGTCGGTCCGCCACATCTTCGCCTGAAATCGTTTCGGGAGCCGTGCGTTCTGCTGGGTTTCACGCCACGAGCCTCCCCGAATGACCTTGTGCTCTCCCTCCTCTGGTCCCGGCGGGTCACGGTAGGGAGATTTGCGATAGTACTGCTCGTCGTACGTATCCGCCACCCATTCGGCTACGTTGCCGGTCATGTCGTAGAGCCCGAACGGGCTTCTCCCCGACTCGAATGAGCCCGGGGGCGCGAGGTACCGAAACCCGTCCTCATCGCCATCCACGTTCGCGCGGCCAGTCCCGAACTCCTCGCCCCAGGGGTACCGTCGCTTGCCCTCTCCGCGGCCCGCTTTCTCCCACTCCGCCTCCGTGGGCAAACGCTTGCCGGCCCATTTACAATACGCCACCGCATCTGACCATGACATCCCCATCGCCGGCAGGGTTGGTTTGAGAATCTTGGAGATGTCATCTTCGAACACCGGGACAAAGGGCTTGCCTCGTTTCGTCATCCGCACGAAACGATCATACTCCGCCTGAGTCACCTCTTTCTTGTCCATGTAGTACGTGCCGAGATACACCTGATGATCGGGAACTTCGTCAGGATCGCCCTCCTTGCTCCCCATGGTGAACGGCCCTTCCGGAATCTGGACCATCTCACGCCCATCATCCCCGACCATGGTCTTGTACACCGAGTAGTCGTCCTGCGGAGCAACCGTGGCGACGGGGCGGCTTTCGGACTGGAGAGACGCCACCAGCTCGCGCTGCTGTTTGGCCTTGTAGGACTCATACACCAGTCCCACGATCATGAGGATGAACGACCCGAACACGAAGGCAATGGCCGCGATTAAGACACCCTTATTTTCCATAGTCTTCCTGCCGTGACGGTCGCGGGTTTTCCGGGGCAGCGGATCGCTTGCGGTCCGCCCGCATGTCCAGGAGCATGGAGATATTCACTCCCAGAAACCCGCCCATCGCGGCCCCTGCCCCGGCGCCGATTGAAATCCTCTCCGGACCAGCCAGCGCCCAGGCCAGCGCTCCACCCAATGCCGCGCCTACTAGAATGCTGATCAAAAACCGGCGCCCTTGGAAGATGCCAACGACCGTCCCGAGGACGAGCCCCAACCCGGTCGCGATCGGGAGGGCTCCTCCGCCTATGAGCAACCCGATCAGGACCCCGACGGTGCCCATCACCAGCGCCGACACCGCAATCGGGCCAAAGTCCACTTCAACGCCTGGTCCGCCCAGCAGCGAGATGCCCCAGGCCTGTGCGGCCGGATCGTGCTGGTGGATGCGCTTGAAATCCTCGTAGGCATTCACCCGTTCTTCGACCCACTCCCCCACCGGCCGCTCTCCCGTCCGAACCACGATCTCAGTCACGCCGAAGAATCCGCCCTCCGTGGTAGTTCCTCTCGCCTTCGTGAAACTCCAGACGTACTTGGTCGCCACCGGAATGACCAGCAGATCGGTATCCAATGACACGAACACCGCCGCCACTACGTCATCTTCAGGGGACACCCGTTTCTTGCCCGCCAAGGCCGTGATCGGCTTGAGCCGCCAACGCCAGGTGACAATCGGGAACGCCTGGGGGTCCCAGGCGACGCGCTTATAGACCCGCTGATCGGCTCGCGTGGCAGCCAGGAATCCCACCTCTTGTTCCGAATGCAGACGATAGGACTCTCTGGCTCGGGTCTCGCTTCGTTGAGCCTTCCATCCCTGCGGGAATCCATCCACGCCGGTGACGCGGAAATCCTCCAAGACCTGCCGGCCAGCAGGCTGAGCGATGACCGACACTCCACTCAGCGCCGGTAAGAGCATCGCGCCGACAACCCAGATCACGGCCACTCGCGACGATGGCCATCCCAGGCTCATGAGGGTTGTGCTTGTCGAGAGCCGGCCCGCATCGAAACCGAATCGTCCGCCGACTCGAGTTCGTTTATGGCAACGGGCTTGGTGTCACGGTTGCTGATCCAAAACAAGAGCAGGACCGTCGCCCAGAAGACGACCATGTTCAGCGTCACCATCTTTGCGGCGAACCCCAGGGACGGGGTAAAGGCCCACGGCGAAAGGTCCGGCATGATCTCGCTGATGTGCCAGGACAGGCGACCCGACGACCGAATGTAGCCCATCAGCCCCATCACCCAGGTAAAGGCGGCTGCCAGTCCAAACAGCGCCACCATGCCCCGGACCGAAATCTTGCCCCACGCGACCGGTCCGTGGACTGTCGCCCCGCGCATCATCGCACGATTAATCAACAGCCCCAGGAACAGGACCGTGAATGTCGTGAGGGCCTGCGGCGAAGAGAGTCCGACGCGGATACTGGCCGGCAGATAGAAGCCGTAGACCGCCAGCCAGACGATGTTGAGGATCCCCGCCACGAAGACCGCCGCCAACGCGCTGTTTCCGGCCGTGAGCCAGGAGACAGTGAGAGTCCGGTTCGCCCGCCGGTAGAGAATGTAGCTCAGGCCCGTCAGACAGATCATCACGTTGATGGCGCCGTTCTTGGCCGACATGACCCCATAATTGCCGATCACCGGATGCTGCGCGCCGCCCATGGCTTTGACCTCGCCCGACGACATCATGAGCGTGTGCGGGGTCAACCAGATCACCACGCACGCCATCATGGCCCACACGAGATACTTGAAGTAGCGTTGGTACCGCTCGCCGCCATGAATCCGGCCCATGCTCTGCCAGAGATAATAATTGACGCCGAGAAAGAGCACCCCGATCAACAGGGCCTGCACGACGAACAGCCAGGTCAGCAGGCCGCCCATCATCGTCACTCCCATAGTCTGCCGGAACGCATAGACCGACCGCATCAGCCAGTACCCGGCGATCGGCATCGGCAGCAGGGCGCAGACCGTGACGAAGAGAAAGACGTACCCCACCCAGTCGTAGTAGGCCCGTTCCTCGTCCGACTTGCTGGTCAGGAACCGGTACGAAGCGTAGGCCAGTACCACCGCGCCGCCCGACATCAAGTCCGCGAGAAAACGGTGGACGTTGAGCGGATTCCAGAGCGCCGAATGCATGAGGTGCCAGACATTCCCGAGGTACCGGCCCTGTTCGTCCACGCCTGCGGGCGACATCATGAAGGCCACCCAGCCATTCGCCAGCAACAGCAGGACGGCGCCGAGCCCGTTCGCCACGATGCCGATCGACGCATGGATCCACTTGAGGGCGGGCGCGGCCATGCGTTCCCAACTATAGTAGTAGGCCGCCAGGACAAACGACTCGGCCACGAACACGAGGGCGTAGACCGGCATCATCGTCTTGAACGTCCCGCCCATGTACCGCATGAAGCTCGGGTACAGCGTGATGAACACGCGAGCAGTCCCATGAGTTCGATGATCACGCAGAAAATCGGGAGAGCCAGCACGAACCCGCCGAAATAGGTGTGCTGCTGCGTCACGAACCATACGAGGATTCGGTTGTCCAGAGATCCATAGCGGGCATAGACCGTGGCCCCCGATGGGGGAGCAGGCGGTCCCACGGGCACACCCTCGGTTTTGTAGTACACGTCCGCCGTCGTCTGTGGCGACGACGGTTGACCAGACGCATGGTCCAGGCTGACGGCTCCACTCAGGCCGACCGTCAGGAGGGCAAGGCAGACCGTCGGACCCTTCAGGCGCCTCAGTACCCCTCGTGCCCGATAAGGGACCATGACCCGATCTCAGCCTCTTCGGGAGGAGTCTTCCAACGCAATTTCTGCCTGCGGGATCACAGGCGCTGTCGGCATCGCGTTGGGCTTCGAGAGGATACCCAGGACAAAGGGGCAGCGTAAGAGGGACGCGGGGATCCGTGGCTGGACGCGATCCTCCACAGACCGTCGGGAGCCCAGATAATAGCAGTACAGTGCCATCATGCCGGCCGACACACCGGCGATTACAGCCGGCGCCATTCCACTCATGGCATCAACCCTTAGCACATAGTAAAAGCCTCCCGTCAGCACCAGATAGTAGGTTGCCGCAAAGGCCAATCCCGGCCACCACCAAAACCGCAGCAGTTCCGGCCAACCGACCGCACTGAGCCTCGCCCGCCATCCTTCAGCCCTCTGCTCCCCCGTCAGATACGCCCACACAGCCACGCATCCCGCGAACAGGCTGACGGCGACCAGTTGCCCAAGCTCGCTCCGACCGGCCTTACCGAGACGGGCCACCCCGATCGCCAGCACGGCACTACCCGCCGCCGCGAGAACCGCCCAACGAGCAAGCTGTCCAGGCTGCTCGCGGAGCAGAGCACGCAGCCCCGCTCCGTCCGGAAAGGTCAGCACCGGGTGACCCTGCCCCTGCAGCCGACGAACGTGTCCGATCTCGAAGGCATCTCGCGCCACGGAGGTGCAGCAGATGATGATCGCCATCATGGCGGGCCCTTCGGGATGGCGGAAGAAATCATACTGCACGATGACGTTCAAGAGGGACAGGACCAGCAAGGAGAGCTGCACGCCGTACGCGAACCCGATCCAGCCGACCAGCCAACTCACCCTGCGAACGCCGTCCTCGTTCCAGATCGTCATCAACGAGGCGCCGCGGCCCATACGATAGGCCCACACCGCCGTGGCCGCCGAGAGCAGACCGCACAGGGCCAGCAGGGTGAGGGGCTCGGACAGCGGATCGACACGCTTGAGCATCCGATAGATGGCGAACGCCGCCACCCCGGCGATCAGCATCACCGTGCGCTTCCGTTTTCGAACCGGCTCGTCCGTGACCGCCATGGTCAGGCTCGGCAGCACGCGCAGCGCCATTCGATGCAGCATCACAACCTTCCCCGGCGCGGGATTTGGTCAATCCCCTCGCCTGCGGATCTTGATGCCTCGGGCGGAAGGGATGACCACGGAGGCACTCGCCATGGCGTGACCCACTAAACGGGGTGGCCTGGCTGATCCCCTATTGCGCGCGTCATCACCCCTCGCACTTGAAGGACAACGGGTGTCGCGGCTCCGCATGCTCACCTGTTAGCGGGCAGGAGGGCAGGCGGCCTCAGACTGCGCGCGTCATCACCCGTTGCAATCTGAAAAGCAACGGGTACCCGGCACACCATCCGAAAAGCAACGGGTACCCGGCACACCATCCG
>MNDM01000035.1 GCA_001914955.1 Nitrospirae bacterium 13_2_20CM_2_62_8 | reverse complement strand
GGCAGGAGATCAGCTCGATGCCCGGCCAGTACCGAGTGTCGGCCGACCTCCTGGTCAAGGAAGCGGCAGAGGTCAAGCTGCTCGGGATTCCCGCTGTCATCCTGTTCGGGATCCCCGACCGAAAAGACGAACGCGGAACCGCGGGGTACGACCCGAACGGCGTCGTCCAGCGGGCCGTCCGGGACCTCAAAGATAAGGTCCCGGGGCTGCTCGTCATCACGGACGTCTGCATCGACGAGTACACCACGCACGGACATTGCGGAGTGGTGAAGGACGGCCGGATCCTCAACGATGAGACCTTGGACTGCCTGCGGGCCATGGCCCGCACCCACGCGCAGGCGGGCGCTGACATCGTCGCGCCGTCCGATATGATGGACGGCCGGGTCACCGCCATCCGGGAGGAACTGGACCGCGAGGGCTTTCCCGAACTCCCCATCATGGCCTATGCGGCGAAGTTCGCGTCCTGCTTCTACGCCCCGTTCCGGGAGGCAGCAGACTCGAGCCCGAGGTTCGGCGACCGGCAGTCGTACCAGATGGACCCGGCCAACGCGCGTGAGGCACTCCGGGAGATCGACCTGGACGTGGAAGAAGGGGACGAGCCGCGCGCAATCTTGGAAAGCCTGCTCTCGATCAAGCGGGCGGGAGCGGACCTGATCCTGACCTACTTTGCAAAGGACGCCACCCGGCTTTTAAATCAGTAAGCGTACGGCGATCGCCACATGAAGATTACTCGCGGCCTGGCTGATCATAAGCACGCAGCACATCCGGTGCTGACCATCGGGAATTTCGACGGACAGCACCGCGGCCATCTCGCGCTGCTGCAGACCGTCGTCGAGACCGCCACTTCGAAAGGCGGGACGCCCATGGTCCTGACCTTTGATCCTCATCCGATCACCATCCTCAAGCCCGGGACAGAGCTCCTATTGCTGACGGCTCCGGATGAAAAACTGGCGCGCTTTCAGTCGGCCGGGATCGAGGAAGTGCTGTTCCTGGAGTTCAACCAGGCCTTTGCCGAACTCACCCCCGATGAGTTCGTCCTCCGGATTCTCAAGGACGGTATCGGGGTCCGCGACCTGTTCGTCGGAGAGCATTTTGCCTTCGGAAAGGGGCGGGCCGGGAGGACGGCGGATCTCATTCGACTCGGTGCGCGGTGGGGGTTCCAGGTCCATCCGGTCGCGGCCATGCGCGTGGACGGCGAAGTGGTCAGTTCGAGCCGGATCCGCACGCTCGTGCAGGCCGGGGACGTGGGCGGGGCCGCTCGGTGCCTCGGCCGTCTGTACGCGCTGACGGGACCAGTCGTGCAGGGGGAGCGCCGCGGTCAGACCCTGGGCTGGCCGACCGCCAACCTTCGCCTTCCCCGGGGCCGCGTCATCCCCGCCGACGGCGTGTATGCCACCACGGTCGTCTGGAACGCGCGCCACTTCGACTCGGTGACCTACCTCGGCACGCGCCCGACCTTCGGTCCCGGTGAGCGGCTTCTGGAAGTGTACCTGCTGGATGAGCACGTGTCCCTGTACGGAGAGGACATTCGCGTCCAGTTCGTCGAGCGGCTGCGCGGCGATCTCACGTTCGCGAGGCCGGAGGAGCTGGCCGCTCACATTCACCAGGACGTGGACCGGGCCCGTGAAACGCTCAAGGCTGTGTCCCAAAGCCTGACCGACGCATGAGGACATGGTCGTCATGAGCCAATCCGTGCACCCACAGACCGCCCGATCGCAGCTCGCGGGCCGCGTGGCCGCCACTGCGCGAGCCAGGGGATTGCTCAGGCCGGGGGATCGCGTCCTGGCCGCGGTCTCGGGAGGCCCTGACTCGGTGGCTCTCCTCTCGGTGCTGGCGGCCCTGGCCCCGTCCTGGGACCTGACCCTCCAGGCCGTGCACGTGAACCACGGCTTGCGCGGCGCGGAGTCTGACGAAGACGCCTCCTTCGTGGCCGGCTTCTGCGACCGGCTCGGCGTGGCCTTGGCCATTGAACGCGTCACCCTCGTCGGCCCGGCCGGTCGGCGGAGGGGACGGTCGCTCCAGGAGCAGGCGCGCGAGGCCCGCTACGCCGCGATGGTGCGCGTGGCCACCGCCCTGCGGATGGATAAGATCGCGTTGGGACATACGGCCGACGATCAGGCGGAAACGCTCGTGATGTGGATGCTCCGCGGATCGGGAACGGCCGGGCTCGCCGGCATCCCACCCTCCCGTGGGCCTCTCGTGATCCGTCCCCTTCTGGACGTTGGTCGGGCCGAGATTATCGCCTACCTTGAGGCCCAGGGATTGCCGTTTCGCGTGGACTCGAGTAATGCGAAGCCTCTGTACTTACGGAACCGGGTCCGGCACGAACTGCTGCCCGTTCTGAAACGGTTCAACCCGGGTCTCCTGGGGGTGCTGAAGAGACAAGCCGAGATCCTTCGTGAAGAGGACCTCTGTCTGGACCAGCTCGTCTCTGAGCATCTGACTCGGTTGACACGAGAGGATAGCGCCGGGGAGTTCGTCGTGGATCGCGCGGGCCTGCTCGCGTTGCCGTTGGCGCTGAGGAGGCGGATGGTCCGGACGCTGATTCGACGAACGAGCGGGCTCCTGCAGGGGCCGACGTTCGGGGCCGTCGCGGCCGTGCTGGATCGGGTCGTCCAGGGGCGATCCGGCGCCTCCATCGCAGTGCCTGGCGCGCTCGTCGCGCGTGAATACGGCTCCATTCGCTTTCGATCTTCCGTGCCGGAAGAGACCGGGGTGGTCTCCTTGCCTCTTCCGGTCCCTTCGACGCTTCGCTGGCCTCTCACGGGGCAGACGATCCGGGTCAGCCTGAGAGACGCGTCCTCAGCCCATCCCCCCGCCATTCCCACTCCGTCACGGAGCATGGCGATCCTCGACGCCGACCTGTTCACGATGGAGCTTGTGGTCCGTTCCTGGGCGGCCGGGGATGCGTTCCGTCCGCTGGGGATGCACGGACGGCGAAAGAAACTACAGGATTACTTTGCCGACATGAAGCTGCCCCGTGCAGCGCGGCGACGCGTGCCTCTCCTGGTTGCGCCGGAGGGGATCCTCTGGGTGGGGGGACATCGGCCGGATCACCGATTCTGTGCGACGGCCGCTTCCACGCGCATTGTGATCGCGGAGCTGTTGGATCCAAGCCCGAAGGGAGAAGACTGAACAGCCATGGAGCGTATCTTCGGACGCCCGATCGTGACGCAAGAGGAGATGCGTGCGCGCATCAGAGAATTGGGGAAGCAAATCACCGCCGACTATGCCGACAAGGACCTGATCCTGGTCGGCATCCTCAAAGGCGCGTACGCCTTCTACGCGGACCTGGCCCGTGCGATCCGCATCCCGATGCGGGTTGATTTTCTGGTCGTGACCAGCTACAGCTCGAAGGAGAACACGTCGGGCAAGGTCAAGATGATGTCCGACTTGACGGAAGACATCGCCGGTCGGGATGTGATTCTGGTGGAAGATATCGTGGACTCAGGCCTGACGATCAAGTATCTGACCGGCGCCTTGTCCAAGCGGAAGCCCAAATCGATCCGCGTGTGTACGCTGCTGAGCAAGCCGGAGCGTCGGAAGGTGAACGTTCCTATCCACTATGTCGGGTTCGAAATTCCCAACCGGTACGTGGTGGGCTACGGTCTCGATTACCAGCAAAAGTACCGCAACCTTCCGTACCTCGCGGTGCTGGATACCGTGGACGACGAAGGGCAGGGATTCTAGTCCCGTTGTTGTCAGCTTTCCTCCATCTGTGTTAGAATCCGCCCCGGATCATTGGGACGTTTCCCTGGCTTCTTGCGGAGCTGAGGAGTCTGCCGGATGAATTCGAAGGTCAAGAATCTGCTCTTCTGGGTCGTGGTGGGTCTGTTCATGATCCTCCTGTTCAACCTGTTCAGTGTCCCGACCCATGCTCCCGAGGATGACGTGATTTTCAGCGACTTTATGGCGCAACTGGACAAGGGCGAGGTCACCAAGGTCATCATCAAGTCCAGCCACATCAGCGCGATCCTGAAAGACGGCACGCGTATCCGAACCTATTCCGCCGAATACCCGGACATGGTGAAAGTGCTGCGGGAGCGGAACGTCCAGATCGAGGCCAAGCCACCGGACGAGAATCCCTGGTACATCACCTTCCTGGTGACGTGGGGTCCCTTCATCCTGTTTTTAGGGCTCTGGTTCTTTCTCATGCGCCAGATGCAGATCGGCGGGAACAAGGCCTTGTCGTTTGGTAAGAGCCGCGCGCGGATGCTGACCGAAGAGCGGAAAAAGACCACCTTCGCCGACGTGGCCGGGATCGACGAGGCCAAAGAGGAGGTCTCGGAGATCATCGAGTTCCTGAAGGACCCCCGCAAGTTTCAAAAACTGGGCGGGCGGATCCCCAAAGGGGTTCTGATTGTGGGGCCTCCCGGCACTGGCAAGACGCTGCTGGCCAAGGCGATCGCCGGAGAAGCCGGGGTGCCGTTCTTCAGCATCAGCGGGTCCGATTTCGTCGAGATGTTCGTCGGGGTCGGCGCCTCTCGCGTCCGAGATCTGTTTGAGCAAGGCAAGAAACATGCGCCGTGCATCATCTTCATCGATGAGATCGACGCCGTGGGCCGGCTCCGCGGCGCGGGCCTCGGCGGCGGCCACGACGAGCGCGAGCAGACTCTCAACCAGCTCCTGGTGGAGATGGACGGCTTCGATACGACCGAAGGCGTCATTCTGATCGCCGCAACCAACCGGCCGGATGTCCTCGATCCGGCCCTGTTGCGGCCCGGACGGTTTGATCGGCAGATCGTGGTGAATCGTCCGGACTTGCGGGGTCGGGCCGAGATCCTCAAAGTCCACACGAAGAAAGTGCCGGTCGCCGGCGATGTGGAGCTGGAGAAAATCGCGCGCGGGACACCCGGGTTCTCAGGGGCGGACTTGGAGAATCTGGTGAACGAAGCGGCCTTGTGGGCCGCCCGTCAGAACAAGAAAGTGGTGGAGGTCGTCGATTTTGAAACCGCGAAGGACAAGGTGCTGATGGGAGCCGAGCGCAAGAGCCTGATCCTGAGCGACGAGGAGAAGCGGACCACCGCCTATCACGAAGCGGGACACGCCCTCATGGCCAAGCTGCTTCCCGGCGCGGACCCGGTCCACAAGGTCACGATCATCCCGCGCGGCCGCGCGCTCGGGATGACCATGCAGCTCCCGACCGACGATCGCCACAATTATTCCAAGGAATTCCTGTACAACACGCTGGCCATCCTGCTGGGCGGACGAGTGGCCGAAGAGCTCGTGCTGCACCACATCACGACGGGCGCCGGAAATGACATCGAACGGGCGACGGATCTGGCACGGAAAATGGTGTGCGAGTGGGGAATGAGCGAGAGGCTGGGACCGCTCACGTTCGGTAAGAAGGACGAGGAGATTTTCCTCGGACGCGAGATCGCGACCCGCCGCGATTTCAGCGAGCAGGTGGCGATTGAGATCGACCACGAGGTCAGGCGGCTGGTGACCGAGAACTATGAACGGGCGACGCGGATGCTGACCGAGCACATGGGCGTTCTGAAGGCGCTGGCCGAAGCGCTCCTGGAGAAGGAGGTGCTCGACGCACCCGAAATCGACCAGATCGTCCAGCAAGGGTTGCTTCCCCAAACCGTGCCCGCCTGATCACGTCCCGTCAGATGTCGTCTCGCAGAGACTCATACCGGGTCTCGCCAGAGTCTCCCGGTCGTCACGACGCGGGTGTTCGGTCCGACCGCTCCGGGTATGAGTTCCGGGTCAGGGTCTCCTCCTCTTGCGAGCGTCTCCATTCTCCCTCGCCGCCTCGCGGGGTCCGCCGATGAACACCACCGCCACGCTCAAGCCCAACACCGTCCCCGGCCCAGTGGCCCTGAAGGCCCGCGGCCGGCTCATCCCGCTGAATGCGGGACCCTTGATCATGGGCGTGCTCAACGTCACACCCGATTCATTTTCGGATGGCGGTCGCTATCTCGATCCGGGGGCGGCGGTCGATCACGCGGCGGAGATGGCGGCGCAGGGAGCCGACCTGATCGATATCGGCGCAGAATCCACCAGGCCGGGAGCGGATCCGGTGGACCAGGAGGAGGAGCGCCGGAGGCTGATCCCGGTCGTCAGGGCCGTTTGCCGCGCGGTGTCGGTCCCGGTCTCGGTTGATACCACCAAGGCCGCCGTGGCTCGGCAAGCGCTCGACGCCGGCGCAGCCCTCGTCAATGACATCAGCGCGCTTCGCTACGATTCCGGGATGAAACCGCTCATCGCGGAAACGGGCGCCGGGCTCGTGTTGATGCACATGCAGGGCACGCCCAAGACGATGCAACAGGCGCCGTCCTACCGCGATGTGATCGAAGAGGTCCGGCAGTTCTTTGTCGAACGGATCGGGACGGCGCTCGAAGCGGGGATTGCCGCGGAGCAGATCCTGCTTGACCCCGGGATCGGTTTTGGGAAGAATCTAGAGCACAACCTGAGGCTCCTCGCCCGACTGGATGCCTTTGTCGCGCTGGGGTACCCCGTTCTGGTGGGGGTCTCCCGCAAAGCGTTCATCGGGCAGGTGCTGGACCGGCCGGTCGATGAACGGCTGATGGGAACGGCGGCGGCGGCGGCGGTCGCCATCTTGCGCGGGGCCAGGGTCATCCGCGTGCACGACGTGGCGCCGCTGCGGGATGTGGTGAAGATGATCGAGGCGATCGTGAGCGCCAAGAGCTAATAGCCGATAGCTGAGGGCAAACGAATGCGGAAGCTCTTCGGGACGGACGGGGTACGCGGGGTCGCGAATCTCGAGCCGATGACCAGCGAGACGGCCATGAAGCTGGGGCGCGCGGCCGCGTACCTGTTCAAACGGCGCTCCGGCCGGCATCAAATCGTGATCGGGAAGGACACTCGCCTCTCGGGTTACATGCTGGAGTCAGCGCTGACGTCCGGCATCTGCTCGATGGGCGTGGACGTCCTGTTAGTCGGCCCCATGCCGACGCCGGCGATCGCGTTCCTGACCAGAAGTCTCCGAGCGGACGCCGGAGTGGTCATTTCAGCCTCGCACAATCCCTATCAGGACAACGGCATCAAGTTCTTTTCTAATGACGGGTTCAAGCTCCCCGACGAGTTCGAGACGCGAATGGAGTCGTTGATCGTCTCGGATGAAATCGAACACCTGCGTCCAACGGCGGACGACGTGGGCAAGGCCTTTCGAATCGACGACGCCGAGGGGCGGTACATCGAGTTCGTGAAACGCTCCCTGCCCAGGGATCTGGATTTTCAAGGGTTGCGGGTCGTCGTCGATTGCGCCAACGGCGCCGCCTACAAGGTCTCTCCGAAAGTCCTGCGCGAGTTGGGCGCGACCGTCTGGGTGATCGGCAACGAGCCGGACGGGATGAACATCAATGCCGGGTGCGGCACCGTGCATCCCGAACGGCTGCAGGAGGCGGTGCTCCACCACCAGGCCCACGTGGGAATCGCCCACGACGGAGATGCCGACCGCGCCGTCTTCGTGTGCGAGCAAGGTCGTCTCGTCGACGGCGACCACACGATGGCGATGACGGCGCTTGACATGCAGCAGCGCGGTCTGTTGAAACAGCAGACGCTGGTCGGGACCGTGATGAGCAATTTCGGGCTCGAGCTGGCCATGGCGAAGGCCGGAATCACGTTGGTGCGAACGCCTGTCGGCGACCGGTATCTGTTGGAGCGAATGATCTCGGAAGGCTACAACTTCGGAGGCGAGCAGTCAGGACACCTCATATTTTTGGAACACAACACCACGGGCGACGGCCTCATCTCAGGGCTCCAAATCCTGGCCCTGATGAAGCGGACCGGGCGATCGCTGTCGGACCTGGCTCGGTGCATGACCGCCGTCCCACAAGTACTCCTCAGTATTCGGGTGAAGGACAAGCCGGATCTGGCCGGTCTGCCGGACGTGCAACGGGCCATCCGGGATGGAGAGGCCAAATTGAACGGAACCGGACGGGTGCTGGTTCGATACTCCGGAACCGAGCCGCTGGTTCGGATCATGGTCGAGGGGGAACGGGACGCGTTGATCCGGTCGGTCGCCGACGAGCTGGCGGTGGTGGTTCGTGCTCGCCTGGGTTGAGAACCGCGCCGGCGCCGTCCCCGGGCTCGCATGTTCTGTTGGATCACGGTTGCGTTCCTCCTCGGGTTGGTGCTCGGCTCCTACCTTCCCTTTCTTCCGTCTGTCATCTTCCTGATCCTGGCCTTCGCCGCGCTGGTCCCGCTGCGCCTTGAACAGGCAGGACGACTGACGATTCAGCGCGGCTGTCTGGCGTACGGGAGCCTCCTGGCAGGCCTCTTGTATTGGACCGCCTTCGCCGCTCACCCCCCAAGCCGACTCGTCGAGCAGGCCGGACGTGATCCCGCGAGGATCGTGGGGACCGTCTCGGAACCCGTTCGGCACGCCCCGGGTCGCTCCGTCATCATATTGGCGGTGTCACAACTCGGGGAAGAGCCTCACGCCGGATCGGTGGATGGCCGACTCCGCCTCACGTGGCGGAACGCGGATCGCGCGGTCGAGCAGGGCGACGAGGTGGCGGTGACCGCCAGAATTCGCGCGCCGTCAGGTACCCTGAACCCTGGGGGATTCGATTACGCCTCGTATTTGCAGCGTCGGAAGATCGACGCGATGGCATCAGTCTCCGGGCCGGGCGCGTTGCGGGTCCTCGGGTCGGCCACGGATTGGTCATGGTGGACACCCTGGCGCGTCATTGACGCCTGGCGGGACCGCATCCGCCGGGCTGCGGTTGCGACGCTTACCGGGTCGGCACTGGGCATCTACCTGGGGATCATCGTGGGAGACTCCGGGTACCTGAATCCCGAGGTGCGGGACGCCTTCATGGCGACCGGCACCGTGCACATCCTGTCCATCTCCGGATCGCACCTGGGCCTCATCGCCTTTCTCTCGTTCGTTGTGATCAAGGGATTGTGCCGTCGCCTGCCGCCGCTCTGGTTGCTCGCGCTGTCGCGGCGAATCACCCCGACCCGGTTGGCGGCGCTAGTCACGATCGCGCCGGTCACATTTTACACGCTGCTCGCGGGTGCGGAGGTGGCCACCGTTCGGTCGCTCGTCATGATTCTGATCTTTCTGCTCGCGGTCTGGCTGGGATATGAGCAAAACCTGCTCCTGGCCTTGGCGAGTGCGGCGCTGCTGATCCTGCTCCATGATCCGCACGCCCTATTTGAGATTTCCTTTCAACTCTCCTACCTCTCCGTGCTCGCCATCGCATTGGTGCTCCGCTGGCGAACCAGCGAGGCTCCGACGGGGATCCCTGCCCCTGATGCGCCAGGCCGGGAGGCACTGACCTGGTTCCGTGAATACGTGTGGATCACCGGGGGCGTGACGCTGGCCACTATTCCACTCGTCGCCTATCACTTCAACCAGATCGCGTGGCTCGGCCTCCTGGCCAACCTGCTCGTGGTGCCGCTGGCGGGGTTGCTCCTCGTCCCGATGGGACTGGGGTCCGCCATCTGGTTGCTGCTGGCGGGAGGGGACTCGCTTCCGGCCGGCCCACTCAATCAAGTCATCCTGGACCTTCTGTCCGGCATGGTGACGCTGATGGCGCGTGTCCCGGGGGCCGAATGGCACGTGGCGTCGCCGACCGTTCCCGCCATGCTCGGATTCTTCACGTTGCTCTATGTTGCCGGCCGATCCCAACGGAACACCACGCTGCGATGGGGCTGTATGATCGCCGCTCTGTTGATTCTCGGATGGTGGGGTTGGTCGCCCCGTGGGCGTGCGGACGGGGACGCCCTGCGCGTGACGTTTCTGGATGTCGGCCAGGGCGACGCCTCCGTGATTGAACTGCCCGATGGCCAGGTGGTCCTCATCGACGGCGGGGCGACATACGACACGTTGGATATGGGGCGCGCCGTGCTGGCTCCGTATCTCTGGGACCGACACATCAGACGCCTCGATCATGCGATCGGCACCCATCCGCAGCTTGACCATGTGGGGGGACTGGCGTGGGTGATCCGGACATTCCAGGTCGGTCGGTACTGGGGCAACGGCATAGAACGTGAGGAGCCGTTCTACCATCGGTTGCGCGCCGCGATGCAGGCGCGAGACCTGGCGGAGTCCCGCGCGGAGGAGGGGCAGATGATCCTTGATTCGGGCTTATGCCGCCTCCGGGTGCTGAATCCGCCTGCGACGAGCCACCCCACCGGAGGTCGCACAGCCGGCCATCCGGCATCGGGGACGACAAGCGGCAGCGCGCTGAACAATGAGTCCGTGGTCACGGTGCTCGAATGCGGCCCGCATTCGTTCCTCTTTACGGCTG
>MNDM01000073.1 GCA_001914955.1 Nitrospirae bacterium 13_2_20CM_2_62_8 | reverse complement strand
GTCAATCCGACGGGCCGGTCGGAACTGAGCCTCACCGCCACCTATCACGGCGCCAACTGGAATGCGTCCGGTGAAATCCCGCTTCGGGCGGTAACAGACGGCTCGCTCGACCGCTTCGGCGCGATCGACCCGTCCGAAGGGGGCAAAACGACTCGCGCTTCGGGCCGGCTGAACTATCATTACGACACGCCGGCCGGCGGCAAGCTGTACGCCAACGCCTATGCCCAATACTACAAGCTCGACCTCTATACGAATTTCACGTTCTTTCTGAAGGATCAGGTGAACGGGGACGGCATTCAGCAGTCGGACCGCCGGGTCATCTACGGCGGAGAGGTCGGCTATCGCCAGGTCGGCAAGCTCGCGGGCGTGGATGCGGCGGCGACGGCGGGCGTGCAGGTGCGGGTGGATGACATTCACCCGCGCCTGGGCACACAGACGAAGCGCTCACCGACCGGGACGACGACGGACACGGACGTCCTGGAAGCCTCTTACTCTCCCTTTGTGAAGACGGAGCTCCAACCGGCGCCGTGGATTCAGATCACGGGCGGCATACGGACCGACCTGTTCACCTTCGACGTGCGGAACCGCTGCCCGACGTGCGCGGAGCAGCCCGCGGGCCGCACGACGACGGCGCTCGTGTTGCCGAAGGCGAATCTGATTCTGGGACCGTGGTTCAAAACGGAATTCTTCGCGAATTACGGCGAGGGGTTTCACAGCAACGACGCCCGCGCAGCCGTGGTTGGCGCGGCCTCGCCGCTGGCGCGTGCCAGGACCTATGAGATCGGCGCTCGTTCCCGGCCGTGGGGGCCGGAGGGGTTGGAGTTGATCGCGACGCTCTGGGAGGTGGACCTGAAATCCGAGCTCGTGTTCGTCGGCGATGCGGGCACGACCGAAGCGCGGGGCTCTACGCGGCGCCGCGGCATGGAAGTCGCCGCGCGCGGGCCGGTGTGGGGCCCGTTGTACTTCAATGGCAGCATGACGTGGACCAGCGCGAAATTCGATACCGGCAATGCCATTCCGCTGGCGCCGGAACTCACCGCCTATGGGGCGACCATCCTGCGATGGCCGGAGGGACTGACCACGCAGCTCCAGGCGACCTATCTGGGAGTCCGGCCGCTGACCCAAGATCGGAGCATCAAATCGCCGTCGTGGCTCGTTTTTGATCTGACTGAACGGTATCAGCTGCCGATCAAGCTCACTCATGGGCGCCTTGAAGCCTTCTTCTTCATTCAGAACCTCTTCGATACAAAGTGGGAACAGGCCACGTTCGCCTTTACTTCACGTCTTCCCAGTGAGCCGGCGGCCGGAGTGGAGGACATTCATTTCGTGCCCGGGAATCCGCGCTTTGTTATGGGGGGCCTGGCGTGGTATTTTTAGTGCGCATGGGTCCTGTTGCCGAACGAGGCGAGCAGGTGGCCTGCGGTCCTCCGCTCCCGCGCCTCTCGCGGCACCGGGGACCCGTCGCTCTTGTGTTGCGACGGGTGAGTCGGCAGTCCGGAGTGGAAGCCTTCTGGAATTCCCGCGGCCGCGATCATCACCCGTTGCATCCAAAGAGCAACGGGTACCCGATCGCGGTGCCTTGGTCAGTTCCAGCTTTCCTTCTCCGGATGCCGGGCGGGACCCCGCCGCTCCGGCGAAGTGCGCTCCGGTCCGCAAGCCGCCTGCTTGCAGGATATGGAGCGTCGAGAACCTGGTACACTCGTGCGCGACATTTCGTGGGTGATGGTGAGGGTGGGGAGTCGGGAAATGCAGCCTATGATTCTGTCGCGGGCATATTTCCGGCGGCCGACGTTGCGGGTGGCCAGATCCTTGTTGGGGAAATACCTTGTGCGGGCCAGTCGCTCAGGGATGATTGCGGGGCGGATCATTGAGGTGGAAGCCTATGTGGGCCCTCAGGATCGGGCGTCCCATGCGTCGCGGGGCAGGACGAAACGGACCGAGGTGATGTTTGGCCGGCCGGGCGTGGCATATGTCTATTTGATTTACGGGATGTACCATTGCTTCAATGTGGTGACCGAGCGCACGGGGTATCCGGCCGCCATTCTGGTTCGAGCGGTCGAGGTGGATTCAAAAAATACTCCCGCGCTCATTGACGGTCCGGGGCGGGTCTGCCGGTACTTGGAGATAGATCGGAGCCTCAACGAGCTGGATCTGACGGCGGGCCGGAGCTTATGGATCGAGGATCGGGGCGAGCGGGTAGCGGAGTCGAGGATCGCCGCCTTCCCAAGGATCGGCGTGGACTACGCGGGGGCATGGGCGGCGAAGCCGTGGCGGCTCAGGTTGAAAACAGCCAATAGCAGGTAGCGAACAGCGAATAGCTTATGGCTAAAATCCGGCTGCTAGCTGCCAACTACTTGCTATTAGCTATTCGCTCAGGGAGCTGAGCATGAAAGCATCTGATCTACTCGTACGGTGTTTGGAGAACGAGGGCGTGGAGTACCTCTTTGGGCTGCCTGGTGAAGAAAACCTGGATGTGATGGATGCCTTGTCGAACTCCCGCATCCGATTCGTCGCCACACGACACGAGCAAGGGGCGGCCTTTATGGCCGACGTGTACGGTCGGCTCAGCGGGAAAGCCGGGGTGTGCCTGTCCACGCTGGGGCCCGGGGCGACAAATCTCTTAACCGGAGTGGCTGATGCCAATCTCGACCGTGCGCCGCTTGTGGCCATCACCGCACAAGCCTCGCTGGATCGAAGGCACAAGGAGTCGCACCAGTACATCGACACGCTGTCGATGTTCAAGGTGGTCACGAAATGGAACGCCGAGATTGCCAGGCCGCAAATTATTCCGGAGGCGGTTCGCAAGGCGTTCAAGGTCGCGCAGACCGAAAAGCCAGGGGCCACTCATCTTGAGCTGCCCGAAGATGTGGCGGCCGAGCAGGTGAGTGCGGCGGAGTACAGCAACCCGTTGCGCGTCCAGTTGCCGTTCAAGCCCGAGCCGCTGGGCGGACAGGTGAAGCGGGCGGTCCAGGTCATCGCCGGGGCCCGGAGGCCGGTGATCCTGGCCGGGAATGGCGTCATCCGTGGGCGGGCTCATGAGGCGGTCCGACGGTTTGCGCGGTCACTCAACATTCCGGTCGCGCAGACCTTTATGGGGAAGGGCATTATCCCGGATACCGATGCGCTCTCGCTGTACACGCTGGGTCTCCAGGCACGGGACTACCCGGCGAGGGTGTTCGAGCAGGCTGATGTCGTGATCGCCGTCGGATACGATTTCGTCGAATACGCGCCCTGCTTCTGGAACCCCAATGGCGACAAACGCGTGATACACGTAGACGTCTCCCCGGCCGAAGTGGACGCGCACTACATCGTCGAGGTCGGCGTCCTCGGGGACATCGCGCTGTGCTTAGACCAGATTGGCGCGTGCCTGTCGCCGTCGGATGCGCAGTGGGCGAGACGCTGCCGGGAGGCTATCGTCACCGGCTTCGAACAGGAATTGGCCAGTCCGCCAGCGTGGCCCCTACGCCCCCAGCACGTCATTCGCGAGCTCCGGGCGGCACTCTCGGCCGAAGACATCGTCATCTGCGACGTGGGTGCGCACAAGCTGTGGATGGCCAGAATGTTTCCGTGTGAGGCGCCCAACACCTGCATTATCTCGAACGGACTTGCGGCGATGGGGATCGGGGTGCCCGGGGCCATCGCAGCGAAGCTGCTCTTCCCGCAGCGGCGGGTCGTGACCGTCACGGGGGATGGGGGATTTCTGATGAATTCGCAGGAGCTTGAAACGGCCATGCGGGTCAATCTGCCGCTGGTCATCCTGGTGTGGCGGGACGATGGGTATGGCGTGATTCGCTGGAAACAACAGCTTCGCTTTGGGCGTACCTATTCCGTTGATTTCACGAATCCGGACCTGGTTTCCTTCGCGGAGAGTTTTGGAGCGGCCGGGTATCGGGTCACAGAGAAGTCGCTCACCTGAGAAGTCCGGACCGGCGGCTGGAGTGGCGAGCAGGCTACAGAAACAGAACAAATGGCCCTTCCGCAAATCGTGTGCGTGGTGTGCAGGCCGTCAGGGCAAGGAACTCCGCTCCGTGCAGGCTCGCCGCGCTGCTGTAACTAACGGCGGCCCGGCTCCGGCTCCCCCCATCCCCCAGTGGGGGTTCGCCGATCCGCTTCGGCCTGGTACGACAGCCCGAAGCGGTCGGGCCTCGCTGGGGCCACATCACCCGTTGCATCCAGCGGAGCAACGGGTCCCCGGCACACCAGCGGGGCTCCCCCGCAAGGTCGCGTCTTCCTCGCCCTGACGGCCTGCTCTCGCTTCTTGGCTCAGGCCGAGAATGAGAGGGATGGGCGCTTTCGGGCTGGTGGTCTGGCAGCCTCAGACTGCGCGCGTCCGGCGAGCACACCATCCGCCCCTGCCCGGAACGATCAATCTTGTGTGCGCGACGCGCGAGCACGTGAGGCTGCCTGGCCACCACATGCCCGCTCTTATGGGCGCGATGCGCGAGCAGGGGGGATTAGCCTGGCGGCCACGCCTCTCTGCGCAAAAAAAAAGGGGGGGGCCGCCGGGCTGGCGGCCTCCCCCTTCTGTTTCAGCCTGTAGCTTCTCTTATTTAATAACCCGATCAGTCCCGATCTTGGTCGCGGATGTCACCGGCGGTTCAACGAGGATCTGAGGGCCCTGGACCCTCGGGAGCTGACCCGCACCTTGCTTCGCGACCACGCGCTGGTTGTTCTCATCCACGAGATTCTGGACCACGTGCTTCTCAAGGTCTGCTGCATCCGTTAACGCTTGTTGCCCCGTCTGGTTCATCCTGCCTTCATCATTGGCCGTCGCTTGCCCATTGACCGGGCTCCCGTCGTTCTTCATGGGATAGCCCTCATGCTTCGGCAGCATACCCGGATTCGCAAGAGCGACAGACAGCGAGAACCCGCCGACCACCAGGACGGCAACGATGGCGATGAAAGTTTTCATGGTGCGCACTCCTTCTATAAAGGGTGGGAAGAGAACCACTCGATGGTTCAGAGATAATCGCTACGGCCGAATCGCGGCGCGTATCTTAGCGGCCTCCGATCGGCCCTGTCAAGTAGGGGATGATCGGCGGCCGCAGGGTCTCCGAGCCGATCAGCGAGGACGGCGTGGCCGGTACCCTCTCCCGCGTCCCCGGTACGGTCCACCCCGAGGAACCAGGATCGGCAGTCTGATGATTACGGTCGTCCCTTGGCCGGGGCCGCTGGCGATCGAGATCTGCCCTTGGTGCTCTTCCACGATCTTCTTGACTGTCGCCAGCCCCAAGCCGGTTCCGGTCCGTTTGGTGGTGAAGTAGGGCTCGAATACCTTGCCCACGTGTTCCGTCGGGATAGGGGCGCCGTCGTTCTTGATGGCGATCTGGAGATAGCCCCGGCCGCCTTTATGCTGAGCCACCTCGATGTGGAGGTTCCCGCCCGGCGTCATCGCTTCCATCGCGTTCTTGAAGATGCTCAGGAAGACCTGCTGCATCTTGGTCTCGTCACACCGCACTTGACTGAGGTTGGCGCCGGAATCCTTCGTCACCCGAATGCGGTTCGTCTCCAACTCAGTGGCCACCACGGTCAGCGTGTTATCGATGATGTCGGTGATCCGGCACACGCGCCGATTCAATTCCAGCGGCTTGGCGAAGTCCAAGATCTCGTTCAGGATGGCCTCGACTCGGATCAGGTCCCGCATGGCGTTCTCGACGCGTGTCTGGGGATCGAAATCAAGAATCCCCTCCCCGGTCACCTCTTGCAGTTGGGCTCGGATGGAGGCCAACGGCTCACGGACTTCCGTGGCCAGGAACGCGCTAAATTCGCCGATGGCGGCCTGGCGCTCCTGTCTTCTGATCATGGGCTCCGAAGGCGCTGGAGCGGCTGGCGGCGTCGGTGTCGCCGCCCCAGTCCCTTCGTCGGTCCTGACGGCTTGGGGGGAAGCGGGTTCGTGCAGCAGTTCTACCAACTTGACGATCAGCGGCTCCAAGGCTCTGGCGTCCGGAAGGGTGTACTGCGTGGGTGTCTTGGAGGACAGCGTCACCGTTCCTCCCACCTGGCCTCGCACGAAATACGGGACGACCATCGCCGAGCGGAACCGGTCCCTGTACAGATGCTTGTGGTCCTGGAAGCGTCCCTGCGTCGAAGCCAGATCGTGGTCCACGCGGGGCTTCCGGTGGCGAACGGCCCACCCGGAGGCCGATGCGTCAAGAGCGAGTCGATGACCTGGCTTGAAATCCTTCTTGTGCTCTCCCCGCTGCTCGCCCGCCAGTCCCAGCACTTCCACGAGTCCGGCGAGCGGATCGTACCGGGTCACCCAGGCGTAATCGAAGGGCAGGGTCGCGGCCGTTTCGTCCAGGAGGCCGGCGATCCGTTCCTGTGTCTCCGGGGTGGCGTGGGAGGGTGTCGGGGCTAAGGGCTCGGCTCCGGATGGCGCGACCGTCGGGGCGGGCTCGTGAGCGACAAGTGGGCGGCTCAGGATCAAGGTTCCGTCGAACAAGGCGGCCCTCTCCAGGGCGCCCGTGATCTCCGAGCCGGCGTGCTCGATGAGGCTCTTCTCCTTCTTCGCCAAGGCCGCGCTCTCTTTGCGCCCGACCACCAGCACACCGTAGGTCCGCTGGTTGTGCCGGAGCGGAACCCCGAGCAACGATTTGGCGCCTGGCGTGATCATCCGCAAACGCACGGCCCTGAGGGACTCGTCGTCGCCCGCCGGCGCCGGGAGGCTCAGGGCAGCCAAGTCCTGCGCCGAGAGGGTTCTCAAGATGGTCTGGACTTCGCGCGGAGTCAATCCGCGCCATCCCTGCGCCACCAGGGGACCGTCCTCGCGCTCATAGATCGCCACCAAGGCCGCCTCGACTCCTAGCTCATTGAGCGAGGAGGTCAAGGTTCTCTGTAGCGTCGTCTGCTTGCTGGCGCGCAACGGTGCGGCGGCGGTTCTCATCTGAACCTCTCCTCACAGTAACGAGACGGCATTGTAGCAATCGGGGCAAGCCATTTCAATTGACAATGCGAGGGGGCTTCGACCGGTGGATCACGATCTCCACGCGACCTTCCTCAGAGATGAATAGGTTCAGGATACTGCTGACCACGCTGATCAGCACGGACCCCCAGAATGCCGGCCAGAACCCTTCGACCAGGAAGCCTTTCACCAGAAAGGAGACCAATTGGAGGAGGAGCGCGTTGATGACCACCATGAACAAGCCCAGCGTGAGGATGATGAAGGGAAGGGACAACAGGTAGAGAACGGGGCGGACCAGCGCATTGAGCAGGGCCAGCAGGATCACGGCGGCGATCCCGGCCGAGGGGCCCTCCACCCCGATCCCCGGGATGATCTCGGCGGTCAGCAACACGGCGGTGCCGGTGACGACGAAGCGGATCAGCAGACCTTTCATGGTTCGTTATTCGTTAATCGTGAAACGTTAACCGCAGGAGACGTTAGACGTGAACCGTTATCAGTAAGACTCCGCTCCGGGTTCCCGCGGTTAACGAATAACATTTAACGATTCACCTCTTAACGATCACACGATAAGGTCCACGGCGGCCTGCCGCTTGGTCACCTTGTCGTTGGGATCGTAGGTCGCGACGACCACCTTCTGAGCCGCTCCGGCAGAGACCGTGATCTTGGTGCCGCTGTCATCATTGTGGAGGTGCAGAAAGATCTCGTAGTAAGCCGTGCTCGACTTTGGTTTTCACGAACACAGGCTTGGGGGTTTCGACCGACGGATTCTTGAGAGTGCTGAGGTACGCGCTCAGCGCGTCGAGCTCCTCCTCGCTCATCAGGTCTTTGTATTTGTCGGGCATCACGCCTTTTTTGTGTTCCTTTTCGAACCCCTCGGCGTAGAGATAGGCAGGGTCGAAAATTTTCTTCTTGAAGTCCTCGATGGTCAACAGATTGCCGATGTTGTCCAGCACAGGGCCCCGCTTCTTGACGCTTCCCTTGCCGCCGATCTTGTGGCAGTTGTAACACTCGTGTAGCTCGTAGACCTCCATGCCGCGCGCGACGAGGCTCATGCCGCCTGTGGGAGGCTTCGGGGCGGGGAGCGCGGCGGCTTCAGGGGTTGAGGCGGGGGCGAGGCGGTTCAGGCGAGCCGCCAGCTCCTGGGTTTTCCTGTCCAGCGCCTCCGCTTGCTGCATCAGCTGGTCCAGGTTTTTGAGTTCATGGCCGGCCTTTTCACGTTTCGCCTTCAGCAATTTGTCAATCTTCCCCTTCTCGTCCTCCGGATCGTATTGCGGAAGCAACGAGGCCCCGCCGATGTAGACGGCGGAGAGCAGCGCGTAGAATGCAACCAGCGCCACGAGGGCATCCATCCCGCTCAGAGGCTTGAGCGCCGGCGCATCAAGGAGAACGAACACGACGACACCGAGCATCGCATAGATGAAGAACATCCTCTGAAACACAGGGGGGAACGCGAGCGCCCTGGCCACGCCGATCAGGATGGTGCCGACGATGGCGCCCAACAGGGCTTTCTTCATGAGGCTGCGATTAGAACGCGACATGCGACGGTCCCGGCTGCGAGCAACGGACGTGATTGAGTATACAGAAATGACTCATCGCTTCGCCATCAGTTGTCTGAGACCGTGATCGCGTGGGAGGCAGGCGAGCGTTTCAGCAACCTGAGCAGACACAGAGCCGTGAACGGCAGGGACATCAGGAGCCCCGTCAGGCCCAGGAGCGGTTCCCCGATCCAGAAGGTGACCGCAAGGTTGAAGATCAGTACGCCGTAGTAAAGCCCGCAGCCCAGCAGGACTTCCGCTGTCACGGCTTGGTCCCGCCCGTGCTCCAAGGGTGGCAACCGGCGGTCGAGCGGAAAATAGATGGACAGGGCGATGGTTCCCACCACGGCCCAGCCGATGTAGTTCGCGATGGGGACGCCGAAGTGCACGCCGGGTTCCGGATAATAATAGATCCGTCCCAGGAACCAGCGATCCCCTCGCAGCGCGACCGGATCAATTACCATGTCGATCAGCACGAAGAACAGCACGCTGAGGCCAAAGACGGGCCAGGAGGTGCGGGCGTCGAGCGGGAGCAGGAGGTTCGGCCAATGGAACCCCTGGTCGCTCCGGCGGGGCGGGCGAGTCGGCATCAGAAGGAACAGCGCCAGGCAGTAGCTGGCGTACAGCAGAAAGCTGAAGGATATGGAATCCATGAAGGGGACGTTGGTGAGGTACAGCTCCCGCCCAACGGTCGCCCCGGTGTAGTGGTACCAGCCGAATGGAATCCCGGTGCGGGTGGAGGAAAACTCACACAGGAAGGCGGTAACCCAAGTAATAACAAAGAACAGGCCAGTCCGGCGCCAGCCCAGGAGCCGTCGAGCGGAGAAGAGTGAGACCGCCAGAAACAGGAACACGTACGGCCGGAGGACAACTGTCTTAATGAAAAGGAGAAGGAAATCCATACCCCTCACTCCTCACCGCTTACGGTCTTTAGGCGTAGCCATGGTCCCGGAACCAGCGGACTGCTTTCTCCAGCGCGGTCTCGACCGGGGTTTGCGGCAGGTCCAGTTCGCGGAGCGCCTTGCGGGAATCGTAGTGCATCTTGTACTTGGCCATCCGCACTCCTTCCAGCGGGATCCGGGGAGGCCGATGGGTCAGATAGTCGGCGATCCAGCGATTCACGTGGGCGAGCGGGAGGATGGCCTGCCACGGCAGCTTGATACGGGGCGCCTTGACGCCGGTCAGCCCACTGAGTATGTCAAAGATGTCCCGAAGTGACAGGTTTCGATTCCCCAGGATGTACCGTTCGCCCACTCGGCCCCGCTCCATGGCGCGGAGATGGCCGACCGCCACGTCATCCACATCAATCAGGTTCATGCCGGTTGCGAGATAGGCCCACATGCGCCCTTTCATGAAGTCCACGATTATCTGGCCGGTGGGCGTCGGCTTGATGTCCCGTTCTCCGACCGGCGCGCTGGGGTTCACGATGACCACCGGCAAGCCCGTCCGGGCCAGTTTGAGGACCTCCTGCTCGGCCAGATACTTGGACCGCTTGTAATCGCCCGCCATCTGGGCGAGCGACACCGGCGTCTCCTCCGTCCCCGGCCCCCCATCGGCCGGCAGTCCGATCGCGCCGATCGTGCTGGTGTAGACGATCCGCTCGGTGCCGAGCTCACGGGCGGTCTCCAGCAGGACACGGGTCCCGGTGACGTTCACCTCGTAGAAGATTGAGGGGGTCTTGGCCCAGAGGGCGTAATGGGCTGCCACGTGGTAGAGCTGCCTGCAGCCGGAGAGCGCGCGACGCAGGGAGTCCCGATCCCGCAAGTCCCCGTGCGCCTGTTCCACCTTGAGCCCGCCCAGGTTCCGGAGGTCGCTGTCGGGCCGGATCAAAACCCGCACCTCCATGCCGGCGGCAAGCAGCCTGCGCACGACCGCTGCTCCGACGAACCCGGTCGCGCCGGTCACAAGGGCCTTCATCGGTAGGAGCCGATGGCGTATGGCCGATGGCGTATGGCAGGAAACGGAAGTCTCAAGCTATAAGCCATAAGCTATCAGCCATATGCTCTTCAATTCCGGCGGGACGTGATGTACCGGGCGAGCTCCCGTAAGGAATCGGCCTTGGCGTCGAATGTGTCCAGCCGGCTGATCGCCCGATTGGCGCATTGATCGGCGAGCGTCCGGGCGCCCTCGACGCCGCAGAAGGAGGGGTAGGTTTTCTTGCCGCGCTGAGCGTCCGTGTTGGCGTTCTTGCCCAGCTCCTCGCGGGTGCCGGTGACGTTGAGCACATCGTCGGCGATCTGGAAGGCGAGGCCCACGTCTTCGGCATAGGCGGTCAACTGTTTTAATTGTGCGGGCGTGGCGGACGAGACGATCGCCCCCATCCGCACCGCTGCGCGAATGAGCATACCGGTCTTGTGAGCGTGGATGGTCTGCAACGTGGCGAGGTCGATGTCCTTGTTCTCGGCTTGAATATCCAGGACCTGCCCGCCGACCATACCCAGATTGCCTGCGCCAAGCGCCAGTTCATGAATGATCTGGACCTGGCGTATCGGATCGAGATGGTCCAAGAGGTCCGCGCGGCTGCAGAGATCGAAGGCCAGGGTCAGCAAGGCATCTCCTGCGAGGATCGCCATGGCTTCCCCGTACACCTTGTGGTTAGTCAGCTTCCCCCGCCGGTAGTCGTCGTTGTCCATGGCCGGGAGATCGTCGTGGATAAGCGAATAGGTGTGAATCAACTCGAGCGACGACGCGATCGGCAGGATGGCCTTCGACGGCTGTCCCACCGCCTCAGCGGACGCCATCGCCAAGATCGGGCGGATGCGCTTGCCGCCGGCGAACAGACTGTAGCGCATGCTTTCGTGCAGGGTGGCGGGGGCGGTCTGCGCCGAGGGGACCGCGGTGTCGAGGAACCGATCCACCTCCTCGCGTTTCCGGTCGAGGTATGAGGCAATGTCCATGCGTGGCGAAAAAGGTTTAGGGTCTGGGTTGTGGAGCCGGCGAGAGCCTAGCAAATGGGTTCGCGATGTGTCAAACGCAGCAGACGGTTAGCCGTGAGGCGCGCCTATTGCCTCTCGCCTTCCTTGCCAGTATACTGCCGCGCATGAGTTTCCGGAAAGCCGGTGGTGAATGGGAGCCCATGCTACTGGGCATCGAACCCCGGAATTGCGGCGTCTGCGGCAAGGGGCTGTACCGCAATTTCACGCTGTTGCGGGGCGGCTGGTCGCGCTGCACGGTGTGCGGCCAATTCGTGCACTATAGTTGCCTGTCGAGCGGGAAGACCAAATTCCTGAAAGTGCGCCCGCGCGTGTGCAAAACCTGCCGGCAGAATCGGGATCGGCCGCTTCCCAAGGAGGGTGGGAAGCTGGCGGTCGGGTCGTGATGCCGCGAGCGGACTTCGATCCGAGCCGGGCCTCGGCGCTGGGCCACGCGTGGCTTGCGGAAGGCGCCCGGCTGGTCATCGTCCCCGTCGTCTTGTTCGGCAGCGGCTTTTTCACCGCCGATTTTCTGGTGAGCGGTCAGTATACGTGGCCGCGCTCCAGCCGGATCGTCGGTTTGACTCTTACCATCCTGGTCCTCTCCTACGAGTTCGTGTACAAGGAGCAACGTGCGCGGCACACAGGCCGCGCAGGGGATCGCCCTCTTCGAGCGCTGCTGTACTCCTGCGCGATTCCGTACTTGGTCGGCGCCCTTGCGCTGCTTGGTCTTGCGCGACTGGCCTCCTAGCCCGAACCATTCATGAACGCGCCGTTCTTCTTCACACCGGATGAAATCGGTCTCGTGGCCGATGAGCAATTTTTCCGGGCGAAGGCCCGCATCATGAAAAAGGTCCGGGAGACGCTCGATCTCCTGCACCTCGGGTTGAAGGCTGAGCTCGCCGGCGCCACTCTTCTGGCCCCGAAGGACTTTGACTCGACGAGATCCCAGTTTGTGAAGGGGGATCAGCTGGAGGACTTCCCTTACCAGTATTTGGACTTTCCCAAGCATTTCCTCGGGGATGACAAGTTTACCTTCCGCTCGTTGTTCTGGTGGGGCCATCATTTTGTCTTTGCCCTGATCCTGGAAGGGGAAGGAGTGCTACGCTACAAGCAGAATCTCATCAACCGGTATCACCAGGTGGCCGGCCGTCACCTCTCCCTCTGCTTGGGGCCGTCCCTCTGGGAGTGGAAGCGGGGGGAGGGCTACACGCTGGAACTGACCCACGATCGCAAGTCGGAGGTGTCCGCCGTTCTCTCAGGCCGTGGGTTTTTCAAGCTCGCGCGCTTCGTGCCCCTCGATGACCCTGCCGTCCGGGAAGGCCGGCTCGTGGAAATCGGCCGCGAAGCGTGGCGGGCAGTCCTCCCCGTCATCACCCCATGACGGTGGACGTCGGTGCCGGCCTGTGGGTGCTCGATCGGAGTCGCCCTGATGCGTGAGCGACGGTGGGAATCCCGAACGAAGCTGGAGTTCGGGGGTGTGTTGGCGTTGGGGGAGCGGCTGGCCGCGTTGGGCCTGGAGCCGGCGGTCCCTGCGAAAGACGTCATCTGCTACGTCGAGGAGTGGCCGGTCGAGGCTCCTGAGGATCTTGATCGGCTGGATCCGTGGCCGACTGAAGACGTGACTCTGGTTCACATCCGTGAGGCCTGGCGCGGAGACTTTTTCCTGTTGGTCGGCGCGTACCACACCGTCTATCGGCGGCACCAAGCGCTGGGGACCTATTGCTCGGTGAGCCATCCTTGGCGGCTAGAAAAAGCCCTGAGCACGCATGACGGCTGCAACATGTTCTGGGTCGGGTTTCGTCAGGCCCATGGCTTTATCCGAGTGCGTCTGCACACCAGCGAGGTGATCACACCGGGGGAAAGCCGGGCCGAGGACCGGCGCCGCTTGTGGGTCGAGGAACGTCGGCGCGCCTTTCAGGCGGCGATCACGTCGCTGGATCTGCCGATCGAGATCACGACGACAAACGGAAGCCTCGCATTACGATCCGCCGATCATCGCACGCCTTTCTTTTGTTCATGGCCCGACGCCTTCGGGCCCTGCCAATTCGAATACAATTCCTCCGATCCGTTCGAGTTTCTCGTGCCGGCCAGCCGGCTGGCGGCCACGTACGGTGGAGAGCCTGCGATCGTTCGTGCCTATCTGACCGGGTTCTCCGAACCGGCGCTGGAGGAGTTTCACAGCGTGGAGTCCGGAGCCAGGTACGCCTATCGCTGCTCAGCGCACTGTCCGTTGGATGAACTGCCGGAACTCCTCCTGACCATCGCGCCGGCCGGCCGGCTCTATGCGACGCTCTGCGAGTTTCAAACCCAGCGCCTGTTGCCTGACGGAGAGGATGCCTGGGCCATTATCGGCATCATGGGGAGCGAGGGCGGGTTTCAGATCGAAGTCCGGCTGAACCGGGCGCCGCTTCGCGAGGAGGCGATGGCCGGGTGGCTGGAGCAGCTTTTAAGCCTCCCGGTGACCTATGCGCCCCTTCCCCCTTTCCCGTAACCGGTTCATCGGGCTTCCCGCATGCTGCCTGCCGCCAAGATTCGAGCCGCCCTCGCCAAGCCCTTCCTGCCGGTCGTGTTTTTCTTCGCGGGCGTGACTTACGACACCGTGACCCTCACCCGCATCGACCGCCTGCTGGATAACCTGATTCTCCTGTTCTACCTGAGTCTGCTGGGTCTGTTGATCGTGCTCACAGGCCGTTCTGAGCTTGGGAGAAACGCCCCAGCGGAGCCCGATGGAGCCGGATCGGATGTCATGCAGCTCTTGGATCGTGCGCGGCCGTACTATTCGAAGGTCATCCAGTTCTTGCTCGGCGGGCTGTTCAGCGCCTACACGATCTTCTATTCCCGGAGTGCCTCACTAACCACCACAGCCGTCTTCTTTGCGGTGCTCGTCGCGTTCCTCGTGGCGAACGAGTTCCTGCGCGACCGACTGTCCAGCGTGAGGCTGCTGGTCACCCTCTACGCGCTGGTCACGTTCTGTTTCTTCACCTTTTTCCTTCCGGTGCTGACGGGTTTGATGAACACCGCGGTGTTTCTGCTCGGCGCGGTGGTGAGCGGCCTCGTAACGCTGCGAGTGGTGGAGTTGATTTATCAGGGAGTCCGGGATCACTCACGGAAAGAGGTCCTCCTCACCAGCGCGCCGGCCATCGGAACGATCGTGATCCTGGTGGGCTTCTATTTTCTCAACTGGATCCCGCCGGTTCCTCTGTCGCTGAAGTTCGGCGGGATTTACCACAAGATCGCGAAGGCGGATGACAGGTATCAGTTATCGTTCGAGAAAGCCTGGTACCAGTTCTGGAAGCGTTCGGATGATCCGTTCCGAGGCGAAGATCCCGTGTATTGCTTTACGGCCGTCTTTGCCCCGGTCGATTTGCGCACGACGATTTATCACCACTGGCAGTACCGTCCTGAGAGCGGGGAACAGGCTCGGCCGTTCATGACGGCGGACCGGATTCCCATTTCCATCTCCGGGGGCCGAGCAGCGGGCTACCGCGCCTATACGGTCAAGCAGAGCCTGAACCCGGGGGACTGGCGGGTTGATGTGGAAACCGAGGATGGGCGCGTCGTCGGCCGCGTCACCTTTCGCGTCGAGGAGCGAATCGGCGAGCTGCCTGAGCTAAGAACAATCACGTACTGACGGTCACCCTGCGTATTCGGTGACGTTTTTACGCAATCTTTAGCCGGCCCGCTGCGGTTGGTAATGGCATCTTTATGACCTCCGAGGTAGGCTTAAAGTGAAACGCGGAGGCGTCGATAATGCCTTACCTTGCAACATTCCGGGCGCTCCTGCTGGCCAGTGCCTTGGTCAGCCCGGTCGAAGCCCACGCCGGGGCCGATGCAGGCCATCTGCTCACGCAGGCCTTCGAGGCTCTGGGAGGATCGGGCGGAACGCTCACCGCGGGGAGCTCCTCCGTCGGCGGGCGGACCATGGCACGCAGCCTAACGGAGCAGGCCCTGGCGCTCGATCCATCCGAGCCTGAGGCGCATGTCAGGATGGGTCAAGTGTTGTACGAACAAGGTCACTACGCCGAATCAGTCCACGAATACCGGGCGGCGATACGCCAGAGGCCCGACAGCGCGAGAATTTACACGAACCTTGGAATCGCGCTCGAAGGCATGGGCGACTATGACAACGCGATTGCGGCGCATCGCGCATCGCTCATACTCGAGCCGGCCCATGCCGAGGCCCACAACAACCTCGGGAATGGGCTCAAGGAGAAGCGTGACCTGCGCGGCGCGATGGCCGAATACCGCGAGGCCATTCGGCTCAAACCAGACTATGGCACGGCCCACAATAACCTCGGGGTTATGTTGTACGAGAATGGCGATCTTGAGGGAGCCATCGCGGAGTACCGAATGGCGATTCGGCTCAAGCCGGCTGCCGCGGAAGCCCACACCAACCTCGGCAACGCCTTCCTGGCCGTGAGAGATCTCGAGGGCGCCCTTGTGGAGCATCGCCTGGCGGTCCGCCTCGAGCCGGATTTTGCGGCGGCTCACGCCAACCTGGGTCATGCGTTGAGGGCCGCAGGGCAGAAAGCCGAGGCCGCGCGTGAGCTCATGAAGGCCCTACGGCTGGCGTTGGGGACCCCGGCTGAACGGGGATGGATTCACAAAACGCAGGCCCTCCTCCTCGACCTGGAGTAGTAGACCGGTTCGGGCTCCTTCCCTCTCCGATCTCTTCGACTCGGGCGATCTCATTTCCGAGACTGGTCCACCCGACGCGTTCCTACTTTTTTCCTCGGAGCGAGGTGTGTTGGAAGATGCACTTGGGGCAGGTGTAATGCACGAATCGGCCGCCGGCGACGAGGCGCTTCTCCATCGGCACCTTGCACCAGGTGCAGGTGCGGTCCGGCACGTCGGCCAGCGCCGCGGCGGTCTGATCCGGCTGGTCCGTAGGAGTCGGCGGCATGGCTGTGATTGTGTCTGAGGGGTCTTGAGCTTGTCAATAACTCGAGGAATGGGGTAGACTGCCCGCCCATGACTACGAAGTCAGTGAAAGATTTCTTCCAAGGGCTGCCGGGGAAGTTCGACGCCGAGGCGGCGGAAGGACTTGTGGCCGTCTATCAGTTTGATCTGACCGGTCCACAGGGGAGTCAATACCATCTGGTGGTCAAGCGAGGAGCCTGTTCGGTCCAAGAAGGAGTCCATCCTGACCCGCACGTCATCTTCTCCATGTCTGGAGAAGACTGTCTGGATGTTTTGGGCGGGCAACTTGACGGCCCCTCGCTGTTCATGTCCGGTCGCCTCCGCATCAGCGGCGACCTGGGATTGGCCATTCAGTTGAAAAGCCTCTTTCCTTCGGTGCACTAGCCCTCCCCCTCGCATCTGCCGAACAGGTCCCAGGGTCATTCTTTGAATCCAGTGTACGATGTCGGCCATGAGGCTCTCCTCATACCCCTCATGCACAACCCCGACATCCTGTAGAGGACAGCTTGGCTTACCCATATCCGTTGTGGATACATAGGCTATGTCCATCCCGGGCGAGCTTCTGGCACGGGATGTGCGTCGATTCACCTCATACCCTAATGGATACGCACGCCAAGTCCATCCGACGCGGGCTTCTGGCTAGCAGCCTGGTCAGTGTCATACTGGGTGTCTGGCTCGTGGCCCAGTTGGTCCCGCTTGAGGCCGTCGGGTTATGTGCCCGAGATCACTTCGCGAAGGCCATGGGTACAGCGCCGGCGCAGGAGGCCGCCGGTACACTGTGTCATCAGTTGTGGTCCCAGAATGTGACTCTTGATGTGCGAACCGCCGCTGTGTTTACGCTGGCCCACACCCTCTGGATCTCGCTGGCATTGGTGCTCGCGTCGGCCTTGTTCGGGAGTGCCCAGCAGCGGATGCGGGCGCCGCTCGTCAGCGAAAGGACCGAGATTGGAGAACTTCATGCAAACTCGGAGGACCCGCCTCTCACGTGGTCCGACAACGGCGATCATGGCGGCCAGCAGGACTGGGCGGCCATGCTTCCCCCTCAGGAAGTGAGCATGCTGCATGCGAACTTGCCGGTGGACCCGGTGGAAGGCCCTCAGCTTCAGACTGTTCCGCAGGAGAGTCAGACGGGGAAGCCTGCAGGGGACTCGGGCACCGACCTCCGTTTGGTGCCACTCTCACACCCGTCTCCGGAACCATCCCGGCTGAATGGGACCGGGCACTATACGGAGCACTGGGGGTTTCAGGAGATGCCGTTTCAGAACACTCCGAACCCGAAATACTATTTCCCCTCGCCCAACCATGAGGAAGCCCTTCAACGGTTACTCTATGGAATCGAGGCCCGAAAAGGGGCCGTGATCCTGACCGGGGAAATCGGCTGCGGCAAGACGCTCCTGAGCCGGACCCTGATGGACCATCTGGCTGAGGAAAAATATGATACCGCGCTGATCGCCGATCCGTCCTTTGAGGACGCTCAACTGTTCAGGGAAGTGTTGTACCAACTAGGGATTGATTCGGCCGGGTCCGAACTGGACCTTCACCATCGCCTGAACGACCGGTTGCTCGATAATCTGAAACGGGGAGTGGACACCGTGCTCATTATCGACGAGGCGCAGGTGATTCGAGACGATCAAATGTTCGAAAAGCTCCGGTTGCTGCTCAATTTTCAGCTCAACGACCGATTTTTGCTGACGCTTGTGCTGCTGGGCCAACCTGAGCTCAGAACCCGCCTCCAGCGCTTAGATCAGTTTTATCAGCGGGTGGCGATTCGCTATCATCTTGGCCCGTTTTCGGAAGCCGAGGTGGCGAGCTACATTCGATTTCGCCTGGCGGTGGCGGGCTGTAAGCGGGAGATTTTCACGCGGGACGCCTGTTCGCTGATCTTTCGGGCGTGCGGGGGCATCCCGAGAAAGGTGAATACCTTGTGTGATCTCTGCTTACTGCTCAGCTCCATGGAAAAAGCCACGGTGATTGACCGTCAAATGGTTGGCCGGGTCGCGGTCAAAGTCACCCACGGGATAGGTCAGGATCACCGGCTGGCCGAGCCGCTCTCCTCGTTCCGGCAGCAGCGGGTCCCCCTTCATACGTAACCCGGGTTAAACCCTGACGCGGGTCGCGACCGCCACCGGCACCTCCGACTTTCCGTCTCCCCCATCGGCACCCATGCCCGGGTCTGACTTCCTCGGGAATCGTTCCTCCAGGATCAGGTACAGGGTCGGGATCAGAAACAGGGTCAAGGCGGTCGAGACGCTGAGCCCTCCGATTACGGCGCGGGCCAGGGGGGCGTTCGTCTCTCCGCCGGTTCCCAGGCCCAGCGCCATCGGCATCAGCCCGAACACGGTCGCCAACGACGTCATCAGAATCGGCCGCAGCCGCGTGCGGGCAGCCAGGACCACGGCCTCCCGCAGGGGTCTGCCCCGGCGGCGCAGCACGTTCGTATAGTCCACCAGCAGCACGCCGTTCGACACCACGATCCCGAGCATCATGATGACGCCCATGAAGGACGTGGTGGACAGCGTGGTGTCGGTCAAGAAGAGCATCCAGATCACTCCCGGGAAGCCCATCGGGATGGCGAACATGATGATGAAGGGATCGATCAAAGACTTGAACTGGGCCGCCATCACCATGTAGACCAGCACCAAAGCGAGGACGCTCGCAAAGATCAAGCCCGCGAAGGTCTCGCGCTGCTGTTGGACCTGGCCGGCCAGCCGGATGCTGAAGCCGGGGGGAAGGTGAATCTCCGCAAACCGCGCTTCTAATTCCTCCCCGATGGAGCCCAGGTCGCGGCCTACCGGGTTGGCGGTGATGTGGACCACTCTCTGAAAATACTTCCGGTCAATCTTGACGGGACCCGCATTGAATCGAATCGCTGCCACGTTCTTGAGCAGAACCGGTTCACCCGATCGGCTCGTCAATAGGATTTGCTCCAGATCGGTCACATTCTTCCGATACTGTTCGGCCAACCAGGCGCTGATGTAATACTCGTTCCCGGTCTGGGGGTCGGTGTAGATGATCGGATCGGTCTGGCCGTTCCCGTTGAGCGAGAACAGCACGGCGTTGGCCACATCCGTCTCGCTGATGCCCAGCAGGGCGGCCTTCTCACGGTCCACCGTGATGTCCAGTTGCGGGTAGTTCTCCTCCCGGCTGACCTCGATGTCGGCCAGGCCCGCGGTCTGATTCATGATCGCTTCCACCTGCCGGATGACCCCGCGGGCTTTGTCGAACTCGTACCCGTAGATCTCCGCATCCACCGACTTCTGGGACCCGAAGCTGGTCACCCGCTTGACGATCCCGCCGGGGTCGAAGAACATCGCCACACCCGGAAACAGTTTGAGCACCTTGGGCCGGGCCTCGTTCATGATCTGGATCTGGTTGCGGCGACGCCGGTCCGGCGAGACCAGATACACTTGCACGATGGAGGTGTGCGGGCCGGTGTTGGGGTTGAACAGCGAGGAGCGACCCTGGGCCAACACCCCGGTGCTGGAGACGATCCTTTCTAGCTCCTCCGGCCGGATGGTCTCCCGGAGCACGCGCTCGACCTCCATGACTTGCTGCTCCGTCTTCTCCACCCTCTGCCCAACCGGCGCGCGGACAAGAATCCGGAACTGGCTCTCGTCCGTCACGGGAATGAATTCGGTGCCGATCGCCGGCACCAGCGCCAGCGATCCGACGAAGATCATGATGACCGACCCGATCAGGACCCTCCGGTGGGACAAGACCCAGGAGAGCATCTGTTGATAGCGGTCATCGATCGCCTCATACCGGCCCCGGCTCCAGTCCATGAACCGCACCCACCAGTCCGGCATGGAGCGGTGGGCCTCACGCTCCGGCTTGAGATATTTGAAGCAGAGCGCGGGGGTCACCGTGCGCGAGATGAAGAAGGAGGTGAACAGCGCGATGGCGATCGTGAACGTGAGCGGAATCAGCAGCAGCTTGGCGATTCCAACCACGAAGAAGATCGGCAGAAACACCACCACGGTGGTCACGGTCGAGGCAAAGATCGGCATCGCCACCTCGCGCGCCGCTTCCAGCAGGGCTTCCCAACGGTTCTGACCGGTGTTGAGGTGACGCTGGATGTTCTCCAGCTCGACGATCGAGTCGTCCACCAGCCGTCCCACTCCCAGCGCGAGCCCGCCCAATGTGAAGACGTTCAGTGTCTGTCCGGTGAAATATAGGACGATGAACGTGACCAGAATCGAGAGCGGAATCGCCACCGAGATGATCAGCGTGCTGGTCAGGTTGCGCAGAAAGACCAGAATGATGGCCGCCGCGAGCACGGACCCTTCGAGGGCCTGCTCCATCAGATTCCTAATCGCCAAACGGATAAACACGGACTGGTCGAAGGACACGCCAAGCTGGACGCCGGGGGGAATCCCGACCATCTTCGGCAGCGCCCGCCTTAGCAGGTCGACCACCTCCACCGTGTTCGCGGTCGGCTGCTTGTTCACCCGCAGGTAGACCGACCGCTGACCGTCCGTGCGGACGATGTTGGTTTGGGTGTCGGAGGAATCGGTCACGGTGCCCAGGTCGCGGACCCGGACCGGGTTGCCCTGCGGGTTGACCTTGACGATCACGTCGTTGATCGGCTCGACGGCGGTGAACTGGTTGTTGGTGAAGACGTTGTAATCGAGGTTCCCGGCCTTGATGTCGCCGGACGGGAGAATGAGGTTCGAGGCCTTGACCGCGCGCACCACGTCCAGGATCGACAGCCCCCGCGCGTTGAGCAGGGCGGGGTCCAGATTGATGTTGATCTGGCGGACTTTGCCGCCTTCCACCGTGGCCGCCGCCACGTTGGCGATCTGCTCGATCTGGGGCGCGATGGTGTTGAAGGCCATGTCGTAGAGCGCCCGCTCATCCAGGTTGCCGCCCGAGACCGTGACGAAGGCGACGGGGATGTTCGACACGTCGAACTTGACGACGAAGGGCTGCATGATGGCGGGCGGGAGACTGTTCAGAATCTGGGTGATGCGCTGCATCACCTCCATCTGCCCCACGTTGATGTCGGCCCCCCAGTTGAACCAGACTTGGACCGCTCCGATGCCCTGTTTGGAAAAGGATTCGACGTGTTCCACGTTCGAGGCGGAGCTGACCGCCTTCTCGATGGGATAGATCACGCTTTTTTCAATGTCGAGAGGCGGGGCGCCCTTATAGATGACGCCGACGAAGACCACCGGCACCTGGATGTTGGGAAAGAGATCCACCGGAAGGCGTTCCAGGGACGTGGCGCCGAGCACCACCATCGCCAGCGACAGCATCAGGATGCCGATCCGGTTTCTAAGAGCGAGCAGCGTCAGCCACATAGTTCGACAATAGTAACGAGTGATCAGTGATGAGTGATGAGCGATTGCCCTGGCATGGACTCGTTACTCGTCACTCATTACTCATGACTGTTCGACCGGATGCGCCTGCACGGGCGTGCCGTCGCTGACCAGATCCTTGCCCGAGACGATGACCGGCTCCGTGCCGGTCAGCCCCTTGGTGATTTCGATCCGGTTCTCCGTTCGGCTGCCGATCTCCACCGGGACCTGATAGGCCTTGCCGTCCCGGACGACGTACACGTACTGGAGGTCCTCCAGGCGGGTCAGGGCATCGATCGGAATCTGGATCGCATCCGGGTGCGTGCCGACCACCACTTCAACGCGGGCGAACATGCCGCCTTTGAGCGCGTGGTCGGTGTTCGGGAGATCCACCTCCACGGTCATGGTGCGGGTGGCTCGATTGAGGGCCTGCACAACCCGCGTGACCTTCCCGATAAAGACACGGTCCGGGTAGGCCTCCGCCCGGACCTCGGCTACTTGGCCGATCGCGACCAGCGGGATGTCTTTCTCGACCACCTCGATCAGGGTCCGCACGACCTGAACCTCGTGCAACGTGAGAATGCCTCGTGACATGGTGGAGGTGCTGGCGGTGGCCCCGGTCACAGAGGCGCCGGGATCGAGGTTCCGCTCGGCGATGTAGCCGCCGAACGGCGCCCGGATGTACGAATAGGCCAAGTTGGTCTCCGCCTGCTGGAGGGCCACTTCCATCTGCTTCACCTGCGCCCGCAGTGACTCCAACTGCGCGACCGCGATATCGTAATTGACCTGCGCCGTGTCGAGATCCTGCTGCGACACGAACTGGTCCTTGATCAGCGCCCGCATCCGGTCCAGGGTCAGCGTCGCGTTGCGGATGTTCGCGTCCTGCCGCATGACCTCCGCCTGGGCCGCCGCCAGGTTCGCTTTCGCTCGGTTCACCGCATGCACGTAATCCGTGTGGTCGATCTCTACGAGTAACTGGTTCGCCTTGACGAAGTCCCCCTTGTCCACGTGGATCTTGGCGATATAGCCGTCCACCCGGGAAAACAGATTGACCTGTTGATTGGGTTGGATGTCGGCCGTGTATGAGAGTCGAACGTCCAGGTCCCCTCGGATCGGCAGGGTCGTGCCGACCGTGATGACGCGTCCCTGGCGCGTGTCGCCCTTCGCCCCGATGCTGCTCAGGCGGAACACCACGAGGCCGGCCAGCACGAGGATCGCCGCCGCGGCGACCATCAGGAAGAGTGGTTGTCTGACCCTGTTCATCGAGAGGCCTTCCCGTCTCTTTTCGTGCCCGGAGGCTTGGCCCGGACGCCGTCGAGAAACAGCGTGACATAGGTGGCCACGGTATCCTCCGGCGAACCATGCAACGGCACCCGGAAGATCTCGTGGAGGAGCCGGTGGTGCGCGATCATCCCCATGAAGGCCCGCGCGGTCAGGAGGGGATCCACGCGGCGGAAGGCGCCCTCGCGGATGCGCCGCGCGATATAGCCGGCCAGATAATCGTAAAACACGCGATGCTGGTTCTGGAAAAACATGTCCGACAGCTCATGCCCCTCCAGCGCGCTGAACAGGAGCAGGCGGAGCAGCGACGGGTCCGCTCCACGCCGGATGCGGTGGCTGGCGACCATCGTGAACACCCGCGCATCGTCCCGCTTCCGGGCCGCCTCCTCGACGGCCGCCAGGAGCTCGGACAGCGGCGCCTTCTCTGCCAGGATCGCGGCATAGAGCGCGCGCTTCGTGGGAAAATACTTGAAGACCAGCGCCTCGCTGATCCCGGCGGTCTTCGCGATCTCCCGCGTCGTGGTTCCGTTGAAGCCCTTGGCGGCGAACAGAGCGGCTGCGGCGGCGATGATGCTGGCCTGGCGCTCCTGTCCGGCAGACCGGAGCAATCTGGATGGCGGTGGTGCCTTCATGGACGGCCTGGTGAGTGAGTGATCACTCACCACGTTATCACGGAAGGCTCCTCCGCGACAAGCCGGCGGCAGATTGTGTTTATAGCGGCGAGAAATCCCTGAGCTGAAGAGGGGTCCGAGAGGCTACTGCCGAATCTTCGCCCACGCCTGCTGATACTCTTCGAACGAGTCTACTTCCACCCAGCCCTTGAAGATGGGGACGCTACTGACCGTGTGGCCGGTGTCAATCAGTTCCTGGAGCATGTCCGAGAACGAGGCGCGGAGGAAGGTGCCGGCCTCGTGAAACCCTTTCGCCTCATACTTCTTGCGCGCCTCCCGATAGGCGCGTTTGAACGCCTCGATGCCCTTGTCGGAGAACATGGCGAGCCCGATGAACTCCCCGTGGGCCAGGTCGTGCGGGAGGTCCTGTCCGATCTTGAGGACGCGGTTCTCCTCCTCCGGCAGGACGTACCGGGACAAGTAGCTGGCGCCGGGCGGGGTTTGCAGCATCACCAGATCTGGCTTGGTCGGCAGATTGGGAAGGCCGCGCTGCCGCTGGTCGTACCAGGCGAGGTCCACCACGAGCGAGACGTCGGCCGGGCTTTTCAAGAGCTTCTGCAACACGGCGACGTCGAAGATAATGTCCCCGTAGAGAAACAGGCACCGGCCCTTCATCTCGGGCTCGGCGCAGAGGAGTGAGAACAGGTCTCCCGTCTCTTCATACCGGTCGTTGTCGTAATAGCGGAGGTTGGGAAGCGTGATCGCTTCCTTTTTGTAGCCGCGCACGAGAGCAATCTGTTTGATGTTGCAGTCGTGCAGGGCCGCCACTTGCCTCTCTAAGATGGTTTTCCCTTTAATGTCGAGCAGGCACTTCGGTTTGTCTTCGATGAGGGGCAGGAGCTGTTTCTCGAAGCCGGCGGCGGCGATGATCGCGGTGATCTGCTCGGCCCCGACCGGCAGGAACCGCCGCTCATCCTCCTCCATCTGGGGCACGCCGACCAGCTCGTACACCTCGTTGAGCTTCACGATGCGGTCGTTGACGGCGCCCGGGCGCGTATCGTGCTTGATGACCGCCAGGGCGTCCCGCATCGCCTTGATGCCGGCCCGGATCACCTGGTTCGCGTAGATGACAATCTTGAAGCCAGCCTCCTGGAGTTCGGTCGCGGTGACGCCGTCGAAAATCGTCGGGACGACGACGAGCGGGACGCGGCCGGACCACTTCCGGGCCACGGTTTTGAGCTCGTCAAAAGTCGGCGACTTGGAATGGATTAGCACGGCGTCCGCGCCGGCCTTCGCGTAGGCCTCGGCGCGCTTGAGCGCTTCCTCCTGCCCCCAGCCTGCGATCAGCGCCTCGGTTCTGGCGATGACCATGAAATCCGGCACGGTCTGCGCCGCTTTCGCGGCCTTGATCTTCCCGCAATGTTCGTCGATGGGGACCAGCTCGCGGCGGACGCCCGCATAGAAGCTGCACCGCTTCGGAAACACGTTGTCCTCGATACAGATCGCGGCGATCCCGGCCCGTTCGTGGTCCGTGACGGTGCGCATGACATTCAGCGCGTTCCCGTAGCCGGTGTCGCAGTCGGCGATAATCGGAATGCCGACGGCTTCGACCATGTTCCGTTCGACGTCGAGCTGCTCGGTCAGGGTGACGAAGCTGGCGTCGGGAATGCACTTGAGCGCGGCGGAAATGCCGAACCCGCTCGCCCAAATGGCGTCGAAGCCTGCTTCCTGGACCAGCTTGGCGCTCAGCGCATCGTGGGCCCCGACGGCTGTGACGATCCCGGACCGGTGAAGCAGGTCTCTGAGCTTGGTGGCGTTATGCATGGCGCGTGACTATGCGAGAAGGCCCCTTCGGTTGTCAATGGAAAACGGGGAAGAGGCGTGCATGGCCGGTGCGGTCAGTATCCGGTCTCGGACAGGCTGTCATTGAACCTCGGCGCGAGCGTGCGGCTTTCGACGAACACGAAGCCGCGTTCTCCCCGGCCGTCATAGGTCAGGTTGATCTCGGTGTCGGGCCCGCGCCAATTATACTGTTGATTCAGCCCGCGGGTCATCTGACCGGGCGTCCGCTCGATCGGGCCGAATCGCGTTTGGAGATAAAGCATCACCTGTTCGTGAGTGGTCTTGCCGCGGTAGCGGATGATCACCCGGGCAAATGCCCCGTCATACGTATAGAAGCGCACCGACTCCACTTTGGCGTCACCCAACGGCGGTGGACTCCCCTTGAGATCGTAGCCATTCACGTGTTCCCCCGTTTCGGACAGGGCGAGATCCGGCGACGAGGTAAGGGCCGAGCCCCAGACGATACCCTGAAAGCCCTTCGGGTCATCCAGCAGATTGCCGGAAGAGGCGATCGGCGGCACGAGAAGCGCGGCGAACCAGCCGAGGCCGACCAGGATGCCGAGTGCGGGCGCGAGTCGCATGGGCCTGCTTACCGGAATGCGGGGCACAGTAACATGATCAGATTCCGAAGGCAACCGCGCCAACTGGTTGAGAAACCACCCTCGCTCCGCTATAATGCGATCCACTTTTGCGGCCGGACCTGTGCGCCCGGCCGTTGTTGTTTTGGCTGTCCGCTGAGCGAGCTATGATCGAGAGCGATGATTTCGTCAAGTCGTTGGAGGACATTGGGTTCGATTTCTTCACCGGCGTGCCAGACTCGAACCTGGGCGGCATCATCGCCACGCTGATGGAACGGCGGCTGTACACCCCGGCCGTCCGTGAGGACGAGGCGGTGGCCATGGCGGCCGGCGCTTACATGGCCGGCAAGACCCCCGTGGTGCTGATGCAGAATTCCGGCCTGGGGACTTGCCTCAATACCCTTCTTTCCCTGAACCTGATCTATCAGCAACCCTGCCTGTTGATCGTTTCCTGGCGGGGTTTTCAAGGCAAGGATGCGCCCGAGCACCTCATCATGGGCCAGACCATGACGCAACTCCTCGACGCGGTGCGCATCCCGCACCGGACGCTGTCGGAGCAGACCGCCGGAGATGACCTGAAGTGGACGGCGGAGACCTTCATGAAACAACGGATTCCACTCGCGCTGCTCCTGAAGAAGGGCGTGGTCAGGGGCATCCAGCCGTGAGACCCGAGGAGGGGACCATCCAGAGCCGGGCGCGCGCGATCGGCGCGGTGTTGGAACTCCTGACCGATCAGCCGGTCATCATCTGTAACGGCTTTCCGTCCCGAGAGGCCTGCAAGCAGGCGGACCGTCCCACGCATTTCTACATGATCGGCTCGATGGGCGTCGCGCCTGCGATCGGGTTGGGGGTGGCCTTGTCGAAGCCCGCCAAGAAAGTGGTGGTGTTGGATGGCGACGGCAACGTCCTCATGGGGATGGGGACGCTGGCTACCGTCGGCGCGTTGAAGCCCAAAAACTTTCTCCACGTGGTGCTCGACAATGAAGTGTACGGCAGCACGGGCAATCAACCCACCTTTTCAAGGGTCGTGCGGCTGGAACAGGTGGCCAAGGCGGCAGGCTATGTGCACGTGGAGCGGGTCCGGGAGCGGGAGGACTTGGTCTACGAGCTCAAGCAGATGCTGGCGAAGGACGGGCCCAGCATGCTGCTCGTGAAGGTGACGGAACAGGCTGAGGATGTGGACCGGGTTCCACTGGACCCGCGCGAGATCACGCGGCGGTTCATGAAAGCAATTGAATAGAATGAGCGTTGGGTCCGTTGATCCGTTGAGTCCGTTAACGGACAAAACTGAAATAACTGACCTAACTGACTAAACGGCTGGGGACTGATGATTCTGCTGAATCCAGGACCGGTGAATGTCTCGGAGCGCGTGCGGAAGGCGCTGCAGCGTCCTGATATCTGTCACCGGGAGTCCGAGTTTGCGGAGCTGCTTTACGGGATCCGGCAGAAGCTGCTGAACGCCTTCGTGCCCGGGGCCGAGTCGGATTATACGGCAGTGGTCCTGACCGGGTCCGGGACGGCCGCCGTGGAGGCCGCCGTCCTGTCTTCGTTGCCGCTGGGCAAGCGGGCGCTGGTCATCAACAACGGCGTCTACGGACAGCGCATCTCTTCGATTCTCGGTGTACATCGGCTGGGCGTGTCCGAGTTCAAGCTGGAGTGGGAGACGCGACCGGATCCGGAGCGACTGCGGCTGGCCCTGCGGCAGCACCCGGAAGTCTATGTGGTGGCGCTCGTGCACCACGAGACGACGACCGGGCTGATCAATCCGGTCAAAGAAATCGCGGAGGTGGTGGACAGCCAGAACCGCGTCTTTCTCGTGGACTCGGTGAGCGGGCTCGGGGGAGAAGAACTGGACATCGCAGGCCCGCACATGTACATGGTCGCCGGCAGCGCGGGGAAGTGTATTCAAGGCTTCCCCGGGGCTTCCTTCGTGCTGGTCCGCAAGGGGTTCATGGATCGTATGAAGGGCTATCCCAAGCGCTCCTGGTACCTGCACCTGCCGCACTATTATGAAGACGAGGAGAAAGGAACCCTTCCCTTTACACCGGCTGTGCAGGTGTATTATGCCTTCGATGAGGCCCTCAATGAGTTGCTGGAGGAAGGTGTTGCCCGTCGCATCCAGCGCTATAAAAAAGCCTCCTCGCTCATCCGTCAACGACTCAGCGCGTTGGGCCTGCAGCCAATGCTTCCGCCGGAGTTCCGGTCCAACACCATCACGTCGTACTATCTGCCTCCTGGCATGACCTATCAGACCCTGCATGACCGACTGAAGGAGCGGGGTTATGTCATTTACGCGGGGCAGGGTCAACTGGAGAGCAAAATCTTTCGCGTGGCGAATATGGGCGCATTGACCGAGGGTGATATCGAAGGCTTTCTGGCGGCCTTCCAGCAGGTGCTGGAGACGGCGGCGGTCCGCTCATGAAAGCGATTCTCCTTGCAGCCGGTGTCGGGAAACGGCTCTGGCCCGTCACGCAGCACCATCCCAAGTGTTTGATCGAGCTGGGAGGACGCACGCTGCTGCTCCGGTATCTGGAGGCGCTCGCGGGCGTGGGCATCAAGCAGGCGGTCGTGGTGGTCGGCTACAAGCAGGACATGATCCGCGCCGCGGTAGGGACCGGCGGCTGCGGAGTTGAGGTTCGCTATCTGGTGAATGAGCAGTATCAGCGAGGCAGCATGACGTCCCTGTGGCTCGCTCGGGCCGAATTGGACGACGACGTGTTGATCATGGACGCGGATGTCCTGTTTCACCGGCAACTGCTCCGCCGACTCATGGAATCCTCCTGGCCGACCGCCTTGCTGCTGGACGAGACGGTGACCCAACGAACCGAGGAGTGCATGGCGATCGTACGCGGCGGGCGCGTGGTGGCGCTCACCAAGCAGATGCCATCCCGCTACGACCTGGCCGGCGAGGGAGTCGGATTCTTGAAGGTGCAGCGCGCAGATACTGGCCACATGATCGATTCTCTCAAGACCTGCGTTGACCGCGGTGAATTGGACAAGGAGTACGAGGATGCGCTCCATGAATTCTTCACCCGGGCCAAGGTCGGGTTCGAAAAAATCGGTGGGCTGCCCTGGATCGAGATCGACTTTCCGGAGGATGTGACCCGCGCGGAGCGGGACGTCCTGCCGAAGTTGGATTGAGGAACGCGGGTCATGGATCCCACCTTACACCACGTGGCGGACGTGCGCAGGCCAGCGGATGCAGACCTTGACGGGTTCGTTGACCGGTATTTCAACCGGAAGGTGTCCGCTTCCCTGACCCCTATCTTTCTGCGAACCGGCCTGTCCCCGAACGCGATCACGGTCCTGTCCATGGTCATCGGTCTGCTGGCCGCCGCGTCGTTTGGAGTGGGGAGCTACACGGCCGGCCTGATGGGGGCGCTGTTGTTCCAGCTCGCTGCGATCGTGGACTGTTGTGACGGCGAGGTGGCCCGGTTGACCCACAGGCAATCGCGGTTCGGCGAGCAACTAGACATTACGGCGGACAACGTCGTCCATATGGCGATCTTCGCCGGGGTGGCCTGGGGGACCTATGTGACGCAGGTGTCGGGGACCTCATGGCTTCCGTTATTGTTGGGGGCGGCTGCGGTGATCGGAAATGGTTGTTCATTCTGGGTGGTGACTCGTACCAGAAC